>NZ_JBEOSP010000021.1:0-158877 GCF_040303105.1 Kitasatospora sp. NPDC096128 | reverse complement strand
CGGTCCGCTGGGACGGCACCGCGCTGCGGCTGGAGCAGCGGCACTGCGCGGTGAACCGGCTGAACGCCGCAGCCGGGCTGCTGCTGGTGCCCTCGTCGAAGCAGCAGCCCCCGGCGACGTTGCGCACCCGGGCGTGCCCGGCGTGTGCCTCGACGATGCCGCGCACGATGGCCAGCCCGAGCCCGGCGCCGCTGCCCCCGAGCCCGGCGCCCCCGGCCTCGGTGCGCTCCCCTGGCACTCCCGGGCTCCCCCGGTCCGCCGAGCGCGGCGTGCGGGCGGTGCTTCCGCGCCACCCGGTCTCGAACACCCGGGGCAGGTCCGGCTCCGGGATGCCGCCGCAGCCGTCGGTGACGGCGAGCACCACCTCGTCCGCCTCCCGACGGGCGGAGACCGCCACCACGCCGTCCTCGGGGGTCGAGCGGATCGCGTTGACCAGCAGGTTGCCGAGGACCCGGGTGATCTCCCCGGAGTCCACCTCGACGGGTTCGGCGGCCACCGGCCCGCCCTCCAGCCGGACCCCGCGCTGGCGGGCCAGCGGGTGGGCCCCGGCGAGCGCCTCGTCGACCAGGTCGTACACCGACACCCGGGACACCGACAGGGCGAGCGCGCCCGCCTGGATCCGGGACAGCTCGAAGAGGTCGTCGACCATCCCGGTGAGCCGTTCGACCTCGGTGCGCATCCGCCGCAGGTAGTCCTGGGGGTGCTCGGCGACGCCGTCCTCCAAGGCCTCCGCCATGGCGCGCAGGCCGGCCAGCGGGGTGCGCAGGTCGTGCGAGATCCAGGCGATCAGCTCCCGGCGGGAGGTGTCCAGGGCCTGCGAACGGGCCCTGGCCTCGGCGAGCCGGGCGCTGGTGGCGGCCAACTCGGCGCCGAGCTGGGCCAGTTCCAGGCCCAGCGGGCGCTCGGGCGCGGCGAACCCGGCGTCGCTGCCGACCGTCCGGGCGGCCGCGGTCAGCGCCCTGCTCCCGGCCACCACCTGGCGGCCGAGCAGCGCGGCGGTGGCCAGCGAGACCACGGCGGCCATCGCCAGCACGGTGATCACCACGCCGAGGTCGTGCCGGGACAGGAACATCGCCTGGGCGACCGCGAAGGTCCCGGAGGTGACCGCCAGCACGGTGACGGCGGCGACGCAGAACAGCGACAGCGCGAGCGAGCGGCGGCGCAGCAGCCGGACGGCCGCCCAGCCGAGCAGGCCCGCCCCGCCCGCGCCGAGCGCGGCGAACAGGGCGATCAGCAGCAGGTCCTTCACGCCGGGCCGCCCTTCCCGCCCGCGGCCGGCCCACTGCCCGCAGCCGTCGGACCCCCGGCCGTCGGGCCCTCGCCCGCGGCCGGGTCGTACCGGTAGCCGACGCCCCAGACCGTGGAGATCAGCCTCGGTGCCGCCGGATCGTCCTCGATCTTCTCGCGCAGCCGGCGCACGTGGACGGTGACCGTGGAGAGGTCGCCGAAGTCCCAGCCCCACACCCGCTCCATCAGCTCCTGCCGGGGGAACACCGTGTGCGGATGCCGGAGCAGGAACGCCAGCAGGTCGAACTCCCTTAGTGTCAGGGCCAGTTCGCGCCCGTCGCGGTGGGCCCGGCGGGCCTGCGGGTCGAGCGCGATGTCCCCCGAGACGAGCCGCCCGCCGGCCGGGCCGGACGGCGCGCCCGCGCGGGAGCGGCGCAGCACCGACTGGACCCGCAGGACCAGCTCGCGCGGGCTGAACGGCTTGGTGACGTAGTCGTCCGCGCCCAGTTCGAGCCCGAGGATGCGGTCGGTCTCGTCGCCCTTGGCGGTGAGCAGCACGACCGGCAGCTCGGCGCCGTCCGCGTCGGCGCGCAGCCGGCGGAGGATCTCCAGGCCGTCCATGCCCGGGAGCATGAGGTCCAGGACCAGCAGGTCCGGTCGGACGCTGCGGGCCAGGGCGAGCCCCTGGGGGCCGTCGGCGGCGCGGTCGACGTGGTGACCGGCACGGGTGAGGTAGCCGGCCACGACCTCGGCCACGGTCGGGTCGTCGTCGACCACCAGGATCCGGCCGGGCTGTGCCGGTCCGGCGGTGGTGGGGCTCTCGTTCACCCCGCCGAGGATACGAGCCGGCGGCGGCCGGGGGCGGCCACCCGGGTGCCCCGTCCGAGTTCCGTAAGATCCAGCGCCAGGATCCCGCGCCCGTGCGCGCGGCGGCTCCCCCGGCCCCGCCGGGACCCGGCATCCCCCGAACGGGGCGCGCCGCCCCGGACGTCGTACTTCCGTAAGGGCGCGGCTCGGCTCCGGCGGTGCCGGCCGCGGTTAGCGTGACCGGCGTGACTCCTCCCCTTCCCCCTTCCCCGGCCGTCGACGTCATCCTGCCCTGTCTGGACGAGGCCGCCGCCCTGCCGTGGGTGCTCGCCCGCATCCCGGCCGGCTGGCGGGCCGTCGTGGTGGACAACGGTTCGCGCGACGGCTCCGCCGAGCTGGCCCGCTCGCTCGGCGCGACCGTGGTCGAGGAACCCCGGCGCGGCTTCGGCGCCGCCTGCCACGCCGGGCTGCGCGCCGCCACCGCCGAGCTGGTCTGCTTCATGGACTGCGACGGCTCGCTCGACCCCGCCCAGCTCCCCCGGGTCACCGGCCCGGTGCTGGCCGGCGCCGCCGACCTGGTGCTCGGCCGCCGCCGGCCGGCCTCTGTCGGCGCCTGGCCGGTGCACGCCCGGCTCGCCAACGCCGTCCTGGCCCGGCGGCTGCGGGCCCGCACCGGCGCCCCGCTGCACGACCTCGGTCCGATGCGGGCCGCCCGCCGCGAGCGGCTGCTGGCCCTGGGGCTCGGCGACCGGCGCTCGGGCTATCCGCTGGAGATGGTGCTCGCGGCCTCGGCCGCCGGGCTGCGGATCGCCGAGACCTCCGTCGACTACCTCCCCCGCGCGGGCCGGTCCAAGGTGACCGGCACCCTGCGCGGCACCCGGCAGGCCGTCCGCGACATGCGGGCGGTGCTGGCCGCACCGCCGCCGACCCTGCTGGTGATCGCCAAGGCGCCGGTGCCCGGCCGGGTGAAGACCCGGCTCACCCCGCCGTACACCCCCGCGCAGGCGGCGGGCCTGGCCGAGGCGGCGCTGACCGACACCCTGCACGCCCTGGCCGCGATGCCCGCCGGGCGGCGGCTGCTGGTCCTGGACGGCGAGCCGGGCGGCTGGCTGCCGCCGGGCTGGGAGGTCGTCCCACAGTGCGCCGGCGGCTTGGACCGCCGACTCGCCGCCGCCTTCGCGCACGCCGCCAGGCTGGCCCCGGAGGCCCCGGCCCTGCTGGTCGGCATGGACACCCCGCAGCTGGACCCCGCCGCGCTGGCCGAGCCGCTGGCCGCGGCCCGGCGGCCGGGCCTGGACGCCTGGTACGGCCCGGCGGCCGACGGCGGGTTCTGGGCGCTCGGCCTGGCCCGGCCGGGCGGGCCGGCGGCGGCGCGACTGCTGCACGGGGTGCCGATGTCCACCCCAGACACCGGCGCGGCCCTGCTGCGCCGGCTGGCGGAGGCGGGCCTGACCGTCCACCGGCTGCCCCGGCTGACCGACGTGGACACCGCCGAGGACGCCCGGCTGGTCGCCGAGCAGGCCCCGGACAGCCGCTTCGCCGCCCGGCTGCGCGCCCTCGACTCCGTTCCGGAGGTGGCGAGTTGACGGTCGCCGCACCCTGGGTGGACGACCCCTTCGCGGAGGCCGTCCGCACCGGCTACGGCCCGCTCTGGCTGCGCCGCGAGGACGGCCGGCGGCTGCACCTGGACATCGAGCGCTGGTGCGCCCCGGCGGCCGGGGCCGACCACAGCCTGCTGCGGCGCTGCGCCCGGACGGCCGCGCCCGTCCTGGACCTCGGCTGCGGCCCCGGCCGGTTGGTCGCCGAGCTGCTCGCCCTCGGGGTGCCCGCGCTCGGCGTGGACGTGACCAGGGCGGCGGTCGCCCGTACGGTCGGCCTCGGCGGCGCGGCGCTCTGCCGCTCGGTGTTCGACCGGCTGCCGGCCGAGGGCCGCTGGGGCGCCGCGCTGCTCGCGGACGGCAACCTGGGCATCGGCGGCGACCCGGACGCCCTGCTCCGCCGGAGCACCGAGCTCCTCGCCCCGGACGGGCTGTTGCTGGTGGAGGTGGAGCCCGAGGAGGTGGACGAGCGGACCGTCGTCCGGGTGGAGGGGCCGGACGGCCGACTCGGGCCGGCCTTCCCCTGGGCCCGTCTCGGCACGGCCGCCACCCTGCGGCGCTCCCGCGCCGTGGGCCTGGTCGAGGCGGAGCGCTGGACCTCGCACGGCCGCCGCTTCCTCGCCCTGCGCAAGGGCTGAGCCGCCCGGCCCGGACCATGCGTCACACTGGTGCGCGCCGTCCGACAGACCGGACGGCCGGGCACCGGAGGGGGCAGCAGTGGGCAGCGACATCGTCGGGGAGTTGGCGGCGGCGCTCGGGTGCGGTGAAACGGCGGCGGAGCGGGTCGACCGCGACCACCACCGGCTCACCGTCCCGGTCGAGCACGGGGACCGGATCACCGTCGACGTCCTCGGCGACCCGCGCACCGCGCACCGGGTGGTCCACCTGCTGCCCGGCGGCGGGCTCAACGTCGCCGCCAACTACTGCACCGCACAGGGCCGCAGCCTCGCCCGCTTCCTCGCCGACCACGGCTGCCTGGTGCTCGGCACCACCCCGCGCGAGGACGCGCTCACCCCCGACCGGATCGGCCCCCGGTGCGCCGACTGGGGCCTGGCCGGGCAACTGGCCGACCTCGAACGGGTCGTCACCGCCGCCCGCTCCGCCACCGGCCTGCCGTACGAGCTGCTCGGCCACTCGGCCGGGGCCGCACTCGCCCTGACCGCCGCCGCCCGGCTCGGCGGCGAGGGCCCGCAACGGGTGCTGGTGCTCGACACCACCGGCCCCTACGACCCGCAGCGGGAGCCGGAACTGGCGGCCCGCGCCGAGGAGTTGCACGGCCTGCTCGAAGAGCGGCTGGCGACGGGCGACTGGACCGTCGACCCCGGGCTCAAGAGCCTGTTCGCCCGCGCGGCCACCGACCCGGACGCCCCGAGCGGGCTGCCCCGGCCGGTGGACGGCGCGGCACCGTTCAGCAACCTCGGGCTGCTGCACTACGCCCTGACCCGCACCCGCGACCTGCCCGGCCCGACCAACTGGATCCACCACCGCGGCCACAGCACCGGCGGCTACACCTTCGGCGCGGCCCCCGCCGACGACCGCTTCACCCTGGCCCACTCCCCGCTCCCGGTCTGGCAGCAGGCGGTCGCCAGGCTCGGCAGCGGGCTCCAGCCCACCGCACTGCTGCGCGACCTGGCGGCGGTCTGGGCCGGCCGGGCCGGCCCCGACCTGATCGACTGGGAGGCGGTCCGGGCCGAAGTGGTCTGGCTGAACGCCGAGTTCGGCCGCGGCGACCACGACCTCGGCGCCCGCCTGATCGACCGGGGCGGCGCCAAGGTCGACTACCTGGTGATCCCGGACTACGGCCACGGCGACGTCGTCTGGTCCGCCACGGCCGAGCGCGATGTGTGGGGCCTGCTGCTGCCCCTGCCGCGACCGGGACTGCGAGCGGGACGGCGACCGGGACGGCACTGAGGACAGCACTGAGGACAGCACTGAGGGCGGCTACTCCACCGCCTCGTCGGCACCGGTCCGCACCGGTTCCCGCCGCCCGGTGCGCCAGTGCGGGTGCTCGCGCTCGGCCCAGGTGCGGTCGACCAGGCCGGTGCGCATCCCGAGGCGTGACTCGCGGTCCCGCAGGGCCATCCGGACGTGGCCGGCGATCACCACGGCGATGGCGGCGGCCAGCCAGTCGTGGACGAAGGTCGCGCCGGTGCGCCAGGTCGGCGGGGCGAGGTGGGTGAGCCACATCAGCAGGCCGGTGCCGATGATCACCAGCATCGAGCCGAGCGTCCACTGGGCGTACAGCTTCTGCCCGGCGTTGAACTTGCCGGCCGGGCGGTGCCCGGCGCGGGCGCGGAGGGCCCGCAGCCACTGCCGGTCGGCGGGGGTGAAGCGGCTGAGCCGGGAGAAGTCGGCGCGCAGCGCCCGGGAGGCGAGCCCGAGCAGCAGCGGGACCGGCAGTGCCAGGCCGCACCAGACGTGCACGGTGACCACCAGCGGCCGGTTGCCGACCAGGACGGCCAGCGGCCCGAGGTAGAGGCAGGCGGCCGTGGCCAGGCAGACGCCCATCAGCGCGGCGGTGGTGCGGTGCACCCAGCGCTCGGCCCGGGTGAAGCGCAGGACCAGTTCAGCTCGTCGGTGCATCGTCCCGCCCGTTCGACCGGCCGACCCAGGCGTCGACGTCGTATCCGTTGCCCTCCCAGTACCCCGGCTGGACGGAGTCCGTGACGGTGATCCCGGAGAGCCATTTCGCTGACTTGTAGAAGTACATCGGCGCGACGTACAGCCGCACCGGTCCGCCGTGGTCGTGGGTGATCGGCTTGTCCTGGAGGCGCAACGCGACCAGTACGTCGTCGCGCCGGGCCTGTTCGAGGGTGAGGCTCTCGCTGTACGCGCCGTCGAAGCAGTCGAAGCGCACGGCCTTGGCGCCCGGCCGCACCCCGGCGGCGTCCAGCAGGTGGGCCAGTGGCACCCCCTCGAACGGGGTGTCCGGCACCCGCCAGCCGGTGACGCACTGGACGTCCTTGACCAGCCGGCGCTGCGGCATGGCCTGGAGGTCGGCGAGCCGGTGGGCGGCGGGGCGCTCGACCAGTCCGCCGACCGTGAGGGTGTAGTCCGCCGCGGTCCGCTCGGGGACGGAGGTGACCACCGAGTAGTAGCGGAACCCGGCATTCCCGGGCAGCAGCCCGGACAGGCCGCTCGGGTCGCGCTCCGCCAGCCCGGATTCCACCCGCTGGAGGAACGGCCCGGCGGCGACGCCGAGCGCGCCGAGGCCGAGCAGCCCGAGCACCACCCGGCGCCCGACCGGGGTGCCCCGGCCCTCTTCGTCTGTACTGTCCACGCGACTGTCCACGCGAGGATTCGACCAGGTCGGACCGGTCCGGGGCCAGTGGCGGGGGCGTTCCGTCAGACTTTCGTCATCTCCGGCCCGCCCCCGCGCACCGGGCGCGGCACCAGCGCCCCGGCCAGGGCGCGCAGCGCCGGCACCACCAGCACGCAGGCCAACGCGGCGCCGTACGCGGTGCGTTGGGCGTCCTCGCCGCCCACCAGGTAGAGCACCTGCCCGGCCGCCGGGACGGCCAGCCACTCCCACCGCCCGTCCAGCCCCACCAGGGCCACCACCAGCAGCCCGTACCAGGGGTAGCTGGGCGCGACCAGCAGCAGGGCCGTCCCGGTCACCAGCAGCGCGCCCTGCCAGGGGCGGGCGGGGTCGCCGCGGCGCAGCACCCACAGCACCACGCCCGCCAGCACCAGCGCGGCCGCCCACGGCGCCCACCGGTCCGGCAGCACCGCCCGCACCAGACCGAAGCGCTCCAGGTGGCCCTGCTCGTATCCCTCCTCCCGCAGGTACCCGGGCAGGTATCCGAGGACGCCGAGGCCGGAGGCCGCGACGTACGGGAGGTAGACGGCCGCGAAGGTGCCGAGGGCCGAGGCGAGCAGCACCAGGTCACGCTTGGCGGGCCGCCGGGCCAGCAAGCCCGAGAACGCCCCAGGCAGGGCGAGGGCGGGCAGCAGCTTGGTCGCGACCGCCGCTCCGAGCAGGGCGCCGCCGGCGCCGGCCCGGTGGCGGGCCGCGCAGCCGAGCCCGGCCACCATGAGCAGCGCGCCGAGGGTGTCGACGTGGGCGTCGTTGACGGCCCACACCGTCACGCCCGGGCACCAGCCCCACAGCGCGGCCCGCCGACCGCGCCGTACCAGCAGGGCGGTGGTGGCGACCGCCAGCAGGGCGCCGCCGACCTGCACCCCGCGCACCCCGCCGCCGAAGGGGTGCTCGGCGAGGAACCACGCCTCGGCGACGGGCGGATAGATGGTGTGCACGGCGGGCCGGTTGATCCGGGTGCAGTCCCCGGCCGCCGTCCGGTGTTCGTCCCAGGACGTGCAGCCGTCCCCGGTGGGGAACAGACCGGGGTCGCGCAGCCGGAGCAGGGCGGGGTCGTCCGGGGTGTGGGCGTACGGGGAGATCCCGGCCGTCTGGACCCGCCCGTCCCACACGTAGCGGTAGGCGTCGTCGCTGGTGCGCGGCGGTGCCAGCAGTCCGACCGCGGCGACCAGGACGCTCCCGGCCAGCACGACCGGCACCACCCTGCGCTCCTCCACCCGCCGCAGCAGGAGCAGGGCGAGGGCGAACAGGGCGGCGTCCAGGGCGTACCAGTCGTGCAGCGGCGCCCGGTCGGCGAGCGAGCCGCCGCCGGTCACGGTCAGCGCGAGGGCCACCACCAGGGCGGCGAGGGCAGCGGCGCAGGGCAGGGTCCGGGTGAGCACCGGCCGGTCAGTCACCGGGGACACCGGGGACACCGGGGACACCGGGCAGTCCGGTGGCCAGGCCGTCCAGGGCGTGCGAGCAGACGCAGTCCCGCTCGACGGGCAGGGCCTCCAGGGCCTTGAACAGGACGCTGCGCAGCCGATCGACGTTGGCGGCGAAGGCCCGGAGGACTTCGGCGTGGGTGACGCCGTCGCCGTGCTCGACTCCGGCGTCGTGGTCGGTGACCAGCGCCAAGGAGGCGTAGCAGAGGCCGAGTTCGCGGGCGAGGACGGCTTCGGGGTGGCCGGTCATACCGACCGCGGACCAGCCGTTGGCCGCGAACCAGCGGGACTCGGCACGGGTGGAGAAGCGCGGGCCCTCGATCACCACCAGCGTGCCGCCGTCCACCGGCTCCCAGCCCGCCGAGCGGGCCGCCGCCAGCACCGCCGAGCGCCCGGCCGGGCAGTACGGGTCCGCCATCGACACGTGCACCACCCCCGGCACCGTTCCGTCGGGCAGCGCCCGCCCGTCGTAGAAGGTCTGCACCCGCCCCGAGGTCCGGTCCACGAACTGGTCCGGCACCAGCAGCGTGCCCGGCCCGAACTCCGCCCGCAGCCCGCCCACCGCGCACGGCCCCAGCACCTGCCGCACCCCCAGCGAACGCAGCGCCCACAGGTTCGCCCGGTAGTTGATCCCGTGCGGCGGCAGCCCGTGCCCCCGCCCGTGCCGCGGCAGGAACGCCACCCGACGCCCCGCCACCTCCCCCACGAACAGCGCATCGCTCGGCGGCCCGTACGGGGTCTCCACCCGCACCTCCACCACCTCGTCCAGCAGCGCGTACAGCCCCGAACCGCCGATCACCCCCAGCTCGGCCCGGGGCCCGTCCGCATGTTCCTGACGTACCGTCATCTGTTGTACCTCTCCTCGGAAGTCCGGCCCGACCACTGTAGGAGCGGACCGGGACGGACCGGGCGGAACGCCTCCTTACGAATCCCGAACACCGCGGGCGGCGCCCCGACGGCGGCCGCCGGTCGCCCGGCCGCCGCTCCGCCGGGCGCGGCGCAGCTTGACCGCCAGGGCGAGGGCGGCGGCGCCGAACAGCACGGCGGTGATCGCGAGCCAGCGGCCGAGGTAGACCCCCTCCGACAGTCCGGTGGCCCCCGGGTAGGGCTCGGACAGGTCGAGGATCAGCGGGAACCAGACGAGCAGCAGCAACCCGGACAGGAACACCGGGACCCGCAGGTAGTTGATCCAGCCCACGGCCGGGGTCCGCTCCGCGCGGTGGCGCAGCACGGACCGGGTCGAGAGGTCCGCCAGCGAGTACAGCGGGAGCAGGACCAGGTCGTGGGCGACGGCCGCGCCGACGAACCAGACCGCCACCGCGAGCGGCCGTTCCGTCACCAGGCGCTCGACCGCGTAGCCGGTCAGGGCGAGGGAGGCGAGGAGCACCAGCAGGTGCAGCGGTCCGGCGCCGTACCAGCCGTACCAGCGGGCGAGGGAGGCGCGTCGTCGCATCGTGTCGGTCACGTCGGTGAAGTCCTGAAGGTGAGGCGCCCGACCCATTTGGTGTTGTTCACACCGGGGTTGGCCGGGACGATGATCCGCGCGGGGTAGCCGTGGTCGAGCGAGAGGTCGGCCCCGTTGACGCGCAGGGCGAGCAGCGAGTGGGGGTCGCGGATCTGGTTGCCGCGCAGCACCACGGAGGTGTACGGGCCGGGTGGCTGGACCGAGTCCACCAGGACGTTCGCGGCGTCCGGCAGCCCGGCCAGGGCGGCGAGGTCGGCGAGCGGAAGGCCGCTCCAGTGCTGGTCGGCGGTGGACCAGCCCTCCACGCAGGCGATCGGCAGCCGGGCCGAGCGCTGCGGCAGGGCGAGCAGCTGCTCCCGGGTGAACACCCGGACGGGCCCGGCGCCGTGCAGTTCCAGCCGCCAGTCCGGTCCGACCATCGCGGCCGAGACGCCGACGGCGGCTGCGGTCTTGTTGACCTGGAAGCCGTTCGGCCCGGATTCCGGGTCCCGGTTGTGGGGTGCGAGCAGGGCGGTGCCGCGCAGCCGGCCGCCGACGCTCTGCCCGGCGGTGACCACCAGCAGGGCCAGCGATCCCGCGCCGACCAGGGCGAGCGCCCCGCGGCGGGCGATCGTCGGCGGGGCGGGCTCGGGCGCCACCAGGCCGTCGGCGTCCGGGGGTTCGGGCCGGGTGCCGGTCGGGCCGGTGCGCAGCTCCACCAGCAGCGAGCGCGACCGCAGGGCGCGGACCATCCGGCCCAGCCGGAGGGCGACGTGGACGGTGAACGCGGCGATGAACACCCACGCGCCGTAGAAGTGCAGGGTGTAGAAGGAGCCCGGGAAGACGTAGTGGAGCTGGATGTTGAGGATGCCGGTGGCGAACTCGAAGACGGCGCCGCCGACCAGCATCAGCAGCGACAGCCGCTCCAGCGCGTGGGCGGCGCTGCGCACCGGCGGCCACTCGAACAGCTTGGGGATCACCGACCACAGCTTGGCCAGCAGGACCGGCACCAGGACGACGCCGAGGGTCACGTGCACGCCCTGGGTGAGCCGGTACAGCCAGGAAGGGCTGGTGGGCCAGTCGAAGAGGTAGAAGCCCAGCACGCCCTTGTCCGGCGTCTGGTCGTTGAGCGGGCCGAGGTCGGGGTTGTAGGCGGCGTACGACAGGGCGCCGGTCACGAAGAGCACCGGGATCCCGAGCAGCAGCACCAGCCCGAACACCGAGGTCAGCCACGGCCCGCGGATCGGGCTGCGCCAGAACCGGGGCCGGAACGGTCCGGGCGGCGCGGGCAGTTGCCCGAGCCGCCCGGCGAGCGCCGCCGCCGTCCCCGCGAGCGCCGACAGCCGGGCGGTGACCACGGCGCGCGCTCGCCCGACCGCCTGCCCGAGGCCGCCCGGCGCGCCGGCGCGCCGCCGGGTTCGCCGGGGCCGCTTTCCCGGCGAGCCGTCGTCGTTCTGCGCCGTGTCCACCGACCACCTCCGAAGTCCGCCGGACAGCCAACCATCCGGGGGAAGTGCTCCCGGCGAAACCGCCCGGAACCACCCGGAACCGGCGGAGCTATCACCCGGACGGCCCCGCCGGCGCGGCGGCGGTCAGGCCCTGCGGCGGTCCGGCCCGGCGGGCCCCTGGAGCGCCCGGAACCCCTGCGGAGGTCAGCGCCGCCCCGCTTCCGCCGCCCTCGCCGGTCATGTCATCATATGAAGACATCAGGCGATGACATCGGCTGACGACATCCCGAGGCCATGCGTGCCCCGGAATGCCCGGGGACCGGCATCCCGCTCCCCGGTCCGGACTCTCGATCTGTGACAAGGGAGGGCGCGTCCATGGAGACCCCGACGGGCCTGTCGACGCGACGTGAGCGGGCCCTGGTGCCCGTCCTGGTGTTCCTCAGCGCCGTGGTGGCGGTGATCAGCAGCCTCGGCGCCCCGATGATCCCGACCATCGCCACCGTCGACCACGTCTCGCTCGCCGAGGCCCAGTGGTCGCTGACCATCACCATGCTGGTCGGCGCGATCGCCACCCCGGTGCTCGGCCGGCTCGGCGACGGCCCGGACCGGCGCAAGGTCACCCTGGCGGCCGCCGCCGTGGTCGTGCTCGGCAGCGTGCTGGCCGCGCTGCCGCTCGGCTTCTGGTGGCTGATCGCCGGCCGGGCGCTCCAGGGCGTCGGCGTCGGCCTCACCTCGCTGGCCATCGCCACCGCCCGGGACGCCCTGCCCGCCGCGGCCTCCCGTTCGGCGGTCGCACTGCTGTCCGTCACCACTGTCGCCGGCGTCGGCCTGGGCTACCCCGTCACCGGCCTGATCGCCCAGTCCTTCGGCATCCACGCGGCCTTCTGGTTCGGCGCCGTGATCAGCGCCCTCGCGCTGCTGCTCGCCGTCCTGGTGCTGCCCGAGGCGGAGCACCGTGAACGGCGGCCCCTCGACGTGCTCGGCACCGTCCTGCTCAGCCTCGCCCTGGTCGGGCTGCTGCTGGCGCTCAGCGAGGGCGAGAACTGGGGCTGGGCCTCCGGCCGGCTGTGGACGGTGGCCGCGCTGTCGGTGCTGCTGCTCGCCGCCTGGATCCGGCACGAGCTGCGCAGCGCCCACCCGCTGGTCGACCTGCGCAGCCTCCGCAACCCCGTGGTGCTGACCGCCGACGTGGCCGGCCTGGTCGCCGGCGTCGGGATGTACCTGCTGACCTCGCTGGTGATCCGCTTCGTCCAGACCCCCACCAGCACCGGCTACGGCCTGGGCGCCTCCGTCGTGGTCGCCGGACTGGTGCTGCTGCCCTTCTCCGCGACCAGCCTGATGTCCAGCAAGATGGTGCCCGTCCTCACCCGGCGCACCTCCTCCGCCCTCGTCCTGCCGATCGGCTGCGCCGTCTCGCTCGCCTCGGTGCTGGCCTTCCTCTTCGCCCGCGACCAGCTGTGGGAGCTGCTGGTGGTGATGGGGATCGCCGGGCTCGGGGTCGGCTGCACCTTCGCCGTGATGCCGGGGCTGATCGTCGCCGCCGTGCCCGCCGACGAGGTCGGCAGCGCGGTCAGCTTCAACCAGCTGCTGCGCACCATCGGCTACTCCACCGGCAGCGCCCTGTGCGGCGCCGTGCTCCAGGCCCACACCGCGCCGGGCCGGCTGCTGCCCGCCGACAGCGGCTACCGGGACGCCGCGCTGATCGGCTGCGCGGTGTGGGTGGTGATCGGTCTGGCTACGATCGTCCTGCCGCGGCTCAGTGCGGCGGCGGCCGCCCGGAACGGCGTGCGAGTGGACGAGGAGCTGATGGTGGAAGAGAGCATCGCCGACGCGGTGGCCGGCGAGAGCGAGGTACCCGTGCTGCGGGCGGGGGCCGACCGGTGACCGCGCCGCCCGGCGGCTCCGACGGAACGGACAGGCGCACCGAACCCGCACCGCCCGCACCGTCGCCAGCTCCCGCACCGCCCGCACCGCCCCGGCGCCGGGACGCCGCCCGCAGCCGCGAACTGCTGGTGCGGGCGGCCCTGGAGCTCTTCGCCGAACGCGGCTACGACCGCACCACCACCCGGGAGATCGGCGAACGGGCCGGTGTCGACCCGGCGTTGATCGCCCGGTACTTCGGCGGCAAGACCCAGCTCTACCTGGCCACCGTCCGGCTCGAACTCGGCGACGAGGCCCCGGCCGACCTGCTGGCGGAGGAGCGGCTGCGCACCCTGCTGGTACGGCTCACCCAGCGCGGCCCCGGGCCGTCCTTCCAGGCCGCGGTGATGCCCGGGGACAACACCGAGGTGCAGCAGGCCTCCCGCAGCTACCTCTACGAGCGGATGGTGCACCCGCTGCACGAGCGCTTCACCGCCGAGCGGGTGGACCGCCCGCAGCTGCGGGCCGAGCTGGCCGCGGCCGCCTTCGCCGGGGTGGTCCTGGCCCGCTCCAGCGGGGCGTTCAGCGAGCTCGCGGCGGCCGACCCCGAGGAACTGCTGCCGCTGCTGCACGAGCTGCTGGCGGCGAGCCGGCCGCACTGAGACCGGTTCCGCACGGACACCGTCCGCGTCCACCCGCGACGGATCATCACCTGGAACCTGGAGAAGCCCGGCAGCACCGCCCGCGACGTCCGATGGCCCTGGGGCCTGTCGTCGGGGGCGGGGCTCGCCGAGGTCAGAGCCTGAACATCGCCGTGTACGGCTGGGGGATGCGCTCCTGCCGCGATCCGAAGTCGACGAGCACCGCGATGTCTCCGTCACCCTCGACGCCGATGACCCGGCCGAGGCCGAACCCGTCATGAGTGACCCGGTCCCCGACGGCGAAGTGCTTGCGCGGCGACTCCGTCCGGGGCTTGAAAGGGCTGGTGGGCAGGGGGCGGCGACCTGCTGAGAAATTTGTCATTTCATTCAGTATGCGCTGGGCAGCACGGGTACGGCACATTTCGACGCAACGATTTCGACACCGATCCGAAAAATCTCGGCCACGGGCCGGGCGCGCCGCCGCCGAGGCGGCCCGCTCCCGCACCCAAGTCCCCGGCGTTCCAGGCGCGTTCACGGCCCTCCCGGACCGGGACGACCGCGCGTGCGCCCGCCCCGCGCAAACCCACGGGCGGAACTACCCTCCATGACGGGCGGCGGCCTGCTACAGTCGACCTAGTTGCAGTAGTGGTTCCCATGAACTTTGTGTGCGCCTGCTGATCTTGCAGGCGCATTTTTTGTTCCCCGGCTCTTCCCCGGTGGGCACTTCATGCGGTGACTCGAGGCCCGCACCGTGCGCGCTTCGGACAGTCCCTTGAAGGAGATTTTTTAATGGCTAATGGCACTGTGAAGTGGTTCAACTCGGAGAAGGGCTTCGGCTTCATCGAGCAGGAGGGTGGCGGCCCCGACGTCTTCGCCCACTACTCGAACATCAACGCCAATGGCTTCCGTGAGCTGCTTGAGGGCCAGAAGGTCGAGTTCGACGTGACGCAGGGCCAGAAGGGCCCGCAGGCCGAGAACATTCGCCCGCTGTAGTTCACCCGCCACGGCACCCGCCTGGTGGTGAGGGGCCCGCACCGCGCACACGCCCGGTGCGGGCCCCTCGGCGTCGCGCCACGGCGCACCGCGCCCCTGCGCGTTCCCGGGCAGTTCGTGCCCCCTGGTTCCGCCACCGGTTTCCGCCACCGACCGCCGTTCCCACGCGAGACGCCCAGCGCCGCGTCCGAGCCGGTGCCCCGAACCGGCGCCCGAACCGGTGCCCCGCCGTGACCGCCCACGGTTTCGAGGTTCCTCGCGCCCAGCCTCCACGGTGGGCGCCGACTGCGGCGACGTACCGCACGGTCCGACCGTCCACGCTCCGCCCGTCACACTTCCGGCCCGTTCCCTGCGGTCTCCCCCGGCGCCCCGCGTCATCGGAGCCTTCCTCGTGACGTGCCGCCCTGAGGAAGGTTCCCGCATGACCCATTCCGGTCGCTCCTCGTACCGAGACGCAGACTTCCGCTCCACCTCCGGCTCCCGTTCCACCTCCGGCGGCGGCTCCCGTTCCGGTGACCGGCCCTACCGGGGCCGTCGCCCGGCCGACCGGAGCACGCCTCAAGGCTCCAGCGCTCAGGGCGAGTTCGCAGCTCCGGCGAACACCACCCCGGCGCTGCCGGCCGTCGAGTCCTTCGCCGAGCTGGACATGCCGGAGGCGCTGCTGTCGGTGCTGACCCGGGAGGGCGTCACGGCGCCGTTCCCGATCCAGGGTGCGACGCTGCCGAACTCGCTGGTCGGCCGCGACGTCCTCGGCCGGGGCCGTACCGGCTCCGGCAAGACCCTCGCCTACGGCCTCGCCACGCTCGCCCGCACCGCCGGACGCAGGGCCGAGCCGCGCTGCCCGCTGGCCCTGGTGCTGGTCCCCACCCGCGAGCTCGCGCAGCAGGTGACCGAGGCCCTCACCCCCTACGCCCGGGCCGTACGGCTGCGGACCGCGACCGTGGTCGGCGGGACGTCGCTCAGCCGCCAGGCGTGGATGCTGAACCGGGGGGCGGAGATCGTGGTGGCCACCCCGGGCCGGCTCAAGGACCTGCTCCTGCGCGGCGACTGCCGGCTGGACCAGGTCGCCGTCACCGTGCTCGACGAGGCCGACCAGATGGCCGACATGGGCTTCCTGCCGCAGGTCACCGAGATCCTGGCGCAGGTCGACCGGGCCGGCCAGACGATGCTGTTCTCCGCCACCCTGGACCGCGGCGTCGAGGGCCTGGTGCGGCGCTTCCTGAAGGACCCGGTCACCCACTCGGTGGACCCGTCCGCGGGAGCGGTCAGCACCATGGAGCACCACGTGCTGCACGTGCAGAACTTCGACAAGAGCGCCACGATCGCCCACATCGCCTCCCGCGAGGGACGGGTGATCATGTTCACCGAGACCAAGCACGGCGCGGACCGCCTGGTGGAGGAGCTGCTGGCGAACGGGGTACGGGCCGCGGCCCTGCACGGCGGCAAGCTCCAGCCGCAGCGCACCCGCACCCTGGAGCAGTTCCGGGCCGGCCAGGTGACCGCGCTGATCGCGACCAACGTCGCCGCCCGGGGCATCCACATCGACGGCCTCGACCTCGTCGTCAACCTGGACCCGCCGGGCGACCACAAGGACTACCTGCACCGGGGCGGGCGCACGGCCCGGGCCGGGGAGTCCGGCACCGTCGTCACGCTGGTGCTGCCCAACCAGCGCCGCGGGATGGCCCGGATGATGAACACCGCCGGGATCACGCCCGTCACCACCAGGGTCACCTCCGGCGACGAGGAGCTGGTCCGGATCACCGGGGCCCGGGTGCCCACCGGCGTGCCCGTCACCGTCCCCGACCCCGTCGTCGAACGCCCCCGCCGCAGCGCGGCCACGAGCCGCGGCCATCGCGGCCGCCCCTCCCGGACCGCAGGCGACTCCCGGGCCGGCACCGAGCGTGACGGCCAGGGCTCGTCCGGCCGCCACCGGGCGGCCCGGCGGCCGGTACGCGCCGAGTAGTACTGCCGGGTAGTACTACTGGCGGGCCGCGCCGCTCACGGTGCGGCCCCCCGGCTGCTCACCCCGCCTCCGGGAGCGCGGTCAGGACGCGCTGACGGTGTTCGCGGGGCGAGAGCCCGTACGCGGCACGGAAGGCGCGGCTGAAGTCGTCCGCACGGGGGATGCCCCAGCGGGTGGCGACGGCGTGCACCGGGGTGGCGCGCTGGGCGGGGTCGGCGAGATCGCGCCGGGCCCGCTCCAGGCGTTGGGCGCGGATCCAGGCGGCGAGGGTGGTGCCGTCCTCGGAGTGCCGGGTGAAGACCCGGTGGAGGTGGCTGACGGAGACGTGGTGGGCGGCGGCGATCACCGCCGGGGTCAGGTCCGGGTCGTGGAGGTTGCGCCGGACGAAGGCGCGGACGGCCTCGACGAGGGCGCGTTGGCGGGTGTCGTCGGGGACGGCGGCCTCGGCGTCCAGCTCCCGGGCGACCCAGGAGGCGACCAGGTCGACCGCGATCGTCCCCAGCCGGGCCGCCTCGGCCGGTCCCAGGGTCACGGCCTGCCGGTCCAGCCCCACCAGGAACTGCGACAGCAGGGCCGCCGAGCCCTCCCGGGCCGAGAACGCGCGGCCGAGCAGGGCGCGCAGCCGGTGCGGCGGCAGCGGCAGCAGGGCGGCCGGGAAGTCCATGCCCACCCCGGAGAGCCGGGGTTGCGTCCCTCCGGCGGTCGGGGTGCCGAAGGCCCGCAGGTCGTACGGGTGCGAGCTGTCGACCAGGTGCAGGTCGCCCGGCCTGAGCGTCTCCGTCCGGCCGGACCCGCGGGTCAGCGCCATGGCGCCCTCCTGGAGGAACGACAGGTGGTAGATCCCCTCGTCGGCCCGCCGCACCATCCGCTCCGTCCGCCGGAACCGGACCGACGGGAACGACGTCCCGAACAGGACCACCTCCCCCAGCTCGGCTCGGCGCAGCTCCGCCCGGAAGTCGTCCGCGTGGGCGCTCGTCGCCTCGCAGGCCCTGGTCCGTTCCAGCAACTCCCGCCAGCAGTCGAAGCGTTCTCGCGCGGGCAGGTCCTCACCACGGAACACGGTTCCGGTCACTGCGGTCACGTCCGCCCTCTCAGGCTGCTCCCCCACCGTCGTCCGAACGCCGTCCGTCGGCCGGATCATCCCGCCGGGCCGGGCTCGGGGGCAGGTCCGCCCGGGGCTGCGGTGGGCGGGGGCTCGGCGGGCGGGGCCTTGCTGAGGGACACCTCCGCCGGGTGCCCCTGCCCCTCCGGCTGCTCGGGGAGCCCCGGGCGCTCCGGGTGCTCCGGGTGCCCCTGCCCCTCCGGCTGCTCGGGGAGCCCCGGGTGCTCCGGGTGCTCCGGGTGCTCCGGGTGCTCCGGGTCGCTCTGCTCGATCCGGCTCAGCAGTCGGGCGACGGCGTCGGTGCGCTCGCGGAGCACCGCGATGTGCTCCGTCCGATCGGCCTCCACCGCGGCCTCGGCGGGCCGTACCGGGATGCCCCGCTGCCGGGCGGTCGCGATCAGGCTCTCTCCGGCCTGCCCGACGATGACCAGCGTGGCGGCGGCGAAGCAGCCCGCGTCCAGGGTGTGCGTCCGGCCGAACAGACCGCGGTGGACGATCTGGGCCGGCACGGTCAGCTCGTCCAGCCGCTGGTCGACCGAGCCGCGTTCGAGGGCCGCGAGGACGACGGTGGCCAGTGCCTCGCCCGCCTTGGTGACGGCCCACTTGCGACCCGGCACCGGCGGGAGGAACTCGCGGATCCGGTCCACGTCCTGCTCCAGGGCGCTGGTGGTGAGCACCTCGAAGGCGTTGCGGGTGCGGATCTCGACGACCTTGTCCCACTCGACCTCGGCACCGTCGAAGCCGACCTTCACCGGCCCCAGGTGCACGGCGCCGTAGCCGTCGAGCAGGCCGAGCAGCTTGTGCGCGACGGCCGGGGTGCGGGGGTGACGGCCGATCAGAGTGCCCAGCGACAGCTTCCACGGCTCGACCGCCGGAACCGGCGGCGGGGCCACGGAGCCCAGGGCCGCCAGCGCCCAGCGCCCGCCCGCCGCGGACCGCCCGCCGCGCAGCACCGCCTGCCGACCGGCCTCCCCCCACTCGGCCGCCGCCCCCACCAGCCGCCCCAGCCCGCCCGCCCACTCGACCCTGGCCACCCGCCCGCCCTCTCCGCTCCCCGACGAAACCCACAGGTCGGACATGGTACGGCGGCTCCCCGGCCCGCTTCCGGGCACCTCCCCCCCCCGCCGATTCACCGCCGTTTCCGGGGCCACCGATGCGGGACGGTTGCGGCCGTCCGGGTGGCCGGCCGGCGTGGCTGCCACCGCGCCTGCGGCCGCCTGCGGCCCCTGCCCGGGCTCACCGAACCGCCAGCCCGTCGAACGGGCCGTGCCGTCGAGCCGGGGACACCGTTGCCGTCGCGGCTCCCTGACGTTCCCTGACGGCGGGGCACCGATCGCCCACCCGACGGGATCCCTCGCACACCGCCTGTACGATGTAATGCATGACAAGCATGAATGACCCTTACGAGCTGCGCCCGGGCGTCCCCACCGTCGAGGTCTTCCGCCGGCTGCGCACCGACGCGGGCCTGTCCGACCGGGCCCCCGAGGACGTCGCGCTCGGCCTGCCCAACACCTGGTACGGCGTGGTCCTGCACCACGAGGGCGCGCCCATCGGCATGGGCCGGATCATCGGCGACGGCGGCACCGCGTTCCAGATCGTCGACATCTGCGTGCACCCCGCACACCAGGGCCGGGGCCTCGGCAAGCGCATCATGGCGGCCCTCACCGAGGAGTTGGACCGCCGGGCCCCCGCCACGGCCTACGTCTCGCTGATCGCCGACGGGCCCGCGCGCCTCCTCTACGAGCGGTTCGGCTTCAAGGACACCGCCACCCACGACTCGATCGGCATGTACCGTCCGACGGGCACCGGCTGACCGCACCGGCCCACTGCCGTCGGGCACCATGGACCCCTGACCACGGGGCGGGAGCCCGCGCCCCCGGTTCTCCGAGGAAGGGCGACCGCCGCCATGGACCACCCACCGCACGCCCGCCCGCTCCGGTGGGCAGCCGCAGCCGCCGTCGCGGTGCTGCTGTTCGCGGCCCTGGCCGCCCTGCTCGCCGGCCACGACTGGGCCCCGTACGGCTTCGAGCAGGACGCCGGCACCTGGAGCGCCGCCCACCGGCCGTCCGCCGCCCGGGCGGCCGCCGTGGTGATCACCTCCCTCGGCTCCGGCCCGGTGCCCTACCTCCTCGCCCTGGCCGCCGGGGCCGTCGCCGTCCGCTCCCTGCCCGCCCCGCGCCCGGCCCGCCGGGCCGCGCCACTGCTCCTCGCCCCGGTGGTGTGGCTGATCGCCGGTCAACTGGTCCGCTCCGGCCTGATGCAGGTCTTCGCCCGGCCCCGCCCGCCGCAGGCCGACTGGGCGACCGGCGCGACCGGCTTCTCCTTCCCCTCCGGCCACTCCTTCACCTCCGCGGTCTGCGCCGGGCTGCTCGCCCTGGCCGTCGCCCGTGCCCGCCCGGCCGCCGCCAAGGGCGCCGCCGCGGGTGCCGTCCTGGTCGCGGCGGCCGTCGGCCTCAGCCGGGTCTACCTCGGGGTGCACTGGCCGCTGGACGTCCTCGGCGGCTGGCTGCTCGCCGCCGGGTGGCTCGCCCTCGCCACGGTCGCGCTGCCCCGGGTGAGCCCGGACCGGCCGTCCTGACGGCTCCCTGACGTCCCCCTCAAGTCCCCCGCCGAACGGACTGTCACACGATGCCGGGCCCACCGCGTTACCAAGGTATGGATCAAGAATCGAGTGCGGACGCGTCGCCCGAACCACCCTGGCCGGAGTTCCCGGACTTCGTCGCCGCCCGCGCCCGGCACCTGCTGCGAACCGCCTTCCTGCTCACCGGCGGTGACGCCCACCTCGCCGAGGACCTGGTGCAGGAGGCGCTCGGCCGGGTCTTCGTCAAGTGGCGGAAGATATCCCGGCTGGACAACCCCAGCGGCTACGCCCAGACCGTCCTGGTCAACACCTTCCTCTCCTACCGGCGCAAGCGCAGCGCCTCCGAGCGCGTCACCGCCGAGTTCCCCGAGGTCGGCGTGGACGACCCGGACCCGGCCCTTCGGCTGACGCTGCTGCGCGCCCTCGCCGAACTCCCCGCGCCGGACCGCGCCGTGCTGGTGCTGCGCTTCTGGGAGGACCGCAGCGTCGAGGAGACGGCCGCCGCGCTGCGGCTGAGCGGCACCGCCGTCCGCACCCGCTCCCGCCGGGCGCTCGTCCGGCTGCGCGCCGTGCTGGGCGCGGACATCGACGCGGTCCTCGGCGGCTCGCCGGAGACGGACGGACTCGACGCAACGACCGGACCCGATGTCCCCTCCCGGAAGGCGGTGCTGCGCCATGCCCAGTGACGACGACGAGTTCGCGGACGCGTTCGCCGACGGCTTCGCCCGCGCCCTGCGCGGCGCCGCCGAGCTGGCCCCCGAACCGGTGCGGCACACCCTGACCGCCCAGGCCGAGCAGCGCGGCCGCCGTCGGCGGCGCAACCGCCGGGCCGTCCTGGCGAGCGGCCTCGCGGTGCTGGTGCTGGCCGGGGCCGGCGGCTTCGCGGCCGTCCGCGGCGGCACCTTCGGGGCCGTCGGCCCGGTCGGCCCGGTCGGCCCGCCGACCCCCGCCCGGCCCACGATGTCCGCGCAGGAGCTGACCGCGCTGTACACCAGCCTGCTGCCGAAGGGCACGGTGACGGACTTCGTCGCCGGTTCGATCAGGAAGATCGACCCGCACCGGACGGGCACCACCCTGCTGTTCGACGACGGCGCGGGGGCGAGCACCGTCGAGTTCGGCGCGGAACGGACGAACCTGGCGCCCGACGCGGGCGCGGTCTGCATGGACCCCTTCCAGATGCCCCAGGACTCCTGCGCGCGGACGGTCCGGCCGGACGGTTCCGCACTGGTGATCGACAAGCTGCGGAGCCAGCACCCCGAGAACGGCCGCGAATGGCGGGTCACCTGGGCCGCCCCGGACGGACGGCGGGTCACGTTCACCGAGTTCAACGGGCAGCCGGCCACCGCGAACCGGCCGAACCCGCCGCTCACCGACGACGCCCAGCTCACCGCACTGGTGACCTCGCCCGCCTGGGAGCAGGTCTTCGCCACCCTCGCCCCGGCCGACGGCGCCCCGAAGCCGGCCCGCACCCCGAAACCCGCGCCGTCCGCCACCGGCCCGTCCGACGCGGACCTGCTCGCGACGCTCATCCCGCTGCTGCCCGCCGGGGCCGTGGTCGGGAGCCAGGACCCGGGGCACGCCGCGCTCGGCGTCACCTTCGAGGGCCGCACCAGCCTGCTGATCGTCACCGCGGACCCGCCGTCCCAGCGCGGCCGCGAGGAACTGGCGAGCATGGACCGCAGCCCCACCACCCCGCTGGAGGTGCGGGAGAAGCGCCCGGACGGGACGGTGGTCGTCACCAACCGCTTCGGCAACGGGAAGGGCGCGACCAACCCGGTCCTGCACTGGCTGGCCGCCGTCCACTACCCGGACGGCAGCCGGGTGCAGATCTCGGAGGGCAACGGCGAGAACGCCTACACCTACCGCCCGGGCGATCCGGCGCTCGACGTGGACCGGCTGAAGGCCATCGCCACCGACCCGGCCTGGCGCCGCTGACCGCTGGAACGGCGGTCCGGTACGGGGGTTGGCACCCTCCCGGCACCGGGCCGCCGGCAACGGCACCTCCTGGACACCGCCGCGGACCCGGCCACCGACGATGCGGTCCTGTTCGTCTACGGCGGCACCCGCAAGGGCGACGGCTTCCCGTGGACTTCCACCGGCAAGGTGATCACCGACCTGACGCCGACCGCCTGATCAGCCCGCCGACGGCCTGGTCGCCGACCGCCTGATCAGCCCGCCGACGGCCTGGTCGCCGGCGACTGCCCGGCCTCGGCGGCCCAGGCGCCGACGCCGAGGCGCCCGGTGGTGCCCAGGTCCAGCTCCGGGACGACCATCACGGGCGCCGCGCCCGGCAGCGCCCGGACCCGTACGTACGGGGCGTCCACCGGGTCGCCGGCGCCCGCCTCGGTGGTGTTGCGCCACACCAGCGTGGAGCGGGCGCCCTCACCCGGCTTCAGCACGAGCCGCCGCGGCGGGTCGTCCGCGCCGGTGCCGCTCGCGATCTCGGCGCCGCCGCGCAGGAACCTCACCCCGTCGACCGGCTTGTGCTCCAGGTCGAGCAGCTGCAGGTCCGGATAGCCGTTGACGGTCACCGGGGCCGTCCCGCAGTTGCTCAGGTGCAGCCCGACCACCCGCAGCCCCATCGCCGCGTCGCCGTCGTCCGCGCTCACCCGCACCCCGGACGCCGGGCACGGCCCGTCCACCCGTGAGGCCTCGGCGCTCGGCACGCTCCGCACCTTGACCACCTTCACCCCCGAGGCGTTCCCGCCGAGCTCGACCCGGCCCTTCTCCGTCGCCCCCGGCGCGAGCCCCGCCACCGTCCTGGTCACGTTGTCCAGCGCACCCCCGGCCGCCCCCGTCCGGTTGAACACCACCGTCACATCGGCCGCCTCCCCGCCCCCGTTGGTCACCTCGTACTCCGCACACACCGGACCCACCGCCGTGATCCGCGCCCCGACCTTCACCGCCCCCGTCGGCGCAGCCGACACCACCCCGCACGGCCCGCCGCTGCCGGAAGCCGACGGCACCCCGACCGCACCGACCGACTGCCTCCCGCACCCCGCGAGCAGCACCACCGCTGCCACCGCGCCCACCCCATGCCTCGTCAGCACCGCGCCGACCTTCCCGAAGTCACCCACCCGACCATCCGATCACGAACCACCCCGCCCCACCATGAGCCGCATCACTCCCGCGCACCATCCCGGCAACACCCCGCCGTAGGCCCGTCACAGCCTGCGGGAACGGCGCCGCCGCGCCGCCCCGGGCTGCGGCCGCCGCTTCATCGACACCGGCCGCCGCACCCCGCAGCGCCACTGCACCCCCGCGGGGCCACCCGGGTCCGGGTCGCCACCCAGCGCGCCGCCCAACGGGCCGGCGGCTGACCAGGCCCGCGCCTCGGGCCCTCAGCGCGACGCAGCCCCGGCGAACGGCAGGGAGGCCAGCTCGGCACCCACCGCGGCGTGCTGGCGGGCCGTGATCCGCCGGATCACCAGGATCGCCAGCACGGCGGCCACCACCCCGACCGTCGCGTCGACCGGCGAGTACGCGTACGGGCGGCCCACCCCCAGCCCGATGAGGATCGCCGCGCCGACAGTCTTGCCGAGCCACGCCACCCACCAGGCGTCGACCAGCCACGCCCCGTCGGCCGGCGCGTTCGCACGCCAGACGTCCAGCGCGACCCGACGCGGGATCCACCACATCGGCCCCGGAACGAACCACGCCCAGACCGCAGCCCCCGCCGAGTACTTGTGCGCCCCCGGCGCGAAGTACTCCGCGTTCAGCCGGCACCGGCGGAACCAGCACAGGAACACCACGACGGTCGCGATGAGCAGCGGCCCGGCGATCGGCGCGTACCGCGCGAACAGCTCCGACCTCGTACCGCCCGCCACCGCCACCGCCGGCTGCGCCGCGGCCTGAACGCCGATCAACACCTGCGCGGCCACCGCCAGCCCCCGGGGGTCGGCCACCGACCCGCTGTAGGCCAGGGCGCGCGGGCGCGGCGCAGTACGGTCGGCTCGGATGGTCATTGCGGTCCCCCACCGGACTTGCCTGCGGTGCTGGTCACGCGCAGAGATCGCGAGAAGGATAGGGACACGTATTCGAACTGTCCACACGACCACCACCCCGAGCACACCGGGAGCGCCCGACCGGACCGTGGCCCGCCCTCCGCTCCGCCGCGCGACACCCGGCCCCGCCGAGCGGCGACCCGCGCCGACACCCGCTAACAGGGGGTGAAGACGTCCACCCCGGTCCCCCGCCCCGATCCGCTCGCGGCGGGCGTCGCCGCGGTGTCCGGCCGGTAGCGCTCCGCGCGGGCGTGGTACTCGAAGTCGCCGCGCAGCAGCGAGCGGTGGTGCTCGGCGTAGCGCCGCACGGCCCCCCGGATCGGCTGGGTGGCGCCGGCGGCGGCGAGTTGGGCGGTCAGGTGCCGTTCGGCGCTGACGGCGCGTTCGACACAGGCGGCCCGGAGGGCGTCGACCCGGGCGACGGCGTCCTGGACGCTTCCGCCGTGGTGGTGGCGAAGGACGAAGACGGCGTTGTGGTAGTAGCCGGCCGCGCCTTCCTTCCGGGCCGAGCAGAGGTCGTTGTAGAGGGCGATGTGGTCGACCACGGCGTTGCGCAGGGCGACGAGTGCGGGCAGGCGGCGCATGTGGTCGGGCAGGTCGATGGCCGGCGGGGTTTCGAAGAGGTCCAGGAACATCCCCATGCCGATGGAGTTCCGGCGGTGGGTGAGGTAGTCCTCGGGGAGCGGCGTGTGGCCGGCCGCGCGTTCCACGGCCTCGCGCCAGTACGTCCACAGCCAGGCGGTGACGTCCTCCCGGAAGGTCCGGTGCCAGACGGCCGACCGGCCGGTCAGGGTGCGTCGCCACAGGTCGGCCAGGGCGAGGGCGGCCGGGCTGGTCGGACGGCGGGCGCCGTGCAGGATGCCCGTCAGTTCGTCGATCGCCGCCCGGCTGCGGGCGAGGTCCTGGCCGCAGCCGTCGTCATCGAAGGCGTCGTCGACGACGAACGCCCAGAACGTCCACTGGCAGCGCAACGCGAGCGGCCCCACCTCGGCGGTGGGGTCGGTGAGGGCGCACCACAGTTCCGCCTGGGTGCGCCGCATCCGGCGGCGCACCTCGGGCGCGGCACAGAGGCCGAACTCCTCGGCCCAGGCCCACATCCGTGAGCCCGCCTCCTCCTGGAGGGGGTTGCCGCCGGTCGGCGGGAAGGGCATCCGGAAGGCGGGGAGGGTGATCCGGTCCATGGCGCGCCTGCTCCTGTCTGGTGGGGAAAGGCACTGCGGCCGTGGCACCTTCCGACAGTTCGTTCCCGCTGTCCAGTGCGCACCGGTCCGTGCGCCGCCCTCCGGCCCCTCGGCCGGGCCGCCGCTTCGACGGCGCTGTCCGTTCCGCGCGGTTCCCGCCAACTCACGTGGAATGAAGGATCATTGACGGACCAGCAGTTCCGGCCCCACCCGAACGGCGGCCGCCGCAGCGGGAGCCGCCCCCCGACCGCCCCAACCGGCCGGGCGCCGACGTCGAGCCTTCCCCGAGGGGCCCTCCACCGGGCCGCTGCCGCACCGGCGGAGGCTGTACCCGCAAGAACGGTGGCGGGACGAGCGGTTCAGCCTCGGCCCTCGGCATGCCCGGCTACGGGAGGCGATCGGCATGGAACCGGACCGACTGGCGCACGAGAGCACGCACGCCGTGGACCGACGGCCGGGGCCGGCCGAGTCGGCAGGGGTCGGCGCCGTCACCCTGCGTCGGCCGGGCGCCGCGGCCGGTGGCGACGGCCGTCACGTCCTCCGCGTGGCGCGGTCGGGCAGCGGTACGGCGTGCAGGCAGGGGTGCGGCCCGGTCCCGGCCGGGGCCGCCAGGACGGTGGCCACCTCCCCGGTGATCTCCACCCGGAGGTCGCCTTCGAGGTTCGTCCAGACCGGCCCGCCGCCGGGCCCCAGCACCTCGGTGGCGTGCACCACGACGACGGTCGGCGGGGCGTGTCCGCCGATCGGCCCGGGCAGGGTCACCGCGTATCGGCGTTCAAGGCTCTTCATGGCCGGCCTCCTCGTCGGACTCCCTCCCGATGGCGTCGATTCTCCTCCGAGGCCGGGCCGCCGTACACGAACGGTGACCGTCTTCCCGGCACGCTTCGGCCCGGCGCGGTGCCAGGGCCCCGGAATCGGTGGTCCTCCGGGCGCCTACCCGGCGGGCTCCCCGCGCCCGGCCCCTGGTGCGGGCGCCCCGGAGCGGGCAGGCTGCTCCTGCCCACCCGGGCGAAGCCCAACCGCCCTACCACCCGGCCGCCCCGCCACCGCGCCGTCCGAAAGCGAGACCGTGAGCATGATCGACGCCCCACGAGCCGCCACCGACGACCCCCGAGCGGGCACCGTCGACGCGCTGCTGCGCCGGAGCGCCCGCCGGACCCCCGACCGCGTCGCACTCACCTTCGCCGACCGCGGCTGGACCTACCGGGAGCTCGACGAGGCGGTCAGCCGAGCCGCCGGGCACCTCCTCGGGCTCGGCCTGCGCCCCGGCGACCGGGTCGCCGCGTACGGGCGCAACTCCGACGCGTACGCGATCGCCTTCCTCGCCTGCGCCCGGGCCGGACTGGTGCACGTCCCCGTCAACCACGCCCTCACCGGCGAGGAGTTGCGCTACCTGCTCGGCCAGTCCGGGAGCCGCGCGGTGCTCAGCGACCCGGCGCTGGCCGCGGAGGTCGAACGGGTGCGGGACGGCCTGGCCGTCGAACACCTGGTGCCGCTGCGGGACGACGATGCCGGGCTCCTGGCGGCCGCATCGGCCGGCCCCGTACCCGAACCCGGCACCGGAGTGGCCGACACCGAGCTCGCCCAGCTGCTCTACACCTCCGGCACCACCTCCCGGCCGAAGGGCGCGATGATGACCCACCGCGCCCTGGTGCACACCTACCTGTCCGCCATCCACGCCCTCGACCTGCGTGCGGACGACCGGCCGTTGATCTGCATGCCGCTCTACCACTCGGCCGCCCTGCACGTCTTCCTGCTCCCCTACCTCGCCGTGGGCGCCCGCGTCCTGCTGCTGGAGTCGCCCGACATCCCCGAACTGCTCCGGCGGATCGAGGGCGACCGGATCGGCTCGCTGTTCCTGGCGCCGACGGTGTGGGTGCCGCTGGCCAACCGCCCGGACCTCGACCGGCACGACCTGTCCTCGCTGCGCAAGGCCCAGTACGGCGCCTCGATCATGCCGGTGACGGTGCTCGACCGGCTGCGCGCCCGCTACCCGCAGGTCGGCTTCTACAACTGCTTCGGCCAGTCCGAGATCGGCCCGCTCTCCACGGTGCTGCGGCCCGAGGAGCACCTCGACCGACCGGCCTCCTGCGGCCGCCCGGTGCTGTTCGTGGAGGCCCGGATCGTCGACCGGGACGGTGCCGAGGCGCCGCCCGGCACCCCGGGTGAGATCGTCTACCGCTCACCGCAGTTGTGCCTCGGCTACTGGGAGTCGCCCGAGCAGACCGCCGAGGCCTTCAAGGACGGCTGGTTCCACTCCGGGGACCTGGTCGTCGCCGACGAGGAGGGCTACCTGACGGTGGTCGACCGGATCAAGGACGTCATCAACACCGGCGGCGTGCTGGTGGCCTCCCGGGAGGTCGAGGAGGCCGTCTACAGCCACGCCGCCGTGGCGGAGGTCGCGGTGGTCGGCACTCCCGACGAGAAGTGGATCGAGGCGGTCACCGCCTTCGTCGTCCTCCGCCCCGACGCCGCCGCCCCCACCGAGGCGGAGCTGATCGCCCACGTCCGCAGCCGGCTGGCCCCGTTCAAGGTGCCGAAGAAGGTCCTCTTCGTCCCCGAACTGCCGCGCAACCAGAGCGGCAAGCTGCTCAAGCGCGACCTCCGGTCGGGGTCCGGCGGGAGCCGGTAGCCCTCCCGGTGCGGGTCACGGAGTGGTCTGGACCGGGAAGCCGGTGGCGCGGCCCTGGGCCTTCAGCCAGCCGAGCACCTGGCCGAGGGCCTCGACGGTCTGCTGGCGGTCGCCGCCGCCGTCGTGGAAGAGGATGGTCGGGCCGTTGCCGATCTCCTTCTTGACCGTGTCGACGATGGCGGCCGTGCCGGGCTTGTCGAAGTCCTTCGAGTCGATGTTCCAGCCGAGCGGGCGCATGCCGTTGGCGGCGGCGATGCGCCGGCTGTCAGGGGTGAACGAGCCGCCGGGGGCCCGGTAGTACATCACTTCGGCCCCGGTGCCCGCGGCCTGCTCGATCATCTTCTTCGCGTCCAGGATCTCCCTCTCCTGGTACGCGACGGGCTTCTTGTCCATGGTGGTGTCGTGGTCCACGGTGTGGTCGCAGAGCCGGTGGCCGGCCGCGACGACCTGCTTGACCAGGTCCGGGTGCGCCTTGGCCTGCGGGCCGATCATGCAGAAGGTCGCCTTCACCCCGTACCGCTTGAGCACGTCGAGGACCTTCGGGGTCCACACCGGATCGGGGCCGTCGTCGATGGTGATGTTGACGGCGTTCCCGCCGGCCTCGGAGGCATGGGCTATGCCCTCCGGTATGCGGCCCTGCTGGGTGCCGCCGCCCTGCGCATCGTCCTGGCCGCCGTGGTCGCCGGCGCTCGCGTCCCGCTCGTGTGCGGCGTTCCGGTGCTGGGCGGGGATCGACTCGGTGACCGTGGGAACCACCCAGGCGCTCGCCGCCACGACGACGACCGCCGCGGCGACCGCAGCCCGCGAACGGTTGCCCATGTTCCCCATGCGCGCCTTGAAATCCATCAACGATCACTCCCCCACTGCACCCGCACCCGCACGTTCACTGAGGTCGATGACGTCAGCCGGATCGAACGGGGTTCCGCGGTCCGACGGCCGTAGCAGTCCGGTGACAATTCGCCGGCGGCCAGGTCCGGCGCTTCCTCGCGCCCCGTACCCGCTCTGCGTCCGGAGGTTCCGTGGCCTGTCCTCCCACCCCGACGTCCCACATCCCGCCTGTCTCCCGGATCTCGGTGTCACGCGCGTCACACACATCGCACACGTCACACGCGGAGGCGAGCGCATGAGCACCGACACCGCGTCGGCCGCGCGCGCCGACGTACCCGCCGACGAGGAACTGCAGTGGCTCGCCGACGGCCGCCGCACCGAGACGATCGAGGCGATCAGCGTCAGCGCGATGGCCCGCCGCCTGCCCGCGCTGGTCGTCCGCGCCTTCCGCCTCGGCTGGCGGATCGACCGCGCCTCCGTCGCGCTGCTGCTGACCTGCCAGGCCGTGTCCGCCGTGCTCGGTGCTGCGGGCCTGTTCGCGACCACCGGCACGATCTCCGCGCTGTTCGGCCCGGGCCGGCTCGACGACAAGCTCGCCCACGCGGCCCCGTCGATCCTGGTGATCGCGGCGGCGGCCGGCGCCCGCTCCCTGCTGGGCATCACCATCCGGACCGTCACCATCCACCTGCCACCGCGCATCTCCCGCGAGGCCGAGGCCGCCGTCCTGCGCGCCACCGTGGCGGCCGAGCCGACCGCCTACGACCACGCCGGCTACAACGACGAACTGGAAGCCGTCGACCGCGGCGCCGAGGTCTGCGTGGACATCGTCGGCGAGGCGCAGAACCTGCTCGCCGCCCTCGCCTCGCTCCTCGGCGCGGCCGGCGTGCTGACCGTGCTGCACCCCGCCCTCCTGCCGCTGCTGGTGCTCGCGGCGCTGCCCCAGGGCATCGCGTCGGTGCACGCCGCCCGGGTGCAGTTCCTGGCGAACCGGGCCGCGATCGGCGACCGCCGGGTCATATCGCAGTGAATGCGCAAATCCATTGATCCGTGCGCAATGGCTCCGGACCGTGACTGCAGGGTGTCGAGACCCTCGGTCGGTCGGTGTGGGGGCGTGAGGCCCGGTGACCGGAGCTGAGTGTCAGGGCGCATGACTAGTCTTCGGGCCATGTTCGAGGCTTACGAGGGCTTGCCCTGTGACGTGGATGAGTTGCTCTCCGATCCGCGGCGTCTGGTGTCGGTGGAACCCGAACGAGTGCTGGAGTTGTTGGATCAGGCGCCCGGTTCGCGAGCACGGTTCTTGGCGTCGGTGTACCGGGTTTCGGCAGGCGTGCACCGGGACCTCGACCCGGCACAGCGTCGGCAGGTGTTGGCCCTGGATGCGGCCCGGCTGGGTGACCGAGTACTGGCCGCGTGGCTCGCCGACGCCGACGTGCCCGGAGAACCCGGCGAGCAGTGGCAGGTGGACTGGGCAAGCGGCTCTCTGGTGGACCGCCGGCTCGTGCGTTCCCTCACCGGTCACGGCGGCCCGGTGATGGCGGTGGCGACGGCGATGGTCGACGGCAGGCCGGTTGCCGTCACGGGTAGCCGGGACAAGACACTGCGCTTCTGGGACCTGGCGACGGGTCGTCAGCTCCACGAGCCGGTGGCCGGCCGCACCGACCCGGTGTCGTCAGTGACGGCGGAGGTCTTGTCCGTCGCGACGGCGATGGTGGACCGACAAGCGGTTGCGTTCACGCTGAACACCGACGGGACGGTGCTCGTCTTCGATCTGGGCACCGGCCGTGGGGTCGGCGAGTTCATCCGGGTGGTGGAGAGTGTGACGCTGGCCGGCCGCCGCGTCGTCCTCACTGTCGGGGCGGATCGCACGATGCATTTGTGGGACCTGGTCACCGGCCGCCGGCTCGGCGAGTTCGCATCTGTGACGGACATGGCGATCTTGGACGGGCGCCGTGTCGTTCTCACCTCCGAGGCGGACGGGGCACTTCGGGTTTGGGATCTGGTCACCCGCCGTCAGGTCGGTGAGTCCCTGCGCGTGGTGAGAGCCGTATCGCTCCATGGTCGCCCCCTCGCCCTCACCATGGGGGAGGAGCAGGTGCCGCGCCTGTGGGACCTGGTCACCGGCCGACCTGCCGGCTCTTCCCTGACCGATTCGGTCGACCTGCCGCCGGAGGGCGACGAGGACCTGGCTCACGTGTTCGCGGTGACAGTGGTGAACGGGCGAGTCATTGCCGTCACCGTCGACACCGGGGAGGAGAGGCTCCTTGAGGAGTTGACGACCGGTCGCAGGATCGGCAGGCCCGTACGGGGGCGGGAGGCCGCGGTGATGGACGGGCGTCCTGTCGCTCTCACGGTCGGAGCCGACCGCGAGCTGCGGATCTGGGACCTGGCGAGCAGCCGCCAGGAGGCCGACGGCATGCGCGTGGTGGAGACCGTCGTTCCGGGCCGGCAACCTGTCACCTTCGAGGTCGGCAGGGAAGCGGAAGCGCGCGTCTGGGAGTTGATCACCGGCTGTCGGGACAACCGATCGCATCTTGGCGGCGCTGGGCGAGCCGATTCGAACGCTGCCACGGAGACTGCGGCGGTGGACGGGCAATCGGTCACCCTCACCGCCGAGGACGACGGGACGGTACGCGTCCGGGCCACGGCTACCGGGCTGCCAATGGGCATACCGCTCACCGGTCACACCGACCGCGTCTGGGCGATCGCCACCACGCGTGCTGACCGGCACACGCTCGCGGTCACCGCAGGCCTCGACCGGACGGTCCGCGTGTGGGACGTGGCTACCGGGCAGCAGATCGGCGAACCTCTGACCGGCCACACCGGCCAGGTGTGGGACGTGGCCACCACCGTTTTGAACGGACGCCCGATCGCCGTCACCGCAGGTGCGGACCATACCGTCAGGACCTGGGAGCTCACGAGCACCCATCAGATCGACCCGCCCGATTCCGGGTGCAGCGGTCCGGTGCTGGCGGTGGCCACAGCGGTGCTCGAAGGCCGGCCCGTCGCCGTGACGGCAGACGCCGACCACACCGTGCGGGTCTGGGACCTCGCCGACGGGCGGCAGACCGTCGAGGCCCTCACCGGCTTCGGGGGCGAGGTGTCCGCCATGACCACCGCGGTGGTGGACGGGCGGCTCGTCGTCGTCACCGCAGATCCGGACGCCAGCATCCAGGTCCGGTCAATGGCAGACGGCCGACAGGTCTGTGATCCCTGGCTCACCCACCATGGCAGGGTGCTGACCATGGCCGCCGCGGAACTGGACGGTCGGCCCGTCGCCGTCACGGCCGGCTCCGACCGGACCGCATGCGTGTGGGACCTCGCCACCGGCCGGCAGATCGGCGAGCCGCTTTCCGGTCACTCCAGCAGGATCCTGGCCGTGGCCACCACAGTTCTGGCGCAGCGGCCCGTCGCGGTCACCGGAAGCTGGGACAAGTCGGTGCGCGTGTGGGACCTCGCCACCGGGCAGCAGATCGGCGAACCTCTGACCGGCCATACCGACTGGGTGACCTCAGTGGCGACCACCGTGGTGGACGGGGAGCCCGCCGCGGTCACAAGAAGCCGCGACAACACCGTGCGTCTGTGGGACCTCGGCACCGGGAGGCAGGTCGGCAGCGCCCCGGCCGGCCACACCGGAGCGGGCCGCGCCCTGACTGTCGTCACCGCCTCGGGACGGCCACTGTCGGCCATCGGCCAGGACAGGACGGTGCAGCTCTGGGACCTCGCCACCGGCCGCGAGGCGGCGGCCGAATATGTGCTACCGCTCCCGGTAACAGCGCTCGCGAGTACGCCGAGTGGAGCGCTGGTGGTTGCGTTCGGACCGGAGGTCGCGGTGCTCAGCCGACGTTGAGGCGAAAGCCGACGGCGTCAGTGTGACGGGCGCCGAGGCCCAGACGCGGAATCGTCGTGACCGTTGCGTCGAACCCGACCACTCACCGTGACCAGAGGCCAGGCCCTGCCGGCCCCCTGCTGCGCACCTCCAGCCGACACAACCAGTGCGCACCGATTGTTGATTCGGGCGTTTCGGCACGAATCGGTGCGCATCGAGTCGCGGAACCTACATCTGCCCAACTCAGCCGGACAACACCTGACCCACCTGCTCGAATCCCCCGTCCGATCAACCGCCTCGGAGACAGCGTCATGGAAACCCTCCGCCAGGCCGGCCTGCCGTCCTCGTCGCTGTCCGCGCCGTCCGTCGTGGCCGACATGCTGGACGGCCTCCGCCTGGAGCCCGGCCACCGGGTGCGGGACATCGGCACCGGCCAGGGGTGGACCGCGGCACTGGCCGCCTTGAGGCCGACCCGGAGACCTCGATGGCGGCTCAGCCCCGGCGGAGGGCGCCCTCGCAGTCCCGGCAGCGGCGGTCGGCGTAGGCGGGCGGGTACCACGGCTCACCCGGGCGGGTGGGGGCGTAGTGGGCGTGCTCCATCGGGGTGGTGTCCCGGCCGCACAGCGTCCACGCCTGGGGGTCCTCCGGTGCCTCCGGGTCGGCCCCGGCGGCATGGACCAGGAAGACGACCGGGCCCGCGCCCTCGGCACTGCGGTCCTGGTCGGGCTCCAACTCGAAGAGGACGACGATCGTGGCCATGGTCCCGACGCTGCGCGCCGCGGCGCCCGCCCGCACCCGCTGTACGACCGTCCTGATGGAGTTCCACCGGACCGGGAGGCACGGAGTTGCGGGCGTCGACGGCCCGTCGCAGCCTTGTGGTCGCCCGCTGCGCTCGGACCGCCCGGGCCGAGGAGCAGCCGAGGAGCAGCCGAGGAGCAGCCGAGGAGCAGCCGAGGACGAACGCCCGGCAGGGCCGGCCGGTGAGCTCTGGTCAGCCGGCCACGTGGACCAGGAACGCGCCGACCGCGGTCATGACCACGACGGCGGCCGCGAGGGCCAGCGCCCAGCGCCTGCGGCGCGCGGCGGCGGGGTAGTGGGGGCGGGGTAGTGGGGGCGGGGTAGTGGGGGCGGGGTAGTGGGGGCGGGCTGCTCCGGTGGCTCGGCTTCCAGGACGGACGCGTCCGGTTCGGCCGGTAGGGGGTCCGGGAGCTGAAGTCCCTCCCCGCGCTCGATGCGCCCGTACAGCTCCTCGGCCTGCGCCGGCAGGAGCGCAACCTGCGCCACGACCCGGGCATCTGCCTCTCCGACTCCGACCTGGCCGATCCGTACCACCGCCTCCGGATCCACGGCCGCACCGTCGAGTGAACGCCGGAACAGGCTCCGACCGGTGGAACCACCAGGGGCCTGGAACGCTGGAACGGGGCGCGGCGCCCCGCACCGCCGGAGTGACCGGAGTGGCCGCAGGGCACGGAGTTGACGGGATCGTTCGTGCTCGGGAGCATGTGTCACTTGTCACCGCGCGTGTGCGTGGGGTGCGCGGGTGCAGACAGACCGGTTTCCTGAAGTGTGGAGTCATGACGTTGGTGGTGTCCGAGCAGGGCATGAGGAGGGCCGGTCTCGTCGTCGGGGCGGCGCTGGTGCTGGCGGCCTGTGCGGTCGGCGGGGGCGACCGGGCGGCGGCCGCGGAGCGCGGGTCCGGCCCGGTGGCCATGGCCGGGCAGACCGGGCAGACCGGGCAGACCGGTCCGCGGGGCCTGGTGCAGCAGGCGGTGGCCGCGAGCCGCGTCGTGGTCACCGAGGGCGAGGTCGGCCAGGTGGGTCCGAAGGGGGTCATCACCTACCCGTCGGTGACCAGCTGCCTGGTCGTCACCGTCTATCTGCGGGACGGCGGCAAGGTCGGCGGCCATGCGAGCCTGTTCCAGGTCCCGGGGAAGCTCCGCTCGGACGAGATCCTCCCCGCCGTCAAGCGCGCCGTCGGCCACCGGCCGGTGCAGGCCGTCGATGTCAGCGGGGCCGTCGGGGCCTGGAACCCCTCGTACTTCGAGAAGGCCGTCGAGCAGTACACCGAGGGGTCGCCGCCCGAACCGACGGGCGACGCGAAGGGGATCGGTGACGTGGTGGCCAAGCTCCTGGGGCAGCAGCGCGCGAAGGTCACCGTCCGGGACGTACCGGACGGCGACATCACCAGGTGAACCGCGGCGCCATGCGGACGCAACTCCTCCGGTAACCGGTCCGGTTGTCGCTCCGACTGTCCGGGTGATCCTTCACCGAGGGTGTTGGTTCGACGATGACTTCGAGTTCGGGCCCTACCTCTCGCGAGGTGCTCGGCACGGTGGCAGCAGGCGCCCTGGCCGGCTGAATCCGTCCGGGGTCACCCGGCGACCGTCGAGCGGATGTGCGCGAGGACCGCAGCCGCGCCGTCCTCCGCGGCGATCCCGCGGGCGAGTTCGGTGGCGCGGCGGCGGTGGGACGGTTCGGTCAGGCAGGCGGTGATCGCGTCGCCGAGGGCTTCGGCGGTGAGGTCCTGGAACGGCACGGGCCGGGGGGCGACTCCCAGCTCGTGCAGCCGGGCCGCCCAGAACGGCTGGTCGGCCATGACGGGTACGGCGACGGCGGGCACCCCGGCCCGCAGTCCGGCTGCCGTGGTGCCCGCTCCGGCATGGTGGACGACGGCGGTGGTGCGGGGGAAGAGCCAGTCGTGGGGGACGTCGCCGACGGTCAGGACGTCGTCCCCGTACCCGCTCAGATCGGCCCAGCCCGCCTGCAGCACCGCGCGTACGCCGGCCCGCTCGACCGCCGCGGCCACCAGCGCACTGAGCCGGCCCCCCTCCCCCACCGCCATGCTGCCGAACCCGAGGAACACCGGGGGCGGGCCGGCCCGGAGGAAGTCGACCAGTTCGGCCGGGGGCTGCCAGCCGTCCGGCCGCGCGGGCCACCAGTAGCCCGGCACCTCGACCCAGGACGGCCAGTCGGCGGGGCGCGGCACCACCGAGGGGCTGAAACCATGGATGACCGGCCGGATGTCCGCCACTGTCGTGGGCGGGTCGGCGGGCAGCCCGAGGCGGGTGCGCAGCCGGGTCACGGCGCCGACGAAGAGCCGGTCCGCGCGCCCCAGTACGTCCCGGCCCGCCGCGAGGTTGCCCTCCGGTCCCAGGTCACCGGCGTTCCGCGCGTTGGGCAGCGGGAATTCCCGGGTGGTGAAGGACGGTGCGAGGTAGGTGCCGATGACGGGGACGCCGAGCGCCTCACCGGCCGTCCGACTGAGCGGCGCCGGGCCGAAGGCGGTGAGCAGCAGGTCGGCTCCGCCCGCCGCCGCCTCCTCGACCCCGTCGGCCAGTCCGTCCGTGTAGGCCCGCAGCGCCGCCTGGGCCTCCTCGCGCGACGCCGCCCGGGAGAGCTCGCGGACCAGCCCCCGCGGGTCCCCCGGCACGGGCCGGTGCTCCAGACCGCAGCCGCCGACGAGTGCGGCGAAGGGCGGATGGGCGGCCACGGCGACCTGGTGGCCCGCGTCCAGCAGTCGCCGCCCCAGCCCGGTGTAGGGCGCGACGTCTCCTCGTGAACCGGCGGTGACGATCAGAATGCGCATGGCACGATTCTCCCGCCTTCACCGCAACTCCGTGCGCAGGTGCCCTTGTTGTTCCGGACGCCGAGCACCGCCACGTCGACGTGCTCCGTGGCTGTGATGGGATGTGAGGGCAGGACGGGGCCGGTGGCACGAGGGGAAGGGCGGGGGCCGGTGCAGGACGGGGCGGTGAGCGAGGCGCGGGTGCGGGGGCTGGTGCTCGGGGCGGCGTTGGGGGACGCGGCGGGGGCGGTCCGGGGCCGGTGGCCGGCCGAGGGGCCGCTGCGGGTCGGTGTCAGCACCCAGCTGGCGGCGTTCACCATCGAAGGCGCGATCCGGGCCTCGGTGCGGCTGGACCACAAGGGCATCTGCCACGCGCCGACCGTGATCTGGCACGCGTACTGCCGCTGGGCCTACCTCCAGGGCATCGAGCCGGAACGGATCTCGGAGCGCTGGACGCACGGCAGCGACAGCGACTGGCCCCACGGCTGGCTCGCGCGGGTGCCCGCGCTGCGCGAGCGCCGGGGCTCGGCACCGGCCACCGTCGCGGCGCTCACCGGACTGCGGCAGGGCACCCCGACGAAGCCGGTCAACGGTAGTCGCGGGGCGCACGCACTGACCCGGGGCCTGGCCTTCGGGCTGCTGCACCTCCTCTCCGGTCCGGCCACCTGCGGCACGGTGATCCGGGAGACGGCTGCGCTCACCCACGGCGCCCCGGAGGCGCAGGACACAGCGCTCGGCGGGGCCGGACTCGTGTCCCACTGCCTCGCCACGGACGATCCCTTCCGGGCGTGGACGGCCTCCGGCCCGGGCGAGGACCACCCGATCGATGTGCTGATCCGTTCCCTGCCCATGCCGCACTCGGCGGGCCCGGACCCGGTCCTCGGCCTGCTGAAGACCGTCGGCGCCGCCCCGGACCACGGGCAGCTCGCCTGGATCGCTCCGGACGGGACCGCTTCCTCGGCCCTGCTCGGCGCCCTCCTCGTGGTCTCCCGCTTCCCCGGCCGCGACACCGTGGACGCGGCCCTGCGGTTCGCGGCCGGCGCGCCGGACGGCAACTCGGTGGCCTCCACCGCCGGGGCACTGCTCGGCGCCGCGCACGGCGTCGACGCACTGCCGGTCGAGCTGCTGAGTCGCCTCGAACTCGCCTGGGTGCTCGACACCTTGGCCCGCGACCTGCTCCAGCAGTACACCGACTCCCCCGGCGGCGGCCAGCACGTCCCGGCCCGCGATCCGCACTGGTGGGACCGCTACCCCGGCGGGTGACGGCCGGGGTGGCGGCTCGGCCCGACGTGCTGGGCCCCCGCGAGCAGGGCGGTCTGGAAGACGAAGCGGTTCCACGGGGTACGCGGGTCTCGGCCGGTGAGGGCGGCGAGGCGGCGGAGGCGGTAGCGGACGGTCTGGGGGTGGAGGTGCAGGCGGGCCGCCGCGCCGGCGGCGCCGTCGGCGTAGATCACCGCGTCGAGGGTCCGCCGGGTGTCGTCGTCCTGGGCGAGGTGGCCGAGCACGGCCTCGGCGACCCGGGCGGGGGCGGCGTCCGGGTGTCCGGTCACCAGGGCGACCACCTCCAGGTCCCCGCGGTCGAGCACCCGGCGTTCGGTCCACACCAGGGGCGAGGCGTGCCGGACGCCGTGGACGGCCAGGCGGTAGTCGCGCGGGGCGGTGGTGGCGGTGACGCCGGTGAGCCGGGCGCCGGTGAGGGCGTGCCCGGCGGCCAGGCGGGCGAGCGCGGCCGGGTCGACCGCCTTGACCAGGGCGACGCCGACACCGTCCATGACGGTGTGCAGGGCGGTGAGTTCGAGGTCGGCGGCCTCGCCCGCGGCCCGGGCGTCCAGGGCGGCGGTCACCAGCGCGGCGGCCTGCTCGACCGTGGCGGGCGCGCCGGCCGCCGGGGAGACCACCAACAGCTCGAAGGCGGCGGGCAGTTCGGCGTCGAGTTCGCGCAGCCGCGCGCGTAGGGTGCCCGCGTGGCTCTGCCGGCCGAGCAGCAGGTCGGTGAGGAGACCGCGCAGCGAGCGTTCGCGGTCCTCGCTGAGGATGCGCCCGGTGGACTCGTAACCGTCGAAGATCGCCTCCGAGGACTGGTCGAGCACCGTCAGCCAGACTCGGGCCAGCGCGCTGAGGTCGCGCACCGAGACGGCGTCGGCGAAGCGTTCGCCGATCCGGTCGAAGAAGGCCAGCGCGGCCACCCGGTAGGCGCGCAGCACGGCCGCCAGCGGGCGGGCGTCGCGGGCCCGGACCGCGCCGACGCCGCGGAACATCCGGATGTCCTCGGCGCTCAACGCGCCGTCCACGGCCCAGAGTTCGAGCACTCGGCGGAGGCTCCAGACGATGAGGGAGCGGACCTCTTCGAGCTGGCGGGCGTCGAGGTTCGCGTAGGCGGGGATCTCCCGGGCGATGGCGGTCATGAAGGCGTCGACCATGGCGGGCTCGTCCGCCAGGATCCGCGCCGCGGCAGCGGGGCGGCCGGGCGGCGGGCGCTCGGACCCGCCTCCCGTCGACGCGCCCGCTACCGGTTCGCCTTGTGCCGATGGCACAGTCTTCTTCATCACCACCTGACAAGCCTAGTGCCGGCCCCCACGGCCCGCCCGTGACCATGGGACCGCGCAGCCGTCGCGCCGGGGCGACGGCGGATTCCCCGAGGGAGAGCTGCATGCCGTTCCAGCCTGAGGTGATCGTGGTCGGGGCCGGCCTGGCCGGACTGGTGGCGACGCACGAGCTGGCGAAGGCCGGCCGGCGGGTGCTGGTCGTCGAGCAGGAGAACCGGCGGAACATCGGCGGGCAGGCGTTCTGGTCGCTCGGCGGCCTGTTCTTCGTCGACAGTCCGGAGCAGCGGCGGGTCGGGATCAAGGACTCCCTGGAGCTGGCCCGGCAGGACTGGTTCGGTTCGGCGGGCTTCGACCGGCCGGACGACGAGGACGTCTGGGGGCGGCGCTGGGCCGAGGCGTACCTGTCGTGGGCGGCCGGCGGCAAGCGCGCCTACCTGCGCGAGCTGGGGCACCGGGTGGTGCCGCTGGTCGGCTGGGCGGAGCGGGGCGCCGGTTCGGCCACCGGCCACGGCAACTCGGTGCCGCGCTTCCACATCACCTGGGGTACCGGGCCCGGCGTGGTGGAGGCCTTCCTGCGCCCGGTGCTGCGGGCGGAGCGCGCCGGGCTGGTGCGGTTCGCCTTCCGGCGCCGGGTGGACGAGCTGCTGACCGAGGACGGTGCGGTGGTCGGCGTCCGGGGCTCGGTGCTGGCGCCGGACGACTCCGCGCGCGGGATCACGTCCTCGCGTGAGGTGGTCGGCCCGTTCGAGGATCGGGCGGCGGCGGTCGTGGTGACCTCCGGCGGCATCGGGCACAACCACGCGCTGATGCGCGCCAACTGGCCCACCGAGCGGGTCGGCCCGGCCCCCGAGCACCTGATCTCCGGTGTCCCCGCCCACGTCGACGGCCGGATGCTGGCCATCACCGAGCGGGCCGGCGGCCGGGTGGTCAACCGGGACCGGATGTGGGCCTACACCGAGGGCGTGCACAATTGGGACCCGGTCTGGCCGGACCACGCCATCCGGATCCTGCCCGGCCCCTCCTCGATGTGGTTCGACGCCGAGGGGCGCCGGCTGACCGGCATGTCGGGGGTGCCGGGGGCCGATTCGATCGGTGCGATGAAGCAGATCCTCGCCACCGGCCACGACTACTCGTGGTTCGTCCTGACCCAGTCCATCATCGAGAAGGAGTTCGCCCTCTCCGGCTCGGAGCAGAACCCCGATCTGACCGGCCGCGACCTCGGGTTCGCACTCAGGAGCCGGCTGGCGAAGGGCGCGCCCGGCCCGGTGGAGCGGTTCAAGCAGCACGGCGAGGACTTCGTCGTCGCCCGGACCCTCCCCGAGCTGGTCGCGGGCATGAACGGGATCGCCCGTGGCCCGAAGCTGGACCTCGCCCGGATCGAGCGGCAGATCGTCGCCCGGGACCGGGAGTTGGGCAACGAGTTCAGCAAGGACGTGCAGGTGATGGCGATCCACAACGCCCGCCGGTCGCTGACCGACCGGATCGCCCGGGTCGCCCGGCCGCACCGGATCCTCGACCCGGCGCACGGCCCGCTGATCGGGGTGCGCCTCAACATCCTGTCCCGCAAGACCCTCGGCGGCCTGCAGACCGATCTGGGCTCCCGGGTGGTCGGCGCCGACGGGGCGCCCGTCCCCGGCCTGTACGCCGCCGGGGAGGTGGCCGGCTTCGGCGGCGGGGGCGTGCACGGGTACAACGCCCTGGAGGGCACCTTCCTGGGCGGCTGCATCTTCTCGGGGCGAGCGGCCGGAATGGCCATCGCCCGTCATCGATGAGGTGTCAGACGGATCGTCAGCCGGTCAGCCGGTCAGCCAGGGTGCCTCGGGGAGCTTGGCGTCGGCGTTGCGGCCGGAGAAGTCCACGGTGGTCGGCGTGCCCAGGCCGGCCATCCGCATGGTGACCCGGCGCAGCGAGCCGTCGCCGTCGACCCAGTAGGTGAGCGGCGAGCGGTTGCCGTCCGGTGCGGCGCCCTGGGCGCGCGGGCCGGAGAAGCGGTCGTAGCCGCGGCCGTCGATCCGGTCCTGGCCGAGCCAGCGGGCGCCGGACTGGGCGAGCAGCACCGGGTTGTCGGGGCGGTCGGCGCCGACCTGGGTGAGCAGTTGGAGCCCGGCGTCCAGCGGGTCGGCGGTGTAGGAGCGCGGCGACCAGCCGGAGCGGGGGACGTGCTCGGCCTGCTGCCAGGGCGGGCTCTGGTCGCCCTCCGGTTCGGGGGCGAGGCCGAGGCCGCCGGTGTCCCAGATCACCAGCCCGTGGTCGAGCGGCCCGCTCGCGCCGGTGGACCGGTAGCGGCCGACGCCCCGGTGGGTGCGGTAGTCCACCACCCCCTCGACCCGGATCCGCACTCCCCCGCCCTCGTCCGCGGTGAGCACCACCCCCACCGGGCTGGCCTGGTAGAGGTTCAGCCGGGACAGCGCCAGCCGGGCGGCCTCGTCGCCGGTGACCGGCCGCTCCGAGGGCTGGTCGGAGACGGTCTCGTACGCGACGACACCGCCCGCGACGGCGGCGCACACGGCGGTCGCGACCAGCGCCGTCAGCCAGCGGGGCCGGCGGCGCCGGGGCGGTGGGGCGGCGGCCTTCGTCTTCCGGGCCATGCGGGGGTCTTCTCCGATCCGTCGTTCACGTGGGGGGCAGGTCGGGCAGGTCGTTCGGGTAGGGCGGGTCGTTCAGGTCGCGCGCAGGGGTCGGGCACGGGAACCGGGCGGGCTCGCGGTCCTCACGGTCCGCGAACCCGCCCGGTCGGGGCGTCACCCCGTCAGGACGGGATGACCGACGGGACGGCTATCGGTGCTGGCCCCGGCGTCGGCGCACCACCAGGAACAGTCCCGCACCGAGGGCGACCAGCACCGCGGCGCCGGTCGCGATCAGCGGCAGCCCGCTGCTGGCACCGGTGTGCGGGAGTTCGCCGCCGGGAGCGGGCGCCGGTGGGGCCGGCGTGCTCGGCGGGGTCGTCGGCGTCGGGGTCGGCGTCGACGACGCGGTGGGCGTCGGGGTGGGGATCAGCTTGTTGACGGCGGTGACGCTGACCCCGTCCTCCAGGTTGTCGGCGGTGAGCACCAGCGGTCCGAAGACCGTGTTGTCGGGCGCCGAGTAGCCGTCGGGCGGGCTCAACTCCTGCCAGTAGTACGTCCCGGGCACGCCGGTGCCCTGGCAGATGCCGTCCTTGCCGGTGGTGCAGGGGTCACCGACGGGCGTGTCCGGCTTGGTCCCGGTGGGCTGCAGCCCGTCGGTGCCGTTGGTCTCGTGCCAGAGCTGGAACTTGGCACCGGCCAGCGGTTTGCCGTCCTGGTCGTTCTTGACCAGCTTCAGCGCGCCTTCCTGCTGGCGGTAGCCGAAGTCGAAGGTGTGGTCGTTCTCGCCCGGTCCGCCGGTGGTCAGCGCCCGTTCGGGGAACTTGGCGCCGGCGGGGACGATGCCCTTCGAGTCGATGAAGTGGTTGTCGCCGACGTCGTGGTCGGTGGGCACCCAGTGGTACAGCGGGCCGCCCTTGGCGTAATCGGCGGGGTTGTCGATCCGGATGGTGTACTTGGTGTGCGGCTTGAGGCCTCCGGGGACGTCGCTGTTGTCGAAGTAGTACTCACCGCGCGCCGTCGTCTTCGTGGTGCCGACGACCTTGCCCGACTCGTCGTAGAGGTTGACGGTGGCGCCCTTGACCGGGGTCTGGCCCGGGTTCTGGATGCCCTTGCGCTCGGGGTCGTACCAGACCCGGTTGCCGATCTGCAGCGGTGCCTGGTCGCAGAGCACTTCCAGGTCACCCATGGCCGCGCCCTTGCCGAACGGCGAGCCGGTCCCCGCGGGGGTCAGCCGCAGGCCGAACTTCGGGTCGTGGCTGCCGTCGGCGCGCTCCATGAAGGAGGTGCCGTAGCCGACCGCGGTGTGGTCCGGGTCGAAGGCGGAGCCGGCGACGGTGCTCTCGACCTTGGAGAGCGCGATGCCGGCGAACACCGTGTTGTGGTGGCCCACCTCGTCCCAGCCGGTGGAGAAGAACCGGGCGCCGCGGACGGTCTTGCCGCAGCCGAGGTTGACGTCCATCACGTACGTGCCGTTCGACGGGCAGGCCTTGTTGAGGTCGCCGCCGGACATGACGGTCGCCGAGTTGGGCGCCGGGGCGCCCGGTCCGCGGTCGGCGAAGCGGTCCTTGAAGGCCAGCAGCATCGAGCCGTCGGTCTCGAACAGGATCTCGCCGAGCTCGGGCTCGGGGAACGCGATGGTGGAGTTGCCGCAGACCTTGCCGTTCTGCGAGGCCGGGAAGGTGCTGGTCCACGCGAACCAGCCCGCGCCGTCGCACGGGCCCGAGCCGACGGTGGACTGGCGCGGGTAGTCCAGCGGCTGGTCCAGCACCGCCTTGCCGAACGCCCCGGTACCGAGGTCGAACGGCAGGACCAGGGCGCGCACGTCCGTGAGCTTGCCGGTGGACTCGCCGGAGCAGACCCCGCCGAGGAAGCCGGTGCCGTCCTGCAGACCGAGACCGTACGGCCGCCAGTCCGCAGCCGACGGGCAGCCCGGGTCAGGGATCGGGTAGACGGCCTTGGGGGCCGAGGCCGTCGGCGCGGCGGCGTCGTAGCGGTAGAGCTTGCGGTCGTTCAGGTTGACGACGAACAGGTCCTTGCCGTCGTCGGTGATCTTGATGCCGCCCAGGCTCTCCTTTCCGGGCACGTCGAGGAACGCGTCGTCCGTCCCCGGCCCGTGCGCGGTGCCACCCGCGTTCGGGACGGTGGTGAAGACGGTCGTCTTCCCCGGCTTGGTGGGGTCGCTCAGGTCGGTGACGTAGATCCCGCCGGAGCCGGCGGGGCCGTAGTCGGTGGTGCGCTTGGCCGTCGCCGCGGAGAACACCCGCTTGTCGGCCTTGTTCCAGGCGATGCCGAAGATCGTGCCGGTGTCGGCGTCGGTGGCGACGTTTGTCGCGACGACGTCCTTGCCCGGGCCCTCCTGACCGCGCGAGTTGTACGGGTAGGAGACCAGCGTGCGCTGGGACTTGCCCTGGTAGGTCGGCGTCTGGCAGGCGGTCACCAGCGGAGCGTTCTTCTGGCAGTAGTCCGCCGGGTTCCAGAGCCCCGTGGTGTAGGAGACGTTCTTGCCCCCGCTGAGGTCGACGAACTCCTCGTTGGAGCTGAGCTGGTTCGGCGCGCCGTCCAGCCCCTGCCGGGAGGCGAAGGCCGGGAAGAGCACGCCCGGCTTCGGATTCACCACCTGGACGCGGTACTTGCCGCCGGTGGCCTTGCTGGTCGCGGGCGACAGGGTGACCGTGCCGTCCGCCGCCGTGGTGCCGTCGATCGAGACGCCGGCGTCGTCGGTGAGCGTCACCTTGACGCCCGCCATGTTCGGCTCCAGCGCGGGCGTCCACGTGCCGGAGTCGTCCACGGCCCGGATCACCCGGACCGTGACCGTCCCGTCGCCGGTCTGCGAGACCGCCGCCGGGACCGCCGCCAGTGAGCTGCTGCCGACGACGACGGCGAGTGCCGCGATGCGGCCGACGATGCGGCGGCCGGGCCGGCCCGGCCGCGACCGGTCCGGGCCGCGCGCGGCGCCGTCCTTCAGTTCGTTCGTTGTGTTCATCCCTGCTCTCATCATCCAAAGAGCCCAAACGGCCCGACTTCGTGAGGGAGCCCACAGCGTGGCCTGAAACCGCTGTGATTAACGTGAGCTTAAAGGGAATTCACCCAACCGGGTGGCCGATCGTGGAACTTTGATGACCTGTCAGACGTATCCATCCACGACTCACCTGGCGAACAGTCACTTCTCGACCGTTCCCACCAGCGGGAACGCCGACCCCGGCACGCGCTCGACACAGAACAAGCACCATATCGACAAAGCCGCTCGACCACGGAGGGTGACCGAACCTCGAACAGCACTACGAATGCCCCGGGAATTCGGCACGGCTTGCACAGAACTGCCCACGATTCATTCCGACTCAGCAACCCCGGGAGCAACGTTCGCCCGCAGCCCTGTGCTACGTCAACGTCGCCGACATAACCTGCGGGGCATGAGCGAACGCGTGGTCCCCGAGCCCCAGCGCCGTCGGCGGCGGCCCACCCGGCAGGGCGTCGTGCTCTCCCGGGAGCTGATCATCGACACGGCGCTGCGCCTGATCGAGCAGCACGGCGCCGAGGCGCTCACCGTGCGACGGCTCGGCGCCGCGCTCGGCGCCGATCCCAGCGCCGTCTACCGCTACTTCCACAGCACCGACGACCTGCTGCTGGCCATCGCCGACGAGCTCATCGGCCGCGCCCAGGCCGGCTGGCGGCCCACCGGCGACTGGCGCGCCGACCTGCGGGCCATCGGCCTGCGGATCCACACCGCCTACCTCGCCCACCCCCAGGCCGCCCTGCTCGCCGCCCACCGCACCACCGGCCGCACCCACGAGACGGCCGCCGTCGAGGCGATCCTCGGCGTCCTGCGCACGGCCGGCTTCCCCGACCCGGAGGCCGTCGCGATCTACCACGCCTTCGTCGACCAGAGCCTCGGCTTCGCCGCCCTGGACGCCGCCGCGCTCGCCCTCCCGGCCGCGGCGGCGGCGGCCGACCTCCAGGTCTGGCAGGCCTCCTACGGCCGCCTCGATGCCGCCACCCACCCCCACATCGCCGCCACCGCCCACCTGCTCTCCACCGACATGCGGCGCAGCGGCTACCCGTACGCGCTCGACCTGCTGCTCGACGCGGCCGCGGCCCGGCTGGCGGGGGCGGCAGCGGCGGCGACGGAGAAAGGCTGAACCGGGCCGCCGGGCGGCGGGAGGGCCGGGGGGGGCGGGCCCGACGGTGGCAACGGGCTCGGGGCGGGTCCGCCCCGCCCCGAGCCCGGCCGCCCGCGATCACTCCGCCGCGTGGACGAGCTCACCCCCCACGTAGGTGCGCAGCACCCGGGCGTCGGCGATCTCCTCCGGGGGGCCGGCGAGGATGTCGCGGTCGAGCACGACCAGGTCCGCGAGGTGCCCGGCCGCCAGGGTCCCCGCGTCGTCGTGGCCGTTCACGTGGGCGGATCCGGCGGTGTAGGCAGCGAGCGCGGAGGAGAGGTCGAGGCGCTGCTCGGGCAGGAAGACCCGGCCGTCGGTGGCCCCGGGCTCCATCCGGTTGACGGCGACGTGCAGGCCGGCCAGTGGGTCCGGGCTGCTCACCGGCCAGTCGCTGCCCGCCGCCAGGGTGGCGCCCGCGCGCTGGAGTCCGCCGAAGGGGTACTGCCAGGCGGCGCGTTCGGGGCCGAGGAAGGGGATGGTGAGTTCGTCCATCTGCGGTTCGTGGGCGGCCCACAGCGGCTGGATGTTGGCGACGGCGCCGAGCCCGGCGAAGCGGGGCAGGTCGTCCGGGTGGACCACCTGGAGGTGGGCGAGGTGGTGCCGGGTGGCGCGTCGGCCGTTCTTGGTCCGGGCGGCCTCGACGGCGTCCAGCGCCTCGCGGACCGCCCGGTCGCCGAGGGCGTGGAAGTGCACCTGGAAGTCGAGCGCGTCGAGTTCGGTGACGTATCCGCACAGGGCGGCCGGATCGACGAAGCTGAGGCCCGAGTTGGCGGTGGCGCAGCCGCAGCCGTCCAGGTAGGGGCTGGTCATCGCGGCGGTGAAGTTCTCCGCGATGCCGTCCTGCATGATCTTCACCGACCCGGCCCGGAACCGGCCGTGGCTCAACTCGGCCCGTCGCCGGACGAGTTCGGGGATCTGCTCGGCGCCGCGTTCGCGGTCCCACCAGAGCGCGCCGGTCACCCGGGCGGTCAGCGCGCCGGAGCGGGCGGCGGCCAGGTAGGCGTCGGACGGGTCCGGCTGGCCGTTGAAGACGCCGAGCAGGGCGTCCTGCCAACCGGTGATGCCGAGCGAGTGCAGCAGCCGTTGAGCCCGGAGCAGGCCGGTCAGCCGCTGGGCGGCGGTGGCCGCCGGCACCAGGTGGGCGACCAGGCGGGTGGCACCCTCCTGGAGGGTGCCGGCCGGGGTGCCGTCGGGTTCGCGTTCGATCCGGCCGTCGGCCGGGTCGGGGGTGTCGCGGGTGAGGCCGGCCAGTTCCAGCGCCCGGGTGTTGACCCAGGCGCCGTGGTGGTCGCGGTTGGTCAGGCAGACCGGGCGGTCGGGCACGACGGAGTCGAGCAACTGCCGGGTGGGCAGGCCGCCTTCGAAGCTCTCCAGGGACCAGCCGCTGCCGGTGATCCACTCCTGTTCGGGGTTGGCCTCGGCGTAGCCGCGGATCCGTTCCAGGTACTCCGGCACGCCGACCGTGCCGGTGAGGTCGCAGGCGGCCAACTCGACCCCGCCGTACACCGCGTGGACGTGGGCGTCCTGGAAGCCGGGCAGCAGCAGCTTGCCGGTGAGGTCCACGACCTCGGTGCGCGGCCCGATCAGTTCGCGGACCTCGTCGTGCCCGACGGCGGTGATCCGCTCGCCGGTCACGGCCAGGCTGCTCGCCCGGGTACGGGCGGCGTCGCCGGTGTGGACGGGGCCGTGGGTGAAGACCAGATCGGCCTCGGTCATGGATGATGCTCCGTTCGTGCGGTACGGCGGGGGGTCAAGGCCTGTCGAGGAAGTAGGGTGCGCGCCGCCGCCAGCGGGCCCAGGCCGCCGACGGGAGTCCGGTGACGATCATCAGTACCACCACGGTCAGCTCGAACCAGCCGTTGTCGGCGGAGAGTTCGAAGTGGTCGGTGGAGTCGTAGAAGGTCCAGGCCAGGTAGCCGCCGACGGCGAGCAGGGCCGCCGCGCCGAGCAGCGGGCCGACCACGGCGCGCAGGCCCTGCGGCGGGTCGGTGCGCAGCAGGCCGCGGAAGCGGACTGCGGAGGCGACGGCGGTGAGGGCGTAGTAGAGCGCGACGATGATGCCGATCGCGTTGACGGCGGCGGATATCAGGTCGTTGACGGTGGGGATGGCGATCGAGGCGAGGGCGAGCAGGACGGCGAACCCGGTGACCAGCAGGGTGCCGACGGCGGGCGTGGCGTGCCGCGGGTGCAGCCTGGTCCACACCGGGCCGAGGACGCCGTCGCGCCCCATCGCGTACATCCCGCGCGCGGTCGGGATCACCGAGGACTGCAGGGAGGCCACGGCGGAGAAGGTCAGCGCGATCAACGGCAGGGCGGCGAGCGGCTGGTGGGCCAGCGTGGTGCCGAAGTAGGTCAGTCCGTGGGCGCCGTTGTCGGCCAACTCGTCGAGCGGGAGCACTCGTTGGAAGGCCGTCCCGGCGAGCAGGAAGAGCAGCATCATCACCACCAGGGCGAGGAAGCCGCCCCGGGAGGCGTCGCGCGGGTCACGGACCTCCTCGCCGACGCTGAACACGGACTCGAACCCCCAGTAGCAGAACACCGCGAGCACCATGCCCTGGGCCAGCGCGCCGAAGGAGGGCAGGTCGAAGGGGTTGTACCACTGGAGGGAGAACGGCTGGTCGCCGGCGAACAGCCCGTAGCCGCAGAAGCCGAGCAGCACCGCGTACTCGAAGACCAGCAGCGCCTTCTGCAGCCGGGCGGCGAGGTCGAGGCCGCGGACGGCGACCAGGGCGGCGCCGATCAGGACGGTCAGGCCGAGCAGGGTGCACTGGACGGTCGAGTCGGCGTCCAGGCGCAGTCCGGCGATGCTGCGCAGATGCGCCTGGTCGAGGAGTTGGATGACCGCCGAGCCGGTGACGGTGGTGGTGTAGGCCATGAAGACCACCGTGCCGACGGTGTTGACCCAGCCCGTGAGGAAGCCCAGCCAGGGGTTGAGCGTGCGGCCGACCCAGCGGTAGCTGCTGCCGGCGTCCGGTTCGACCGCGTTCAGCCGTCCGTAGCCGCCCGCGATGGCGAGCACCGGAAGGAAGGCCAGCAGCATGATCGCCGGCAGGTGCAGGCCGACGACGCCCGCCATCAGGCCGAGGCCGATGCCGATGCTGCTGGTGGCGGCCGTGCTGGAGGCGGCGATGACCGCGCCGTCCAGCAGGCCGATGGACTTGTGCATGGCGCCGTGGGCCGCGCCCGCTCTCGGGCCGCTGCCCGTGTCGTCCTTCACCGTCGATGCCAACGGATCACCGCCTTGCTCGTGGGGGGTGCGGGTGGGGGAGGTGCGAGCCATGAAACCGGCGGTGTGGTTACACGTCAATGCTGTTGTCATAAGCGCCCCCGGGCGCTGTTCACCCCACCCCCAACCCGGCCGTCTCGCCGGGTTCAGTCCTTGACGACCTGGTAGATGCCGTAGACGACGCCGGGTACGTGACCGCACAGCTGCAGGAGGAACGCCCAGAGCACCTTGATGCTCGGGCCGTCCTTGATGAGCACCGCGAGACCCGGCAGGACCAGGCACAGCAGTATCAGCAGAACCTTCACCATGATCGTCCCTCGATTCACGCCTGTCGGCCCGACTCCGTTCGGGAGTCGGGCCCGGAGGGGATCCGCGGGTGCCCGCCGGCTCCGTACAGGGCTGGGCGGGCTCAGCGGCCCGGGGATCCGTGGGAGGCCGCGAGGCCGGGCGGGCCGAGTCGGTGGGGCCCGGCTGTCAGTGTTTCGACACATGATCTTCTCGCCGGCCTGCTTGAGGTTGCCCTCGGCCTGGTCACCGCGGCCCGCTGCTTCCAGGCTGCGGTCGCCTACCAGTAGTGCCGACGGCCGCCGACCTCGTGGCCGACCGCGCCCATGACCATCAGGGCGAGGCCGATGAGGAGCAGGATGATGCCGACGGTCCACAGGATGGAGATTCCGGTGACGAATCCGATGACGAGGAGGATGACTCCGAGGAAGATCACGACGAACTCCGTTCTTCCGCCCCTGTGATGTGCTCCCCCGCCCGCGCGGAGGGGATGCTGCGCCTTCCCCGTTTTCGGCCGTCGATTCGGGAATCCCGGAATTCCTTCATTTCTCGTTCGGCCCCACGGGGTGTCCTCGTGCCGAGGAGTGCGGGAACGAACCGGAGGATCACCGCCCGGCATTCGCGCGCAACCTCCGGAGACATGACGGCCGGATGCGGCCCCGGCCCGACCGGTACTACGGCCCACGGCGGGCCCGGACCACGCCGCGCCCGGCCAGCGCGCCGCCGTAGACGGTGTAGCCGACGCCGATGAGCCAGGACTGGACGACCAGCACTGTGCCGACCGTCCCGTACGAGACCGCGTTGGACACCAGCAGGGGCGAGAAGACCAGCCGGGAGAAGAGACGCAGGCCCGCCAGCGCCGCAACGGTCGCGACCGCGCCCGGAAGCAGGTCCCGGCGTGGGACGCGCCCGGCGAGAAGCAGGTGCTGGAGCCACCAGAACAGCAGGACGCCGCCGATGGTCGTCGCGGCGATGCGGGCGGTGGGCTGGAGGGTCGAGTGGCGCCACGGCGTGCCGCTCCATGCCGCCAGCACGATGTAGCCGATCAGCCCGGCCAGGCCGAGGGTCTGGCGCCAGACCGCGTGCCACGGGCCGCGGTCGAGCTGCCAGATGCGCTCGTAGACGCCCTGGACGGCGGCCATCAGGGAGACCCCGAAGACGGCCAGCGCGGCCAGGCCGAAACCGGTGGTGGTGCTGAGCACCTGGCCGCGGGAGACGAAGAGCCCGGTGACGGCGCTGATGCCCTTCCCGGTGAGGCCCAGGCCGTCGGTGATCCACTCGGCGATCCCGCTGCCGTGCGAGGGAAAGGCGGCCGCGATGACGATCAGCAGCGGGACGAGCGTCACGAAGAACAGCGCGGCGAACGCCATCGACCGTTGGAGGAGTTCGATGGTCCGGCCCTGTTCCCACACGTCGTGGGCCACCGCCCGCAGGACCTGCCACCAGGTACGGGCGGGCGGTGCGGCCCGGTTCCGGCGGGACACGTCACCTCCGGGGGGCGCCGCGCGGCGCCGGTCGGTCCACGGTCACGGGATCGTCGCCGTGCTCGGCGCCCGTCAGCTGGTGCATCCCGTCAGGATGCCACCCGGCGGAGCACATTCGGCGCTCCCGTCACGGCCCGGTCGGGCCTGGCCGTCACGGGGACCACGCACGGTCGCCGGTTGCCTTTCACCACCGGCGAGCGGCCGTGCGATCCCCACGGGCAACCGGTCCACGGTCTCGTCCTGAACAGGTGTTCTGACGTACCGTCGACAAGCCCTGCCCCGGCCACCCCGCCCTGGAGACATCCCGTGATTCCCATCCGCCCGGCCCGCCGAGCCGTGCTCGCCGTGGCGGCCCTGCTGGCCGCCCTCGTGAGCGCCGTCCCCTCACCCGCCCAAGCCGCCCCGAGCACCCCGACCGCCGCGCCCGTCCTGACCGTCCTGACCGGCGCCCAGCTCGCCGCCTCCTGGACCGGCCCGCTGAGCACCCGGGGGCGGTACGTGGTCGACGCCGACGGCGACCGGTTCAAGCTCAAGGCAGGCAACTGGGCCGGTGCCCAGGGCACTTGGGAGGGCAGTGGCTCGACCACCGACCCGGCCCACAACCAGGCCGGCCAGGTCTCGTACAACATCCCGCTCGGCCTGGACCGGGCGCCGCTCGGCCAGATCCTGACGGGCCTCCACGGGCTGGGCCTGAACGCCGTCCGGCTGCCGTTCGCCAACGCGCTGATCCACGACGCCGGCACCGTCCCGGACGCCGCCGTCGCCGCCAATCCGCAGCTCAGGGGCAAGACCCCGCTCCAGGTCTACGACGCCGTCGTGGCCGCGCTGACCGCCGACGGGTTCGCCGTCATCCTCAACAACCACACCACCGGCTACCGCTTCTGCTGCGGCCTGGACGGCAACGAGCGCTGGAACAGCGGCCAGAGCACCCAGCAGTGGGAGGACGACTGGGTGTTCATGGCGAACCGCTACAAGTCCGACAAGCGGGTCGTCGGCGCGGACCTGCGCAACGAGGTGCGCCGCGACACCTGGGACGACCCCAACTGGGGCCTGGGCGACGCCCACGACGAGTACGCCGCCTTCGAGGAGGCCGGCAACCGGATCCTCCGGGCCGACCCCGACCTGCTGGTCATCATGGAGGGGATCAACTGGTACGGCATCCCCGCCGCCGGCTTCTCCCACGGCCGGCCGATGCTCACCCCGGTGGCGACCCTGTCCAACACCCTGATCCGGTCCGACAAGCTGGTCTACGCCGCGCACTTCTACGCCTACACCGGCCCGGCCAACACCGGCGCGGGCAGCGGTCCGGGCTCGACCTCCGACCCGCGCTACGAGGACTTCACCCCCGAGCAGCTCGCCCGAGTGGTGAACCAGGAGGCCCTGTTCGTCACCCAGGACGGCCAGCACTTCACCGCCCCGGTCTGGGTCAGCGAGTTCGGCGCCGCCGGCCGCGGCTCGACCGACGCCAAGGAGCAGGCCTGGTTCGACCGCTTCACCGACGTCCTGGCCGCGAACGACACCGACTTCGCCGTCTGGCCGCTGGTCGGCTGGCAGCACGACGGCGTCCCGAACGACAACTGGGCGCTGCTCTCCTACGACACCGCCGGCCGGCAGCTCGGCCTGAACGACCCCGGCGACTGGCGCGCCGCCGACTGGACCAAGCTGGTGAACGCCCCGTCGTACGCCGGACAGGTCGCACCGCTCGCCCGCTGGAACATGCTCGACCTCGACCACAGCGACCAGAACGCCTCCGCCCGGATGCTGGGCCTGCCCGACTGGAGCCCCGGCAACCGCAAGGGCGACTGCCCGGACGGCCAGCGCCTGGCCGGCCTCGGCCGCGGCAGCAGCCGGGGCCTGTGCACCGACACCGGGCAACCCGCCCTCGGCGCCGGCGACTGGGTGACCGTCACCGACCAGCGCTACGTCACCGGCGGCGACTGGGCCGCCGGCTACGACAAGCTCCAGTGCCCGGACGACACCTTCGCCGTGGGCTACGGCGTCCACGACAACGCGATGTCCGCACTGCTCTGCGCCCCGGCCGCCGCCGCGCTGCCCGCCACCGGCCGCACGGTCTGGTTCGACCACGGCGACAACCGGCCCGCGAACGGCGGCTCGGTCGCCAGTGACTGGGCGCCCGGCTCCTACAAGGGCCAGTGCGCCGACGGCGAGTACGTCGCCGGGGTCGCCGACACCTGGCGGTGGCTCCAGTACGGAGCCCCGGACGCGCTGCTCTGCCGCCCGCTGGGCTGACCCGCGGGAGCCGACCCGTGCCCGGCGGATGCGCCATCCGCCGGGCACGTGCAAGGTGGTGGAGTACGAACCGCCCGGCCGGCGACCGTCCGTGGCCCCGCGGACACCGTCCGCCGGGCGACCGGCCCCCAGCCGCCCCTCGACCGAAGGAGGCGCCATGCCGACCAGGACGATCCCCCGTCGGGCTCTGGTGCTGACCGCCGCCGCCCTCGCGGTCCTGCCCGCCGCGGCGCTCACGGCGCCCGCGCGGGCGGCCACCGCGCCCCCGGCCGCTGCGGCCGCCACGGCCGGCGCCACCGCTGCCGCCGGGTCCGGTCCGGCCGCCGCCGCGCCGGTGCGCTTCGTGGGGCTGCCCGACTCCGCGCTGCCGACCGACCGGGCACCGCACCGGATCACCTTCAGTTACCGCAACGACACCCCGACGGATCAGACCGTCGCCCCGCAGATCCTGGTCGAGTCGCCCCAGCGGGGCCCGTTCCTCAGCACCTCCGACGTCCGACTGGAGCTGCGGGGGACGGACGGCCGCTGGCACACCGTGCCGCTGGCCAGCCAGACCGGCACGCTGTACACCGCGCTGATCCCGGCGAAGATCGTCCTGCACTCCGGCCATACCCTCACCGAGAGCTACCGGCTCACCGTTCTGCACGGGTCGGCCCGCGGGACGGTCGAGCCCCGGATCGCGGTCTACGCCTGAGCCGAGGCCCCGCACGGCGGCGGCAGGCGTTGCCTCCGCACGGCGCACGGCGCTGCCCCCGGCCGGTCCTGCCGGGGTGCCCCCGCCGTGCGCCCCAACCCGCCCCCCGTGCTTCCAAGCCGTACTTGGGGAAGCATCGGCATCCGTTATAGCAAACTCACCCGATCGAGTGAGTTTGGCGGCCTTTATTCGCCCATTCGCGCAGCGGCTTGTCCGCTATCCGGCGCATTCAAACGTGCCCACGTCAATCGGTCCCAGCGGCAAGAATCGGCGAGGCGGTCCGACACCCCGTCGGATCCCGTCTCCCACACCTGCCGCAGAGGGGACCAGCCGTGACCACCCAGGCCGTTCCGCAGAACCAGCCCAGCCAGCAGAGCCTCAGTACCTCCGCCGCCCGCAACCTCGCCACCACCACCAAGACCGTCCCGCAGATGCTCGGGATCACCCCGCGCTACCTGCTGCGGGTACTGCCCTGGGTGGACCTGGAGGCGGGCGTCTTCCGGGTCAACCGCCGCCGGGGCTTCATCCTCGGCGACGGCCTGGTCAGCACCTACGTCGACGGCTCCGGCGCGACCCGGGTCATCGCCGAGGACCTGCGCGAACTGGCCTTCCTCAGCCAGGTCGACAGCCCGGTGCTCACCGCGCTCGCGGCCGGGTTCACCGAGCGCGAGGTCGCGCCCGGCGAGCTGATCGTCGACGCCGACGGTCCGGCGGAGCAGCTGCACATACTCGCCTCCGGCCGGGCCGAGAAGCGCGCCGACGGCGCCTACGGCCAGGACGCCCTGCTGGCCGTGCTCGGCGACGGCGACTTCTTCGACGCCTCCGCCTGGGCCGCCGGCTCCGCCATGCCGTACCGGGTGAAGGCCGTCAGCACCTGTACCGTGCTCACCCTGGACCGCCGGCTGCTCACCGAACTCGCCGACCGGGAGCCCTCGTTGCGCGCCCAGCTGGACGAGTTCGCGACCGCCCAGGCCCCGGCCGACGCCGAGCACCCGATCGCCCTCAGCTCCGGCCACTCCGGCGAGCCGTACCTCCCGGAGACCTTCGTCGACTACGACGAGGCCCCGCGCGAGTACGAGCTGAGCATCGCCCAGACCGTGCTCAAGGTGCACACCCGGGTCGCCGACATCTACAACTCCGACATGGACCAGGTCCAGGCCCAACTCCGGCTGACCGTCGAGGCGTTGCGCGAGCGCCAGGAGTGGGAGATGCTCAACCACCCCGAGTACGGCCTGCTCAACAACGTGGTGCCGACCCAGCGGGTGCGCACCCGCGGCGGCGCGCCCACCCCGGACGACCTGGACGAACTGCTCGCCCGGGTCTGGAAGCAGCCCGCGTTCTTCCTGGCCCACCCGCGGGCGATCGCCGCGTTCGGCCGCGAGTGCACCCGGCGCGGCGTGCCGCCGCAGATCGTCGAGCTGTTCGGCAGCCCGTTCCTGACCTGGCGCGGCGTGCCGCTGCTGCCCTCCGACAAGCTGGACCTCAAGGGCTCGGCGAACTCGGCGCCCGGCACCACCAACATCCTGCTGATGCGCGTCGGCGAGGAGCGCCAGGGCGTGGTGGGCCTGCGGCCGGCCAAGGTCCCGGACGAGGTCGAGCCCGGCCTCGCGGTGCGCGCGATGGGCGTCGACCGGCAGGCCATCACCTCCTACCTGGTGACCAGTTACTTCTCGACCGCCGCGCTCGTGGACGACGCCGTCGCCGTGCTGCAGAACGTCGAGGTGTCCAACTACCATGACTACTCCTGACGGATTCGGGCGCGGCACCGGCGTCAACGGGGCACCGGGCGCGTCGGGCGCACCGGGCGCACCGGGCGCACCAGGCGCCCCCGGAGCAACGGGAGTGACCGGAGCTACCAGCGCCCCGGGTGCCACGGGAGCACCGACAGCGCCCGGCGGTCTCACCGCCTCCCCCGCCGCCCCGACCGCCGCGCCCCCGTTCCCGCTCCCCGAGGCCCTCGCCCACGCCGCCGGCGGCCCCCGGTACTGGCTGCCCACCCGGGCCGACCGGACGCCACCGGCCGCCGCACCCGCGGCCGGCTTCGACGTCGAGGCCGTCCGCCGCGACTTCCCCCAGCTGCACCGCGAGGTCAACGGCCGTCCGCTGGTCTGGCTGGACAACGGCGCCACCACCCTCAAGCCCCGCCAGGTGGTCGAGGCCGTGGGCGAGCACTACTCGGCGGGCACCTCCAACGTCCACCGCGGAGCGCACACCCTCGCCAAACAGGCCACCCAGATCTACGAGGAGGGCCGCGCCGAGGCCGCCAAGCTGCTCGGCGCCCCCGACCCGGACGAGATCGTCTTCGTCCGCGGCACCACCGAGGCCGTCAACCTGGTGGCCCAGACCTGGGGCCGGGCCAACCTCGGCGTCGGCGACGAGATCCTGGTCTCCGCCGCCGAGCACCACTCCAACCTGGTGCCCTGGCAGCTGATCGCCAAGGAGCGCCGGGCCCGGGTCGTCCCGATCCCGCTGCTCCCGGACGGGCAGTTGGACCAGGACGCCTACCGGGACCTGCTCGGCTTCCGGACCAAGCTGGTGGCCCTCACCCACGCCTCCAACGTGCTGGGGACGGTGCCGCCGGTGGCCGAGATGACGGCGCTCGCCCACCGGTACGGCGCCAGGGTGCTGGTCGACGGCGCCCAGGCGGTGGCCCACTTCCCGGTGGACGTCACCGCCCTGGACGCCGACTTCTACGCCTTCTCGGGGCACAAGATCTTCGCCCCGACCGGGATCGGCGCGCTCTACGGCAAGCGGGAGCTGCTGGAGTCCATGCCGCCGTGGCAGGGCGGCGGCAACATGATCGACTCGGTGAGCTTCGAGGAGACCAGCTACGCCCCCGTCCCGCACCGCCTGGAGGCCGGCACCGGCCACATCGGCGGGGTCGCCGGGCTGCGGGCCGCCCTGCGGTACGTCTCCGGGCTGGACCGCGCGGCCGCCACCGCGCACGAGGAACACCTCACCGCGTACGCCACCGCGGCCCTGCGGACGGTGCCCGGGCTGCGGCTGATCGGCGAGGCCCCGGGCAAGATCGGGGTGCTCACCTTCCTGCTCGCCGGGACGGACCCGATCGCCCTCGCCGGGGCGCTCGACCAGCAGGGCATCGCGATCCGGGCCGGTCACCACTGCGCCCAACCCGCCCTCGCCGCCTACGGATTGCAGACCGCGGCCCGGGCCTCGCTGGCCCTGTACAACACCGTGCAGGATGTCGACTCCCTGGTGTCCGCGCTCCAGGGCGTCCAGGCGGAGTCCACCGCCGCCTGACCGGCGCCGGGGGCGGGCACCCCGACCACTCCCGCCCCCGGCCTCATCCCCCGGCCCCGTCCCCGCTCGCGCAGCGGGGACGGGGCCGGGGACGTTCCGTGAGATCGGCCACGGTTTCGCGCCGGGGCCGGTCGGCGGCCCGGCCGGGATGGAAGCGACATTTCTGGCCGGAAACCATCGAAAGACGTCCCGTATTCGTCGGATTCGGGGGGCATTCAACGGACTTGTCTTCCCGCTGGCAGCCCTGGCGAAGAGTTCCATACCTCGGCGATTTACCGCGTGTTCACATGGACCCGTCAACCGTGTTCACCGCTACGCTCTAGCGTCTAGCCGCCGCGCCCGCTCGTGCTACGCGCGTCACGGCCCCAACTTCTGACACACATGACGATGACGTCGAGGATCCGACCATGCACGCAGTTCCCTCCCGCAAGAGGTGGCTCCGCCACGGCGCCGGCCTGATCGGCGCGGTCTCGCTGGCCGCCTTCGGCGGTGCGCCCGCGGCCTTCGCCGCCGACGGCCCGCAGACCGCCACCCCGATCAAGCACCTGGTGGTGATATTCCAGGAGAACGTCTCCTTCGACCACTACTTCGGCACCTACCCGAACGCGGCCAACACCGCCGAGGACAAGGTGAAGTTCACCGCCAAGCCCGACACCCCCAAGGTGGACGGCCTGAGCGACGACCTGCTGCACAAGAACCCGAACCGGAACAACCCGGTGCGGCTGACCCCGTCCCAGGCGGTCACCTGCGACCAGGACCACACCTACAAGGACGAGCAGCTCGCCTTCGACGGCGGCAAGATGGACAAGTTCGTCGAGCACACCGACATCGAGAGCTGCAAGGCCCCGATGTACACCGCGCCCGGCCTGGTGATGGACTACTACGACGGCAACACCGTCACGGGCTACTGGAACTACGCCCAGCACTTCGCGATGAGCGACAACTCCTTCGGTACCAACTACGGGCCCTCCACCCCCGGTGCGATCAACCTGGTCTCCGGCAACACCCACGGCGGCTACCCGGTCGACCCGAAGACCGGCCAGCAGACCACCGACGCCTACGTGGTGGCCTCCCCGGACGCCAAGGGCATCGGCACCGTCATCAACGACCCCGACCCGGGCCTCGACGAGTGCTCCAACCCCAAGCACAACCAGCTGGTGATGACCGGCAAGAACATCGGCGACCTGCTCAACGACAAGGGCGTCAGCTGGGGCTGGTTCCAGGGCGGCTTCAAGCCGACCGGCACCAAGGACGGCAAGGCCGCCTGCGACTCCGCGCACAACAACATCGTGGGCGCCTCGCAGACCGACTACAACCCGCACCACGAGCCCTTCCAGTACTACAAGTCCACGGCGAACCCGAAGCACCTGGCTCCCAAGGACGTCGCGGAGATCGGCCACGCCGGCCAGGCCAACCACCAGTACGACCTGACCGACTTCGACGCCGCGCTCCAGGGCGGCAACCTGCCGGCCGTCAGCTACCTCAAGGCCGCCAACTACCAGGACGGCCACGCCGGCTACTCCGACCCGCTGGACGAGCAGCACTTCGTCGTCGACACCGTCAACAAGCTGCAGAAGTCCAAGGACTGGGCCTCCACCGCCGTCGTCATCGCCTACGACGACTCGGACGGCTGGTACGACCACAAGTTCGCCGAGCCGGTCAACGGTTCGCGCGACGCCGCCAACGACAGCCTGAGCGGTGCCGGCCAGTGCGGCAAGGACGCCGGCTGGGGCGGCTACGCCGACCGCTGCGGCTTCGGCCCGCGCCTGCCGCTGCTGGTCGTCTCGCCGTACGCCAAGGCGAACTTCGTCGACCACACCCAGACCGACCAGACCTCCCTCCTGCGCTTCGTCGAGGACAACTGGAAGACCGGCCGGATCGGCGACTCCTCCTTCGACGAGCACGCCGGCTCCATCGAGGGCATGTTCGACTTCAAGAACCCGCAGTCGGCCACCCTGATCCTGGACCCGACCACCGGCGCCCCGGTCGGCGGCGACACCCCGAGCGGCCAGCCCACCGGCGGCTCGTCCGCCACCACCCCGGCCGGCTCGGCGACCTCGACCGACGGCTCCACCGCCGTCGCCGGGGCCACCAGCACCGCCTCCGGCCCGCCGCTGGCCGAGACCGGCGCCGACTCCAACACCGGGCCGATCGCGGCCTCGGCCGTCGCCCTGCTGGCGGTCGGCGGCGGCGCGGTCTTCCTCGCCCGCCGCAAGCGCGGCCGCCGCGCCTGACGCACGGCCCGCACCCCGCAACACCCCCGGCACCGCCGGGTCCTGCAGTCCGGGACCCGGCGGTGTCCGCGTTCACCGCCCTCTCCGGCGCTCCACGACCGCGGTCGGCGGCCGACGGCTGAGGCCCTACCCCTCGATCCGCAGTTCATCGACCTGCTCGATCCGGTTCGCCGACAGCCCGAGGGCCTCACCGAGCTCGTGGATCAGCTCGATCTCCGCCGGGGTGAGCGGCTCCTCCTCATCGGAAAGCACGTCACAGAGGCTCTGCAGCCCGATCTCGGCCTCGTCCACCCGAACGTAGGTGAGCAGGTCCTCCACCACGGGAGCGGGAACGTGCTCGGCAAGCATGTCGGCCAACTCACGCAGCCTGTCATTGATCATCACCATGCTCCAGGGTACGGGCCCGCTGACACGACCTGCCCAGCCGACCGGTCGCACCACCACGCCCGGGTGCGGATCGGACTACCCTTCCGGCCATGACCGCCTTGGCCGCCACCGCCCCGCGCCGCCGCACCCTCCTGGGCGCGGCCCTCGCGGCGGCCCTCCCCGCGGGCTGCGCCACCGGCTGCTCCGCCGAGGAGGCTCCGGCGCGCTCGCTGCGGCTGGCCACCGGGCCCGAGGGCGGACCGTACAACGCCTTCGGGCGCTCCTTCACCGAGGCCGTGAACGCGAGCGGGCACCTCACCCTCACCCCGGTGAGCAGCGCGGCGAGCGTCGACAACCTCCAGCAGCTCGCCGACGGCTCGGTGGACCTGGCGCTGACCACCGCCGACGTCGCCGAGGACGCCGTCCTGGGTCGCGGCTCCTTCGACCGTCCGCTCGGCCTGACGGCGCTGGCCCGGGTGTACGTCAACTACCTGCACCTGCTGGCCCCCGCCGACGGGCCGGTCCGCGACCTGGCCGACCTGGCGGGCCGCCGGGTGGCGACCGGCGCGGTGGGCTCCGGCAACCAGGTGACGGCCGGGCGGCTGCTGCGCCGGGCGGGGGTCGGCGTACGACAGCAGTCCCTCGGGCTGGCCGAGTCGCTGGCCGCACTGCGCGACGGCGCGCTGGACGCGGTGTTCTGGTCCGGCGGCGTACCGACCCCCGCGGTCGCCGCGCTCGCCCACGAACTGCCGCTGCGCTTCGTGCCCTTGGACACCGTCGCCGCTCAACTGCGCGAGCACTACGGCCCGGTGTACACGGCCGTCACCCTGCCCCCCGGCGCCTACGGCCTGGCCGACCCCGTCCCCACCCTCGGCGTCGGCAACTACCTCACCGCCCGCCCGGGCGTCCCCGAGGACGCCGTCCGGCAGCTGCTCGGCATCCTCTTCGACCAATGGGCCTCCCTGCTGCGCTCGGTGACGGCCGGCGCCCGACTCGAACCCCGCTTCGCCGTCTCCACCGGCGCCGTCCCCCTGCACCCGGGAGCCGCGGCCTACTACCGCTCGGTGTACGGGTAGCAGCACTTGGTCAGGCCCGAGCGCCCGGTGACCGCTCGCCACCTTCAAATCCATGTCGGCACCTGAACCACGGAACTACTATCGCATTAATCCAATGGAGTAGCTCTTGTTTTTTGTCAATTCTTGATCTGGCACAGTCGGGACTATTGTCAAAATGGCCATAATGACCATCCGGGTCAATCTGCCAGATGTGAGACTTGCCGCACCTGCTCCGCAGTCAGGTGCCGCACATCCCAAATCAGTGCGGCAGTGTCGACAACTTCCTCGGGACGCCTGGGACTGGCCGAAATTTGTGGCATGCCCACCAAAGAAGCCAGAACAGCGACTGGAACACCAAGAACGGCCGCAAACCCGCCGAGAACCTCAGGGTCAAGCTCCTTGACGCCACGCCCTATCGCCCCAATAGTTGCAGCCGATAGGTAGACATCAGACATCAGATACATCACCTTGGCCGCCGAAGACCATCCCAGATTGCGGAGGGCAAGCATCCGCACAAAAAGCGACCCGAAACCTGGAGGGTACTGCTCAAATGGGAGCGTCTTCCTAGGAGGGAAAGTATTCGGCCCCTCGGCCAGAGATCGGGCGAATTCACGCAGTCGCCGACGGCTGGACGCGGGCAAGGTGAGTGCGCGCTGCACCAGCGCAGGGAGCGCACGACTGGCTGCCTCGTCAAAGTGCAACGCATCGTCCGGAAGGGCCAGGCCCGCAATGAGGAAGAGGTCATGGCTCTGCATGCCGACCTGCCCCGCCAGTCGACTGAGAAGCTCCTCGCGAGGGGGTTCTCCAATGTGATTTGGAGACGGCCCATCACTGGCACGTCCGATGTCGAATTCAGGACCTTCCTCCTGGAACCGAGCGAGACGCGTAAGGAGTACGTCGGGGCCGGGGTATGTCAGAAATTCCATCGTTACCACCACATGGGGATAAGTAGTCCTACGAAGTTTCAATCCCAATGGGGGCAGCCTCTACGGGACTGCCCCCACGAATGTTCGCTAGTTCAGCGGCCTGGTGGGCCCAGAATAGTAGTTCCAGACGTCGTCTGCGAAGTCCCACCCGTGCCCCTGGAAGGCTCTACGGGTGACGTCAAGCAACGGCGTGTGCCCTGGGGTATCCCTCGGGCGGTAGTGTCCGGAGAAATTTCGGACTTCGCTGATCACGCCATCTCCATCGACCTCGAACGTACCTGCCATGAGCACTCCTTGGCGATCACCCAGGGAAGTGTGCCCCGCATCCGGATTGAGATCCCACATCGAATAGTCTTCCATTGCGCGCAAGGATCCGTCCTGGCGAACAATGTAGTGGCATGAACCCTCGTCCAGCTGGGCTCCAGCCGGAATCCCTGCATCCGCCGGAAGAGGCCCCTGTTCGTTATGGTCGACGCCCTCACGGAACGGCTCCCAGACTTTGTCTCCACCACAGGTGTTATGAACAAGGACCGGCGTGGTCCCCGCCAGCACATAGTACGTGTGCTACGCGACCCCTCTCCACCTGCTTTTTCGCAGGTCAACGGTGCTTTGACGGTCCGTCGGTGCCCGTGGATGTGCGCCGAAGTCCGTGGCCGTTGCCGTCGCCACTGCCGTCAGAGGTGTAGACCATCCGTGCTGTCGGCGGCGGCCGTGATCCTACTGCCAAGCTCCGGGCTCGGCGCGGACGACGGTGCGCATGGTCTGCTTGTACGTAGCCGGCCATCTAGCGCATGTCGCTGGTCAGCGTGCGCTTGCGCTTGCTCAGGATCTCCTGCATGGTCTCGGCCGCCGAGTTCTGGTGTCCGAGCCACTCGGGGGCGGCTTCACGAGCGCGGGTCAGCTCGTCCATGGCAGCCGACAGGTCTCCGGTCCGCGTGTGGGCGCGCGCCATGTCCAGGGTGAAGCGGTTCCCGTCGTTCGTGCTGGGCCTGCCCAGTCGCTTCCACGCCGCCGGCGACAGCTCGACCTCTTCGCTCGCCTTGCGCACCACCGCGCGGGCGTCCCCGACGACCATGGAGTCTTCGAGTGCCTTGATGGCGGCGGTCACCGGTCCGAAGACGGACCAGTGCCGGGAGACGTTGCGGTGCGCGGTGCCGACGGCGGTTGCCGCCACCCGCGCCGCCCTGCGGTACTCCTTGGCCTCGTCCGGGCGGTTGTTGCGTGCCGCCGCGGCTGCGGCCTCCATGGCCAGCCCTCCCCACACCGCGTAGTGGTCCGGCTCGGCGCCGGTGATCTTCGGCTCCACCACGTCCATGCTCTGGGCGGCGATCCGCTCCGCCTCCTCCAGCCGGCCCTGTCGCACCAGCAGCCAGCACATGCAGCCGACTCCGGAACCGGCCGCGAGCAGGTCTCCAGCCTCCCGTGCGTCCGCGATCGCGCCGCGCAGGGCCGTGTAGGCGATGTCGTACTGCCTCACCTGCGTGAGATAGGTGCCGGCCAGGCGCAACGCCTCGGCGCGGGCGAGCAGGGCCTGCCGCTGCTCTTCGCCGCTGTCGTAGTGCGCGACGGCCCGCGCCGCGTCCCGCAACAGGCCGGGCAGTTGGGCGGCGACGCTCTTGTAGCTGTCGGCGAAGTACAGCACCCTCGCGTCTCGAACCGTTCGCGCGTAGGCGCGCAGGTTCGGTTCCTCGCCCACGGCTTCGGCGTCCTGGTCCACGAGATGAGCCTTCGCCAAGTACCTTTCCGCGCCATTCAGTTCGGCGGCAATCTCGTTGGAAGCAACCTCAACGCCCCTGGCGGCCGCGCTGCAGGGTTCGATGGCGGCGAGGGCCCGCCGCGTTGTGCAGCCCCCGTCCGCTGACGTTGCCGTCAACTACTATCGTCAGACACTCCTGGGCCCCACCGAAACCAGGTCCCGGTGGGGCTCTGTGAGGCTTCCCCTCCCCGAGGTGTTACTCGGGACCGGCGATGGGGTCACCTTCGGGGGATGAGCCAAACCCTAGGCACCCGACCACTTTGAGCGGTTGTGGATCGAGGTAGAGGGGAAATAGATATCCGGCCCGTTCACGATCGTCCACATAGGCCACAAGAAGTCCCTGATCGCCCTTTTCGGCAAGCCTCGCAAGGCATTCAGCAACCCCGACAATCGGCTTACCACGCCGCTCAAGGCTTCTCACCCTCCCACGAAGAATGCCCCGAAGTCTTGAGGCCGGAAGGGGTGTGAGCCAGATCTCGAAAGGAGCTCCAGAGATCAGTGCATTCTTGGCCTGGATGCCGGCCTCGGACTCGGAATCGAATGCGGCGATGAGCTCACTCGCGGAAACGCCGTTCATCTCATTGCTTCCTCACGGGCGACCACGTCTCCCCAAAGTCGAAGCTTATATCGTCAGCCATGATTTCATTAGCAATTAAATGTTCGTCTTCGAAGAACCTTTCATATTGAGTCCCATGGATCTGAGTTATTCTCGACGGATCAATGCTTTCCACCCTAACGCGCAACATCACACCTTCCCCAATATAATTGTCCCCCAGATTTTCGGCAAAGAACTGGGCGGTTTCGGGGTCGTCCGACCATGAGGTGTAGATGCTGTCGGTGAGATTTCCACCTGTGTGATCATCGATGCTCGCGTGGGTTCCGCGGGGCGACGCACGGCCTTCCGCGGCAGAAGCATATTCATGATGCCCCTTAGCGACCCCACGGTACAGATAGCCATCGTTGATGTCGCAAATATTATGGGCCAGGATCGGCGTGGTCCCCGCCAGCACATAGTACGTGTGCTACGCGACCCCTCTCTACTTGCTTTTTTGCAGGTCAGCGGCCGTTTTACGGTCCGTCGGCGTCCGTGGATGTGCGCCGAAGTCCGTGGCTGTTGCCGTCGCTACTGCCGTCAGAGGTGTAGACCAGTTGTGCTGTCGTCGGCCGCGCGTGATCCTACTGCCAAGCTCCGGGCTCGGCGCGGACGATGGTGCGCGTGGTTTGCTCGTACGACTGGTGACCGGTCTGCGCGCAGTGTCCGGCAATCCAGCGCGTCAGCTCCTCGGGGGTGTGCAGTTCGCCGGACGCGGCAGCGCAGTCCTGTTCTTCGCCGGTGACGCATAGGGCTTCGAAGGTCGGCAGAGCCAAGGGGTCGGTCGCGGTGGTCACGTGGTAGCTGCGGAAGCGGTAGCGGGTGGTCTTGCCCATCAGCTTTCCCCGTCCTGCTCCTGCGGCGCCGGGATGCGCTGCCCGCGTGAGTCCGCGACCCTGAGCGCATCCGACAGGGCCTCGGTCAGCCGGCAGGCCAGCCACCGATACTCGACGCTCGACGGCACCCGCTCTCCCGGGTCCAAGACGCTCCGGGCGTACTCCAACAGTTCCTCGCCCATGCTGAGTTGCATCGTCTCGATGCCGTCGGCGAGCGTCGAGAGGTAGCCCTGGCCGTTGGTGCTCAGGTAGCAGAGGCGGCCGTCCGAGGCGGTCCACGGAAGCAGCCGCAATCCGTCAATCGTGCGCGCTGCGTGACTGCCGTTCCGTTCCATCGGCGCCTGCTCGTGGTCGGTCTTGCGATGGCTGTCCTGCATCGCCCGCACATCGGCCAGCCGGGACCGGTCGCGGCTGCGCACGGCTGCACGCGCCCGCCTGCGGAGCCTGACGCACTCCGCGCATGCGGAGCCGGGGCGCTCCCGCCGCTGTGTCGCCTCCTGGGCCATGCTGTTTTCCCTTCCTTGGCCAGATCTCTTGATCAGGATCCCGTTGGCGTGAACCTTGCGGAGTAGCCAGCGTGTCTGCCCCTGTGTCTGCCAAGCTGACTTGGTGCGGGAGACGGTCGGGGAACTGGTCAGGCGACTGCGTTTGGCGCGCGGTTGGAGTCAGCGGCGGCTCGCCGAGGCGCTGGCCGATGCTGCCCCCAGGCGCGTCCCGCCGACGCGAAACGACGTGTCCCGATGGGAGATCGGCACTCGCTCCCCCCGGGAGTGGCTGCCCTTCCTCGCGCGAGTGTTGGAGGTTCCCCGCGAACTGCTGGAGGCTGCGAAGGCTGTCCAGTTCCCGGAGTCCGTGCCGCGTGCGCTGACCGTCGCTGACTTCCTCCCCGAGAGTGACCCGCTGGCCCCGCTGGATGCCCGATCCGGTCGGCGGATCGGTGCCGGGCAGGTTACCGACCTGGTCCACCGGGTGCACGGCCTGCGGTTGGCCGACGACGTGGTGTACGGGAAGGACCTGATCGCCCCGGCCCTGCGGGAACTGCGGGCGGCGGTCACGCTCTACCGTGAGGGCACCCACACCGACCAGGTGGGGCGCGAACTGCTAAGGGTGATTGGCGAGTTGGCGCAGATCGCCGGTTGGGTCGCCTCCGACGCGGGCGAGCACGCCGAGGCGGAGCGGATCTACCGGCTCGGGATCAGTGCCGCCCGTGCCGCCGGGGACGGGGTGCTGTCGGGGAACGTGGCGGGCTCGCTGGCCTACCAGTGGAGCAACACCGGACGCCCCCGCGACGCCGTCGACCTGGCTACCGCCGCAGTGGCAGAGGCCGGTCCCGATGCTCCGGCGAAGGCCCGCGCGCTGTACCTGGACCGGGTGGCCTGGGCGCACACCCGCGCCGGCCAGGACCGCCCGGCCATGACTGCCCTCGGGGAGGCGGGCGAGGCCCTGGCCGAGGACTCGGCCGGCACCGAGTCACCGTCGTACCTGTACTGGATGGACGCCGGGGAACTCCAGGTCATGGAGGCCCGCGTCTACACCGAGCTGCACCGGCCGCTTCGCGCCGTACCGCTGCTGACGGACGTCCTGGGCCGTTACGACGCCAGTCATGCGAGGGAGTTGGCGCTGTACCTGTCCTGGCTGGCCGTAGCCTACGCCGACGCGAACGAGCCCGAGGCCGCAGCCGGGACCGCTGGCCGGATGCTCGCCCTGGGGCAGAGCGGCAGCGAACGCACCACCGAGCGCGCACGGATCGTCCTGGACCGGCTGCGGGCGTTCCGGGACGTTCCCGTGGTCGCCGAGCTGCTGGCGTCCTGATCGCCCCGGGCGGGCGGGGGAGTTCGGACTGCTGCTTGCGGGCGACTCGGCGCTCGGCAGGCTTGCGCACGGTCTGCGGGTCGGCGAAGAGCCTGCGCTGCGGAGCCGGGGCGGCGTCGGACACCGCCCCCGGCGGGGCCCCGGTGGAAACGGAGGGTCGGACCCCTGGCCGACCCCGTGCCCGCGATCCGACCGTAGGACGGTCGCAGGCGACAACTTGCTCCGCAAGGCGCAAGGAGTCCTTACCCCACAACTTGCTCCGACCCTGGGCGGTGCTGGGGTAAGCAGCGCTTACCCCACAACTTGCTCCCATCGGGCACGAGTCGAAGCCCGCCCCGACCCGGCTGCTCTCTGACCGCCCCCGCACCGACCTCAGGGGCTGGTCCGGTCTGGGTCGGTCGGCGACGTCGGGCCACCTCCAGCGGGCAGGACCCGCCTTGAACCTCGTAGAGAAAATCTGGACGCACAGCTCCAGCCCCGGGTCTCCAGCCCCTGGCCGTCCAGGGGTCGACGGGTCAGCGGCCTCGCTCGGTGCTGCCCGCTTCAAGGGCTTCGACGCGGGCACGCAGGGCGGTGAGCTGATCAAGCGTCTCGGCCAGTGCCAGCTCCAGTGCCTCGACGCGGGCCGCCGTCCCGCCGACGGGCGTGTTCCCCGCCTCCCCGTCACCTGAGTCGCCGTCGGCGTCGGGGTGGGCGACGAAGGCTCCCTTGCCGGGCCGGGAGATCGCGTAGCCGTCCTGCTTCAGCAGGGCCATGGCCTTCTGCACGGACAGGCTGGAGGCCCCGAACTCCGCCATCAACACGGCCTGCGTCGGCAGCGCGTCCCCCGGCTTCAGCCCACCGGAGCGGATTCGCTCCCGCAGCGCGCCGGCGATGACCTCGAACGTCAGCAGCACCGTGCCGCCCGCCGGTCTACGCCCCCGCCGCCCCACCGTCACCGCAGGCCACCCCGCCTTCTCTGCGCCACTACCACCGAAACCCGGCCCGTCCAAACCGGAAAACCAGGCCACAGTACCCGCATCCCAACCGCCCACCGAAACAGATGAGGAGGGATGCACTTGAATGCGCCGTTGAAGCGATGCTACCTTCACGCACCGCCGGTGATCACCACTGCTGACCAGGTCAGACGCCCCCGGCCCACCACCCACGCGCACCGGTCCCTCGCTCGCCGACCACCCGGGTCGCCCCTCAATCACCTCTCCTCTTCTCTCACCCCCTGCCGGAGGTCTGTCCCCATGCCCGCACAGCTCCAACTCCCCTCCCCCGCAACCGCCTCCGCTCCGGCTAACGGGGCGTCCGCCGCACCTGCGCTCGCCAGGAGCGCCGACACGTCCGCGAACAGGGACTCGGCGCTGGAACGCCGGGGTCGCCTGACGGCCCGGTTGGCCAAGCTCGCCGCCGCCGGTTACCTCGCGCCCCTGGCCCGGCAAGTCGGCTCGCTGGGCGGCTGCACCCGCCCGATCCGCATGACAGGGCACCGCACCCACCTCGATGCTGCCACCGGGCAGATCCTCGACCACCTCAACAGCCGCCATCTGCCCGCCGGCGAACTCCTGGTGCGCTGCGGCAACCGCCGCACCACCCGCTGCCCGGCCTGCTCGAACGTCTACCGCTACGACACCTACCAGCTCATCGCCCGGACTTCGCGGCGGCAAGACCGTCCCCACCAGCGTCTCCACCCACCCCCGCGTCTTCGCCACCCTCACCGCCCCCGGCTTCGGCCCCGTCCACAACCAGCCCGGTGCCGCCCCCTGCACCTGCGGCACCCAGCACCCCGACGGCGACCCGCTCCTCGGCACCCCGCTGAACCCGCAGCGGTACGACTACACCGGCGCGGTGCTGTGGAACGCCCACGCGCCCGCTCTGTGGGCCCGCTTCACCACCCACCTGCGCCGCGAGATCGCCAACGCCGCCGGACTCACCCAGCGCACCCTGCGCCACCACGCGACCCTGTCGTATGCCAAAGTCGCCGAGTACCAGAAGCGCGGCCAGATCCACTTCCACACCGTCATCCGCATCGACGGACCCACCGGCCCCGCAAGCGCCCCGCCTGCCTGGGCCACCACCGCGCTCCTCGACCACGCCGTCCGCGCCGCCGCGAAGCGGGCCCGCGTCCGGCACCGGCACCGCTCCGCGTCCGGGGAGACCGTCGGGATGCAGCCGTCGGAGTTCACGGTGTTCCAGTTCGGGCGGCAGATCGACGTCCGTGCGATCCGCAGTACCGACTTCACCGGCGACGCCCCCGTCACTGACCGCCACGTCGCCGCCTACATCGCCAAGTACGCCACCAAGGGAGCCGAGACCACCACCGGCACTCTCGACCGCCGACTGCGCTTCCTGGCCGAACTCGCTCAGCACGACCTCACCGACCACGCCCGCCGCATGATCCACACCGCCTGGCACCTCGGAGCTCAGCCCCAGCACACCCACCTCCGCCTGCGCCAGTGGGCCCACATGCTCGGCTTCCGAGGCCACTTCTCCACCCGCACCCGCCACTACTCCACCACCCTCACCCACCTCCGCGCCGAACGCACCACCTGGCGCACCCGCCAAGACGACGCCCAGGAGCGGGCTGGCGAGGGGCGGTCGGTCACTGACCAGCAGAGTGACCGCAGTGACCGCGCTGACCTGACCGCCGGTCACACCGACCCCGACTCCGGTCACCGCGCCGGTCAGCGCACAAAGAGCGCGCGGCGCATCGGCACGGACACGACCCTGGTGATTTCGCACTGGCAGTACACCGGAAGCGGCCTCCTGCCCGAACTCGCCCACCTCGCCGACCTCCTGGCCGCTGAACCGAAGCCCCGACCCGAGCAAGCAGCCCGCCCCCGGCAGGCGCAACGCCCCGGTGACCGGACCGGCCACTCCGCCGACCCGCTGACCGCCGCCCTGGCGGAGGTGACCGAGTGACCGCCGACGCCGAGCTCCTGACCGTCCCCGAGGTCATGGCGCGCCTGAAGATCAGCCGCTCCACCGTCTACGACCTCATCCGCACCCGACAGCTCGCCTCCATCACCATCGGCCGCGCCCGCCGCATCCCCACTCACGCCCTGTACACCCTCGTCCACCACCAACTCGAACAGTCCCGCTTCCCTGATGATTGGCCGTGTTCAGGCCGTAGCAGGGAGTGCTGGTGCGCGAGTGGCTGCTTGTGTGGGTACCGGATCAGGAACATTGGAGACCACTTCCTGGAGAGGGTGTGCTGGGGATTGGCGACCTACCGAGGGCGGTCGCCGGCATCGGGCTCAGACCGGGTGATCCGGTCTTCGTCTCGCCTGAGTTCCGGGTCGACTCGAAGTTGCTCGACTTCGTGCGGTCGAGGGAGTTCCGCCGGTTGGAGAGGGAGTCGAGGCGGAACTACGCGACGGACATCCGGCTACTCCTGAACTTCCTCTCGTCGCGCGGGGCGCGATGGTGGGAGGCATCCGAGCAGGACCTTGCGGACTTCCGGGACTGGCGGTGCAGGTCTCCGCTCAACCCTCGACGGGTGGGCGGAGCGAAGTGGAACCGCGAAGCGGCGGCATTCACCCTGCTGTTCAAGTGGGCGAAGGTGGTCCCGCTGCCGGTGGACGTAGGTCGGCGCGAGGACCGGGCGGCGGATGCGGTGAGCACGCGGGTGTCGTGGCTGACACCGCGGACCTGGGGCTTGTGGACGAACATCGGTCTGCGCGGTCAGCTGCGCGACGGCCGGATCGCGCCCGGCTGGTACTCCCGGACGGAGATGCGGAACACCGCGTTCGTGCAGTTGCTGCTGAGCTCGGGTCTGCGCCGCCAGGAGGGCGGCGCGCTGCTGACCCTCGAGCTGCCCACCCGGCAGTTGCAGTACGGGCGGTACTGCCATGGCCAAGTCGCCGACGCCTTGACCCGGTCCAAGCGCGGCCGAACGTTCTACGCGACCAGCGATTCGGTAGGCCAGGTCGAGAGCTACGTGCGGTCGGAGCGGGCCTGGGCTGTGGCGCGTGCGCAGGTGAGTGGCCGCTACGAGCGGTTGCCGTTGCGGATGGTCACGCAGGTGACGAGCGGTCGGGAGCCGGTGGTCCACTGGATCGACCGGGACGGCATCAGTGGGCGGCAGAGGCTGGCGGGCCTGGGATGGCGGGAGCGGCGGTGGCTGTTCCTGGAGGGTCCGCAAGGCCCGGAGCCGGCCTGGCTGTGGTTGACCGAGCAGGGTCTGCCGATGCTGCCGGACCGGTGGGAGGCGGTGTTCCGGTGCGCGAATCTTCGTTGCGAACAGGTGCTGCTGAGCTCGGGTGAGCGGCGCCTGGGCCGGGACTTTCGGCTGGCGGAGGTGCGGGGCAAGGCTCCTTTCGCAACGCCGCATGCCGCCAGGCATTCGTTCGCTCTGTACATGCTGATCGTCCTCAACCAGCTGATGGAGGCGCGGTTCGGGCTCACCGCCGCCGATCGGCGGGACTTCGCGCTGCTCTTCGGGGACCCGTGGTTCTTGGTGATGACGTTGCTTGGTCACGCGGACGTGGAGACCACCCGGCGCCACTACCTCAGCCCCGTGTCGCACCTGCGCCTGGAGTCGATCCTCGCCGCCGTCGACGATGGTCCGGTGGGCCCGGCGGAGAACCTCGACGGGGTCTTCGCCCGCCTGGCGCGGGAGACGGCCGGGATCCAGGACGTCGAGGTCCTGCTGGACGCGATCCCGGTGGCCGGCTCGTGAGCGGGCGCGGGCACCGCGCGGTCCCCGCTCCTGCGGGCCACCGCAGCGCACCGACGCTGGGCGGCGACGGCCTTACGGTGACGGTGGTCAACATCGAGGGTCACCCGAAGGAGTTCGACTTCCGGGCGCTCGCGCTGCCCGAGGCGATGGCGCGCTCGCTCGCCCGGGCGTTCGCGGCCCAGTCTCGCGGCTGGACCGGCCATTCCAGCGCTCAGGCCTACTGGGGCCACCTCACCTTGTTCGCCCAGTTCCTCAACGGCCTGGACCAGGTCCCCGACGATCTGGACGGCTTGACCGCGGCCACCCTGAAGCGCTGGCGAGCGCGGCACGGCGGCCGGGGCCCGAACCCTGACCGCGGTACGCGCGCTGCTGCGGCGTGACGGCCGGGTCACCGCGGGCCCGGCCGGCGAGGAACTGGCGCGCCGGATCCTCCTGCCGGCGTCGGGCGGGCAGGCATACGGACAGGCGGAGCACGAGCGAGTGATCCTGGCCGCCCAGCGGCAGTTCCGGGCGGCGTGGATGCGCATCCGCGACAACACCCGCCTTCTGGAGCTTTGGCGGACCGACGCCCTGGAGGACGGCAGCCGCCAGTGGCGGATCGGACAGATCCTCGACCACCTGGCGCGCACCGGGGAGGTGCAGCGACCGGCGGCGGGCGGAGGCCGGAACAACGAGGCTGTCGGTCTCCTGCTCGGCGGGACCGAGGTGGAGCAGTGGGGTCGGCTGTTCCTTACCCGCCTGGAACTGGCGTCCCTGGCCGTGCTGCTGACGGACCGCTTCGGGTGGAATCTATCGGTCTACAACCGGATGCCGGCCCCGTCGTCGGCGGTATCGGCGGGCGAAAGCCGCACGGTCACGTACCAGGTCAGCATCGAGAAGCGCCGGGCGGGCGCGGGGCGCTGGTTCTCCTCGGAGAACATCACCGACTCCGGGGCCCAGTCGCCGGGCCGGCTGATCACCCAGGCGCTGGAGGCCACCCTGCACGGCCGCACGCTGGCCGCTGACCTGGTGCCGGGCACCGACCTCCTGATGGTGGCCCGCTCCGCGGGCCGCCTGCGCGACCATCGGGAGCTGGACCGGCCCCGCCCGGTGGGCCGGTTGTCGCTCGGGCTCTCCCACAGCGACGTGAAGCGGTGGGCCGCAAGCCATGGCCTGAACGGATCCCCGTTCCAGCGGGTGCGGCGCGGCACCGTGGTCCGCGAAGGCCGGCCCCTGCAGCACAGCCGGGGCACCCACGAGAGCATCTACGTCCTCCCGGACGCCCAGGTCCAGCACGCCTCGCGGAAGGTCTTCGAAGACGGCGCCCTGGATGCCCTCGATCGGGCCCGATCCGTCGTCTTCGCCGGACGCCTCGCCGAGGTTCCCGATCCTGACGGGCAGGAGACCGCGACCGCGGACTGCATGGACGCCTCGACCAGCCCGTGGCCGGATGCGGACGGCGGCTGCGCGGCGGACTTCCTGCTCTGCCTCGCGTGCCCGAACGCCCACGTCCATCCCGGTCACCATCCCCGCCTGGCCCTCCTGCACGAACGCTTGGAGGGCCTTCGCGGCGCCGTGCCCGACGAGACCTGGACCGGCCGCTGGGCCGAGCACCTGCTGCGCTTGGAGAACCTGCGGGAGCGGATCGGCCCCGCCGCCTGGGGCGCCGCGCGAACCCGGGCCGGCGACCGGGACCGGATCATCGCCAACCTGCTCCTGAAAGGAGACCTTGCCCCATGAGCACCGAGTGCGCCGCCGAGCCCGACCCGTACATGCTCCCCACGCCGGATCCTGACAGCCCCGTCGTGCTGGAGCAGTGGATCAGCCCCGGCAACCCGCACCCCAATACCCGCTACCAGGAGCTCTGCTGGTCACTGGGGCCGCTCATCGACAACCCCAGCAGCTGCGTGCGGACGATCAACTGGCGAGGCTGTCCGCCGGAGTTCCGTGAGCAGCTGAAGATCCTGGCCTGGACCATGATCAACGGTCGGCGGCGGCCCACCTTCCTGCAGACCCGAGGGGCCGCCACACGCTCGCGCAGCGCGCCCTCCGAGATGCAGGACACCGTCAGGGAGTGGCTGCACCTGGCCCGGTGGCTGCGCGAGCGCGGCATCACGGACCTGGCGGCCGGCACGGCGCCTGCGCACCTGACCGCGTACCTCGCCCAGCGCTGGGACGGGATCGGGGGCCGGGCCGGCGAGATCCTCCACCGGTTCACGGATCTGTGGGTGTTCGACCAGCTCACCGCCTGTCCCTGCGGGGTACCGAGGCCACCCTGGGTGGACGAAGGCATCGCCGGCTACCTGCCCGCGGCACGGGGCGGTGGCCGGGAGAACACGACCGAGCCGTTGGACCCCCAAGTCCTCGGCCCCCTCCTGATCTGGGCAACCCGGTTCGTGGAGGATCTCGCCGACGACATCCTGGCCTCCTGGGCCGAGCGGCAGCGCCTGACCCGTCTGGCCGCCGACCGGCCGGCGACGCCCGCCGGGAAGGCGGCGCTGGAGGCCTACCTGGTGCCGCTCATCGAGAGCGGTGCCCCGCTGCCGTCCGCGGTCTGCGGCGGCGCCACGCGCCCGGCACGCGCGTACATCGCCGCCATCACGGGAGCCAGCGCCGGGCAGCTCGGCCACTTCGCTCGGACTCACCAGCTGAGCGCCCTGACGGTCGAGCGGCCGGGCCCGTGCCCGCTGACACTGCCGGTCACCGGCCTGATCGCCGACAGGCCCTGGCGCGAGCACTTGGACTTCGCCGAGGCCCCGACCTTGATGCGTCACCTCGGTACCGCCGCGGTGATCATCTGCCTGTACCTGACGGGCATGCGACCCCAAGAGGTGCAGGGCCTGCGCTCAGGCTGCTGCCCGGATCCCGAGGCCGGCCCCGATGGCATCCGGGGGCGTTACCTGATCCACAGCCGGTACTACAAGGACGCCAAGGACTCCGACGGCAACTACCTGTCCGCCGGCCAGGAACGGGAGGTGCCCTGGACCGCGATCGCCCCGGTCGTTCGAGCCATCCGCGTTCTGGAGCGCATCGTCCCCGACGGTGAACTACTGCTGAGTGCCGCCCACCACGATGTCACCTGGCAGCACGGCCACCACGGGGCACTCAAGCGGGAGGGCCTCGCCGTGCGGATCAACGACTTCGTCGCGTGGGCGAACCGGGAGGCCATCGCACAGCACCTGCCCGAGCAGACCATCCCGGACGACCCGCACGGCGCAATCGGGCTGCGGCGCTTTCGCCGCACCCTCGCCTGGCACATCGCCCGCCGCCCCGGCGGCCTGATCGCCCTGGCCATCCAGTACGGCCACATGCGCACCGTCCTGGACGCCCGGGTCTCGACGGGCTACGGCACACGCAGCCGCCGCGGAATCCACGGCGAACTCGACGTCGAGACCGCGCTCGCGGCGGCCGACACCGCTGCCCGGTTGAACGACCGCATCGCGGCTGGGGAGAGGATCTCGGGCCCCGCCGCCCGACGGGCCTTGGCCGGCGCGGCTACCGTCCCTCGCTTCGAGGGCCGGCTCGTCACCAACGCCTTCGTCAAGAAGGCCGCTGCCTTCCTCGCCCGCGACGGCCTGGTGCTGTTCGACAACCCCGACGCCCACCTCATCTGTGTCTTCCAGCGGGACACCGCCCTGTGCGCCCCGGCCCCGGACGCGAGCGCGCCCAACCAGCACGACTGCCGCCCCGGCTGCGGCAACGCCGTGCGTACCGACACCCACGCCCTCGATCTGCGGACACGCGCCAGCGAGCTCGACACCCTGGCAGCTGCGGCCCCCGAGCCGGTCGGCCAGCGGCTCAAGCGCAACGCGGAACGTCTGCGCGAGGTCGCCGACACCCACGACGCCACTGCCCACGGAGCCGAGGCCCTGGCATGAACGAGCAGCGCCAGGACGAACGCGCCCGCATCCGCGAGGCCATCGACCGGCTCCTGACCGGCCAGGCCACCGTCTCCAACGGGAGCCTGACCGTCACCGCCTTGGCCGCCGAGGCCGACGTCCACCGCATGGCCCTGTTCAAGCGGCACGCGGATCTGAAGAACGAGTTCTACGACCGCGTCCGCACCGAGACGACGCAGGTCCCGGCGACCGAGACGCGCCTGCGGAAGAGCGTCGCCAAGCTCAGGGAACAGGTTCGCGACCTGACGGCGGAGAACACTGCCTTGAAGACCCAGGTCACCCACCTCGCCCTGGCCGGCGCCGTCTTTGCCGACCGGTTGCGCGAGGCCGAGGAACTGGCGCGGCTGCCCGACAACGTCGTACGTCTCCCGAAGCCCTGAGCACCCGGTGTGAACCGATCCGGCCTGTTCTTGGCAGCGGGCTGCTGTCGGGAACAGGCCGGATCGGAGACCTTACGACCAGATGCCGGTACGCGGATCCGGAGGCTGAAGATCAACAGCCTCCTGGAACAGCTCCAAAAGGCTTTCAGCGGTCAGCTGCTTGACGGTGTACTTCCAGACGTGAATGCCTGCTGGACGGAGCATGAAATACCGCTGCTGGGAGTCGAAGAACTCGCCGTGCCGGAGCCCGTGCGTGCGTCCGTAGGGCCCGAACGTGTACTTGTTGGGCGGCACGAAGCTGGACTGGAACTTGTAGACCTGCCAGACGAGGCGGTCACCGACCTGCTCGTAGACAACGTTGGCTGAGTTCAACTCGTTGTTGAACTTCGGGTTGGTGATCACGACGCAGCCGGCCAGGACCATCGTGTCGTTCGGGACCGGCTGGTCCGTGGTCATGCCTTCCCACAGGTCGATCCGAAGCCTGACCGCATCGGCAGTCAGGCTGAAGCTCGGCACCGCCCTGAACGAGCCTCCGGTGGTTCCCCGCAGTTCGAGGGCCGCGTTCGGTTCGACAGCTTGCAGGTCGATGAGCGCGTCCTCCATGATCTCGCGCAGATCGGCTTTGGCCTGGGCAATCTGCTGGCGAAGTAGATCCTCGGCCGCCTGAGCGAGCAAGCGCGCGGAGTCGGCGCGAGCCTGTTCGGTGGCGTGGGCTCCGAGACCGCGCGCGATGGATTCCTGGACCTGAGTGCGGGGTACCAGCACCCGGCTCAGCCGCTCAACCACAGCTCGGGCATCCTGCGGGCGGTCCTCCGGCCGCTTCGCCAGGAGGCGGGCGATGAGTTTCTTGAGCACGAGGTCGCTGCAGGGCGCCTCGGGCGGGGCCTGATTCAGGTGACCATCGCGGAGTGCGTTCAGGCCCCCGGTGAACGGCGTAACGCCGGCCAGCAGCTCAAACGCCAGGCACCCGAGCGCGTACAGGTCGGTCTTGACCGTGGGGGACTTCAGCTCCCACAGTTCCGGTGCCATGTAGGGCAAGGTACCCGCCCCACGGAACGTCGGGTCGCCGGTCCCGATCTCCTCATCCCGGGCGATCCCAAAGTCCCCGAGCTTCCACTTGTCCTCGTGGCGCAACACGTTGGCCGGCTTGAGGTCCCGGTGCGTGATCGGGATCGAGTGCAGGTCCTGGAGACCCGTCGCGATGTCCATCAAGGCCGCCACCGCTTCAGCCTCGGTCATCGGGCCGGACGGCAGCACGCCCTCGGCCCGTTGCATGACCAGGAGCATGGCGTCGCCAGCGTCAGCAGCGTCGATCACCGGCAGCAGCATTCCGCTCCCGCTCTCAGCGACACGTTTGCCGATGAGGACCTCTCGCTGCAGGAGTCGGTCGTCGAGCCTACCTTCAGGGCGGTCTTTCGGGACCACCTTGACCGCCATGGGTGATCCGTCCGGGCCCTCGGCCTCGTAGACACCACCAAACCCACCCGGCTTCCCGAGCGGCTTGCTCTCCCAGTAGCGCCATGTCTTGCCCGACTGACCAGTGAAGGTCACCTCGTCGGCCACTTCCTAACACCCCCACTCTGAAAGGGTCTTGGTCACCAACAAGCACAAGTACCCTGTCGAAAATCGTACCGACCTCTGGTCCCACGAGCGCTCCCTAGACACGGTCAAAACCTGAACACATTGACTTGACAGGGAAGCAGCCTGATGACCGCCCCCGACACCAACCCCGCCCCCAGCACCAGTTCTCGCAGGGCCCGCGCCAACGGCGACGGCACCGTCTACCAGCGCAAGGACGGCCGCTGGGAAGCCGCCTGCTACGTGCTGGCCGTCGGCGACACCCGCAAGCGCGTCCGCGTCTACGGCACCACCCGCAAAGAGGCCCTGGCCAAGCTCACCGAGAAGATCGCCGCCAGCAACCGCGGAGTCCCAGCCCCGTCCGCACAGGGCAGCGTCGCAACGTTCCTCACCTACTGGCTGGAGACCGTCGCCGTCCACCGCCTCCGCGAGAACACCCACACCCGCTACACCGCCTGCACCCGCCTTTACCTGCTCCTCGGCCTCGGCAAGAAGAAGCTCTCCAAGCTCACCGCCAAGGACGTCCGCACCTGGCTCGACCAGCTCCGCACCACCTGCCAGTGCTGCGCACGCGGCCCCGACGCCGCCCGCGACCAGCCCCAGTGCTGCGCCACAGGGAAGTGCTGCTCCAAGCGGCTGTCCCCGCTGACCCTGGCCTACGTCCACTCCGTGCTCAAGTCCGCCCTGGAGCACGCCGTCCGCGAAGAGGAGATCCCCCGAAACGTCGCCCGCAACGTCCGCATGGGCACACCCCGACCCCGCCGCTTCGAACCCCTCACCGCCCAGGAAGCCCGCGCATTCCTGGCCGCCACCCACGGCCACCGGCTGCATGCGCTGTTCGAACTCGCCCTGCGCACCGGGCTCCGCAAGGGCGAACTCCTCGGCCTGCGCTGGGAAGACCTCGACCTGGCCGGCGGAACCGCCAGCATCCGCCGCACCCTCCAACGCACCAACTCCGGCGGCCTGACCGCCCTGCCGACCAAGACTCACAGCTCAGAACGGCGGATCGCGCTGCCCACGCCATGCCTGCGCTCCCTCGAACAGCACCGCGACCAGCAGCGCCAGGAACGCGAAGCGGCAGGCACCGGCTGGCGGGACACCGGCTACGTATTCACCCGGCCCAACGGAGCCCCCATCGAAGGGGCCACACTCACCCGACACTTCACCGCCCTGCTCCGCCGGGCCAGGCTCCGTCGAATCCGCTTCCACGACCTCCGGCACTCGGCGGCGACCCTCCTCCTGGAGCAGGGCGTCGAACTCGTCGTCATCAAGGAACTGTTGGGCCATGCCCACATCGGGGTGACCGCGACGGTGTATGCCCACGTCCGACTCCGCCTCCAGCGTCAAGCCATCGACACCCTCAGCAACGTACTCCGCCACCCCGCAGACGCCACCGCCGAGCCCGACGACGGTGACGATCCACCACTTTGTGCGGCACTCGTCCGCTGACGTTGCCGTCAGCCGTTGCCGTCAAAGCACCCAGAAGCCCTCGCCAGAACGAATCTGGCGAGGGCTTCTGACTACCTGGAAAACGGTCGAACCCTATTCGAGTCTTCCTTTAGATCTCCAATGCTGACCGCAGGTTAAGCCAACTCCCAATCTCCCTGGAAAGCTGATCATCAGCAATTCGATCAGCAATCCACACAAGAGACGACAGAACCCGCTCGACTTCCTGCAGTAGGAGCACCTCTTCGCATGGGCGATAGAGGCCCTGGGAGATGTCCTCACCAGGCGAGTAGAACCGGTCCTCGCCTTGCTGGAGATTATGACGGCGACGAGAGGCCACCACAAGCGCCTCCTCTCGCGAAAAGGGAAGACGCTGTAGTGCCAGCCGCGCCGCGCCATCCGGCGTCACAACCTCCGGCAAGCGAGTAATAGGGGTTCGGAATCGCAACGCGAGCGCTGCCAGCCTCACCGTCCAGTAGGCGGAATAGCACGGACTCATTCCCCCTTCATCGAGGGCGAGATCCAACAGAGAGACCGCAAACTCAAGGCCCTCTCGGCGCCGATCATCCGACAGGTCCCGCACAGGGCTTACAGCCGTCTCGGCAGACTCCACCATGGCAAGCCACCATTGAGGCGACGCACCTTCCGGGAACCGTCCTTGCACCCACAAACGCCGCTCATCGAGAGGGAGCTGCCGAAGCTCGCGGTAGTCCTGCTCGGTTCGTGTCACGGGGCCCTCCCGCCGTAGTCCTTGATGGCTGACAAGGGCACTCGAATCCCTGCCTGCTCGAATGCACTGACACCCCGCTGCAGAAATTGTGCCGCACATTCAGGACAGGGAGTGTAGTGGCCAGTCATGTTGTCAATAGATGAGACCACGCCGCGACTTGTGATCGTGACCTGACCCGCACCGATGACAGCATTTCCGCCAGTCATTACCGTGTGATGAAGGCCAGGCGCATCCGGAATGATGTGCAAGGCGCCGTCTTCTCCGACCGCCCACAGGAAGCGGCCACCGCCGCTGGTGGCCTGGGCAAACTCCGGAGTGCCCGCCGTCATGGGAGTTACTCCCGCAAAGTCGGCCTCCATCATCTCAAGCGCCAGATCGCCGGGCTTGTTATTCGCGACTGGCCCGCAGCTGTTATGTACGAGGACCGGCGTCTCGCCCGCGAGTACATAGTACGTGTGGAGCTGAGCGACGGTCAGGTTGTGCATCTCTTTGGTGCCGGCCGTAGAGCGGACGGCGGTGATGTGCACGGGCTGGCCGGTGACCGTCTTGAGGGCGTGGCCCTCAGTGAGGTGGGCCGCGGGTACCCAGGTGTGGGTGGTGTCGTCCCAGAAGGGGTGCTCGGCGGTGGTGTGGATGGTGCTCTCGGGACCGGAATCCGGCTTGATCGTGAGATCGATCAGGTCGTTGTCGGTGTGGACGAGAGTCGCAGTGACCGTGCGGGCGCCCTGGTCGGTCGCGGTTTCCTGATCGGCGGACTGGACGAGGTCGCCGACCTTGATTTCTCCGATCGCCTTGGCCGTACCGTCACCCATCAGGACCTGGGTGTCCGGCGTGAAGCTGCAATTGGTACGGCCATGTGGCGCCGGTTCGGCTGGGGCGGCAGGTTCGGCCTTCGGGGTGGCCGGGGCCGCGGGGTCGGTCGGTCCCTTGCTACGAAGGTGCGGGGATTCCACGGGCGGCTCCGCAGGGCCGCCGCCACCGCCGCCACCGCCGCCCTTCGGCTTGGGGCCGCCACCGAAGAGGCGGCGCAGGGCGTTGCGGATGCCACCGGACTCGGCGACGGCCTCGGTCGCCAGCCTGACGCCCTTGAACCCCAGCTTGACGAGGCCGTAGCCGTCGGCCGCGACCTCCACCACCGTTTCAGCGATCTCGCCGGCGACGTATGCGGTGTCGTTGTGCGGAATCCCGAAGATGTCCGCCATGGGGTGTTCGCTGAGCTCGATGTAGTGCAGGTCGCCGGTGACCGACACGGGGTGGCCGACGTCCCGGCCGATCGCGTTGTTGACCTCGACGTTGGCGTTGTTCATCGCCACGTACGGACTGTTCTTGGCTAGCCACCCGATCCCGTTGTCGACGAAGCCCGCGATGAAGTGCCCCGTCGTCGAGCACCAGCCGCAGCTCCACAGACCGGTCGGATCGCTCAGTGTGGTGGGGTTGTCGCCCGCGTAGGTGTAACCGCCCATCTGGTTGGGGTCGCCCGCCTCGAAGACGGGGTCGACGGTGAGGAAGCGGCCGATGGCCGGGTCGTAGTTGCGGGCGCCGAGGAGGTTGAGGCCGCTGCCGGTGTCGACGGGCCTTCCGAGGTAGCCGTGGTTGTCGGCCCATGAAGTGGGGGCGGCGCCGCGGGGGTTGCCGTAAGGGTCGAAGGCCCGGCGGGTCACGGCGCGCGTGGTGCCGTCGATCTGGAGGCTGGAGGTGCCCTGGGGGTTGGTGGGCTGGTAGGTCAGGCCGCCGTTGCCGGAGCGGACGACGACCGTGCCGTCGGGTTGCGAGTAGTACCGCGTGCCCGTCACGTTGGCGCCGTCGGTGGAGAGGGTGAGCTGCTCGGCGCCGCCGAACAGGTAGAGGACGGTGCCGTCGGAACCGCGCTGGATCAGCAGCTTCCCACTGGCGTCGTACAGGTAGCGGGAGGTACTGGTGCCGGCCACGCTCGGGGTGGTGACGCTCTCGGTGCGGCCCTCGGCGTTGTAGGTGAAGGCCTGGGTGCCGCCGCCGGTGGGCTGGGTGCCGCCCGGGCCCCATTTCTGGTTGGGGCCTTTGTTGCAGGTCCACAGTGCGACGCGGGTGCCCGGGTTGGTGTTGCCTCCGGGCAGGTCCACGCACAGGCCGGACGTCTTGTGGACGAGGGAGCCGTCGGTGCTGGTGCGCCACTGCTGGCTGCTGTCGTTCGGGTCGCAGGCCCACAGTTCGACCTGGGCACCGGAGGCGGCGGTGCCGCCGACGGGGCGAGCGCAGGCACCGAGGACGCGCAGGGTGCCGTCGGTGCCGATGGTCCAGTCCTGGGCCGCGTTGCGGTTGCAGGTCCAGGTCCACACCGCCGTGCCGTTGGCGTTCTGGGCCCCGTAGGCGTCCAGGCACAGCGGGGTGGCGCCGGTCGGCACCGCGGAGGGCAGGGTGCTGGTCGTGGTGGTGGAGCGGGAGGTGGTGTTACCGGCCGCGTCGTACTGCGGGGTCAGCGTCGTCCTGGAGGACGGGCCGCTCGGTGCGTTGACGGTGGCCGGCCACTGCTGGTTGGCACCGCCGCCGCAGGTCCACAGCGCGACCGCGGTACCGGGTGTGGCGTTGCCGCCCGGCAGGTCGATGCAGAGGTTCGAGGCGGTGTTGACCAGGGCGCCGTTGGCGCCGTCCTGCCACTGTTGGGCGGCACTGCCGTCGCAGGTCCAGAGCTGGATCGGGGCACCCGGCCAAGTGCCGGTCGCGGCGGCGCACTTGCCGAGGGCGCGCAGGGTGCCGTCGGCGTTGCGGGTCCACTTCTGGGCGCCGTTGCCGTTGCACGTCCAGGACTGGATCGCGGTGCCGTTGGCCGTGCGCGCGCCGCTGACGTCCAGGCAGTTCGGGGTGCTGCCCGTGGCGACGGCGGAGGTGAGCGTGGAGGTGGCAGGCCCGGTCGTGGTGGTGACGGTGGTGAGGGTGTTGGGCCCGGTGGCGGGCTTGCTTCCCACACCCGAGTAGGTGCTGGTCTGAACGAGGTCGCGGGAGGTGTCTCCGGTGACGTCGTGCTTGATCTGCTGGGTGCGGTCGCCGAGCAGGTTGTACTGGAAGCTCTGCCAGTACGGTGCCGGTCCACCGATGGCGATCGGTGCCGGGTCCGGGTTGTTGCAGCGGGAGATCTGGCCGGCCGTCGGGGTGCTGACGCCGGTGGTGTCGGTCCAGGCCTCGGCCAGGCGGGCCAGCCCGTCGTAGCGGAAGCACTGGACGTCGAAGGTCTGGTCCCTGCCTCCGGAGGACTGGAGTTCGGCGACGCTGGTGATGTTGCCGACCTGGTCGTACCCGTAGGTGGTGCCCGAGACGGGGTTGGTGTCGTTGCCCGGGAGGCTGACCCGGTTGGTCGTCAGGCGCCCCGTCGCGTCGTCATAGGTCTGCGCGGTGCGCAGCAGGCCGCCTGCCTTGCCGTAGGTGGACTCGAGGAGTTGGCCGCGCGCGTTGTAGTTGGCCGTCTCCAGCAGCGGGGTGTTGGCCGTGCCGGCCTGGGTGACCTCGCCCTGGAGGTCGTAACCGAAACCGAGGGTCTCGGCGGGCAGTCCGCCCTCGGCATGGAAGCCGATGGAGGCGAGCAGACCGACGTTGTTGGAGTAGATCTTGGAGGTGGTGTAGTCACCGGCGAGCTTGCCCTCAGCGGCCGGGATCGTCGTGGTGGTGCCACTGGGCTGGTAGGCGGTGTTGTAGCCGTTGACCTTCTGGACGTAGGCGCTGCCGTTCGCGCCGCCGACGTAGCGGGTGGCCGAGGTGGGGTAGCCCTTCGCGATGGTGTCGTACTGGTAGGTGGCCAGGAGCTTGGTGCTGTCGGAGGTGTTGGTGCCGTCGTAGCGGCCCGTCACCCGGCCGACGGCGTCGTAGGTGAGCGAGATCGACTGGCCGCGGGCATCCGTCGTCGTCGTGACGTGTCCGAGGTCGTCGTAGCCGGTCGTGGACGTGCCACCGTCGGGGTCGGTCTGCGAGATGCGCTTGCCCTGGATGTCATAGGCGTACGACCAGGTGTTGCCCGCGGTGTCCGCGACGGTCTGGAGGCGGCCGCCGCGGTCGTAGCCGTAGGTGGTCGTGGCGTCGCCGGTCCCGGAGCCGCCGTGCAGCACCGACGAGGTGGTCTGTCCCAGGGCATTGGTGAGCACCGTCGTCGGCGCGCTGCCAGCGGGCGGGGTGGTGTCGACGCGCTCGGCGCCGGGGTAGGAGCGCGTCGACTGCCAGAGCTGGCTGCCCTTGGCCAGCATCTGCTGCGCCACTGGCCGACTCAGACCGTCGTAGACGGTCACCTGCTCCGAGGCAAGGCTGTTCTCGACTTCGTCGAACAGCGCCGTGCCGGGTGCGGTCGTCGGGTCGGACCAGGTCGGGATGGTGATGACGGGCCGGCCGTGGGTGTCGTACTTGGTCGAGGTGACCAGGCGGCCGTCGGTGTTGTTGGCTGTGGAGGTCTGCGTCTGACGCGGCTGCAGGAGGCCGTCGTAGATGGTGACCGCGGTGCTGTAGGTCTCGTTCTCGCGGAGCGTCCGGGTGGTCACGCTCGACGGATCGGGGTTGTTCCCCGATCCGTGGACCGCGTAGTTGAACTGTCGGTCGGGTGACTTGCCGTCGTCCTTGTTCCGTCCGGGGAGCCAGACCTTGGTCCGCCGTCCGAGGGCGTCGTAGGTGGAGTCGGTGATCCGGCCGTTCGCGTCGACGGCCCGGGTGACCAGACCGCGGGCGGACGCGATGGTGCTCTTGGAGGTCCATTGCAGGGGGCTCGTGGTCGACATCTCGGTCGGGAGCGTGTCCCCGGCCGGCGTGTAGGCGGTCGACTGGACGTTGCCCGCGGGGTCGACGCTCCGGATGACGCGGCCGTAGGTGTCAAAGCTCTGGGCGTTCGCCGTCTGGTAGACCGGCCGGCCCTGCCCGTCGTAGGACTTCAGCACCTGCGTCGCCGTGACGTATCCGTTGCCGGAGCCGTTCTGGCCGAGTAGACCCACCGTGCCCGGGTTGGCCGGGTCGGCGGAGCCGTCGTAGATCAGGCGGCGGTCCTTGATGGTGGTGTCCGGGCCGGCAGTCGTGCCGCAGGGGCCGGAGACCGTGAGGTTCTCGCTCGGGTAGCCGAGCATCATCGGGTTGGCCGCCGGAGGTGTGGCGTAGCTGACGGTGGCGCAGGTCCTGAGCGCGGGATTCGCGCTGTCCGGGTCGGTGTTCGTCTGGTAGGGGCGGGCGAGTTCGTCGTACTGGGTGCTGGTGCGGCTGGTGCGCCAGGTCTTGCCGTCGGAGAGGAGGTCGAGCTTCCGCCCGCCCGCCGTCGCGGTCCGGCGTGCCACCAGGGGAGGCAGGGTGGACAGCTTCGGGGTCCCGTCGGTCTGGGAGGTCCAGGCGGTTCGCGGCCGGGATGCCGTGTTCTTCAGGTCCGGCGTGTCCGCCAGGGACTTCGACACGGCGGCGCCGCCGGCTGCCGTGTAGACGGTGGTCTCCTGTGGCATGCCGGCCAGCCACGGACTGTCCTGGGCCTGTTCGCCCAGGGAGTTGGCCAGCCTAGGCGCACTGTGCGGGGTCTGGTCGGCCTTGTAGTCGCCGTCCATGCCCTGGAAGTAGTCGACAGTCGCCTGGCCGACGGGGTACGGGGCGGAGCCGGAGGTGGTGGTGACGGTGCGGTAGCCGCGGAAGTCGTTCCAGGTGCGGTACTGGTCATCCGTGAGGTCGGAGTCGTCCCGGTGCCACGCGGCACCCTTGCTGTAGGTGTACGCGGTGGTCTGCGCGGGTGAGGCGGCCTTGGTGGAGTCGGAGACGGTCACCTTGGCGACCAGGCTCTTGTGGAACCAGTCCGCGATCGGCTTCGCCGCGCCCGGGGTGGTCCACCAGACCGGGTAGCAGGCCATCGTGTTGCTGTCGGGCGAGGACGGCATCGTCCCCCTCACCCGCGAGCACTCCGGATCCCGGTAGGCGACGGCGATGAACGAGCCGGTCTCCGTCTGGATCCCGGAGATCCGCGGCCGGTAGAGCGGCGGTGCGGCAGGGTCGGAGCCGTCGACCCGGTTGTCGACCTCGATGCCCTTGAACGTCACCGGGTCCAGCGCGGCAGTCGTGCTCTCACCGGCCGACTTGTCCAGTCCCGTGTGCCCGATCTCCGACAGCCACATCACCGACTGCAGTGAACCCGCGTTCTTCGGGTCCACCGTGTTGCCGGTCACGGGGTCGAGGGTGCCGCCCGCGTCCGAGAAGAGGTGCTTGAGGTCGTACCGGTCGACGCTGTTCCAGCCGATGGTGGTCCGGAGCTCGGTGAGGATGCCGCGCAGCCGCACGGTCGACCAGAAGGTGGCGGCACTGGTCCGGCAGACGTTGGGCCCGGTTCCGCTGGTGGGCCAACCCGCCTGGCAGGTCAGGTCGTACGGGACGTCCGGCCAGTTGGTCGCGGTGGCGGAGGAGAGGTTGGACGCCTGGCAGACGCTGTCGGAGACGACACAGCGCTGGGCGGTGTCGAAGGTGACGCGCGCGGAGGGCTCGCGGCCCGCAACGGCGTCGTCGAGCTTGTAGCCGTAGGAGATCTTGGTCAGGTAGCCGCCCCGGGTGTACGGGGTCAGCTTGCCGTTCCCACCGGTGGCCGCCGCCTGGCCGGCGCCCATGCCGTAGTAGTTGGTCTCGGTCGCCCAGTCGTACCGCTGGAGACTGCCGTGCGGATCGGCCACGAAGTCGAGGGAGAAGCGGTAGCCGAGCGGGCTGTCGCACTGTGACGACTTCCCGCCGGCCGCGGAGTAGCACGGGTCGCCGCTGTTCGGGTGGTAGACGGGGATGCCCCACGCGCTGTTGGTGGCCGGGTCGGAGGTCGTCCCGGGAGCGTGGTTCAGGCCCAGGTAGTAGGCGGTGCCGTCGGTCGTGGTGACCTTGAAGTACTCGCCCTGCCACAGACCGTTGGCGGCGCCCGTGAGCCGCTCGACCTTGGTGCCGTCGTCGCTCTGGAGGTGGTACGCGCCGTTCGCGTCCTGGACCAGTTCACCCGAGTGGGAGCCGAGCGAGAGGGTGGCGTTCCACCCCGCCCAGCACCGGTCCGCCGAGCCGGGGATGCCCGCGTCCTTGCAGGTCTTGTAGGAGCGTTCGATGAATCCCGGGCTGTACGACCAACCGTCGCCGATCCAGGAGGCCTGGGAGTTGCGGGCCGAGGTCTCGCCGTCGATGGCTTGCGAGTTGTAGGACAGCGCGACCGAGGGCGCCGATCCCGTCAGCGACGGCGGCGTTGCCACCGGGTAGCTGTAGGTGAACGCGCCCGAGGCGGTCTGGGACCAACTGCCGGAGGCGGAAAGCGAGGTGGCCGCGTAGGAGCCCTGCGAACCGCCGCTCTCACCGCCGACGGCGGCGATCGCGAGCGCGGCGGGTGCCGCCGCTGGGGCCTCCCGGTCGGCGGGGGCGGCGGAGTCGGCCGTGTGGACCGGGGTACCGGAGGAAGTCAGGGTGACGGTGCCGGTCAGCAGTCCGGCAGCGGGGTCGTTGTGGTGCTCCAGCGGGGTCCGGCTGCGGCAGGCCTCGACCTCGGGAGTCGTCAGCGCGCAGGCGGGCATGGCCACCAGGCGCAGCCGGGACGCCCAGGCCCCGCCGTACGCGGGGGCGATGGCGTTGTAGTCCAGGCTCACCGAGACGCTGCCCGCCCCGGTCTTCCCGGTGTCGGCACGGGTGAGGCCGACGAGCAGGCCGTCGACCCCGGCGGCCTGGGCCTTGCCGCGGTCCGCGACCTTGACCTGGACGACGGACGGGGTTTCGGCCGGTGTGTCGGCCACTGCCGAATTCTTAGCGCTCGCGCCGGGGCGGACCGAGCCCGGCGCTGCGAGCAGCACCGGTGTGCTGCCGGCCCGTACCGGGGCGTCGGCGGCCGCGGCTTCGGCCGAGGACGTCCGGGGCTTCCCGGCAGAATTGCCGACGTTGACCGTGACGGTGCTTTCGGCGGGCCACTGGACGGGTTTCGCGTGGTGTTCCGACAGTTCATGGGAACCGGCCTGAGGCCTGGCCTCGACCTTTCCCCCGCCCTTGGCAGGATGGCCGTCGACTTTCGGCAAGGACGGCAGCGGCCCGGTCGGCCAGGCCTTTTCGTCATAGGCGTAGTGGTATCCGCCGACCACCTCGGCGGATACCGTCGGAGCCAGAAGGGACATCACGGCGACAACTGCGGATATCGTCACCGCGCGATGTCGTCGGCGGCGTCCGATCGAACCCGAACCGAACCGTGGAAGCCTAGAGCGCACTGTCAACCCCCCACTGGACAACAGCCTCTGACGTGATGTCATCTTACTTCGAGTCGAGCCCGAAACCACCGGACCGAGCCGCCGGAACCGTATTGCCACGGGTGCGAACGACGCAATAGCCTTCCCGCGACCCGCCGGTTCCGGCGCGGTTCTTCCCGCAGCCGCCTTTGGCTGGTCAAGGCCTCGGAATTGCCAGTCCACCTGCACCGCGACCCGCTGGCGTGAGATGCGTCACAGCGGAGTCTTTCCGGTTCAATCCATCCGAAAGGGACCATCCGTGGGGGAAACACGTCGTGTCCGGCATGGCCGAACACGCAAATTGGCACATTGTGCTGCTCTGATATCCGCAATCGGCGGACTGGTCGCGGGCGGTACCCAAACGGCATTCGCGGCCGATCGCCCGTTCGACGAGCATCCCGCGCAAACCACCCGAACTGCCACCAGCCCTGTCCCAGACCCGGGCGGCGCCGTGCAGGCGGCCCGGCTCAAGGCCAGGACCAGCGGCCAGCCGGTCACCGTCGGCGATCTGACCACCGAGTCCTCGCTCACCGTCGCCCAACCCGACGGCAGGCTCACCCTGACCACCCACCTCCACGCCGCCCGGGTCAAGAAGGACGGCGCCTGGACACCGGTCGACGCCACACTGGCCCGCGCCAAGGACGGCGGCTGGTCCCCCAACGCCACTCCCTCCGCGGTGGTGCTCTCCGACGGCGGCACCGGCCCGCTCGCCACGCTCACCGACAGGACGGGCCGCAGCCTGGCCCTCACCTTCCCCTTCCCGCTGCCCATCCCGGTCGTCACCGGCGCGGGTGCCCGCTACCCCGAGGTCCTGCCCGGTGTCGACCTCCACGTCACCGTCACCGACCAGGGAGCCGTGCGGGAGGTACTGGTCGTCAAGGACGCCAAAGCCGCCGCCAACCCCAAACTCGCGACGTTGCGCCTGGGCACCACGACCAAGGACCTCACCGTCGCCGCCGACCAGGCCGGGAACCTCACGGTCAGATCCGGTGACGGCCAGGCGGTCTTCACCGCTCCGGCACCCCTCATGTGGGACTCCTCCGCCCCGGCGTCACCCGCGAAGTCCAACAGTGCCGCCCCCTCCCCCGACCCCGGCACGGCGGCCGGCGCACCGTCGTCCTCCGCCGACGGCCCCGGGGACGGCGCGAAAGTCCGCCCCATCGCCGTCAAGACCGACACCGACTCGCTCACCCTCACCCCAGACGCCGCCCTGCTCTCCGGACAGGGCACCGCCTGGCCGCTGTTCATCGACCCGACCTTCCAGCCCGCCACCCTGACCAGAAGCCACTTCGCCCAGGTCATGGAGGGCTGCGCCGGCACCCCGCAGTACGACGTCGCCCAGGACAACGGCCAGGGCGTGGGCTACCAGCACTACCGGACCAACTGCTACGGCATGGAGCGCTCGTTCTACGAGTTCGGTACCGGCGCCCTGACTCCGCAGATGTACATCGACCACGCCCAGGCCTACTTCTACGAGACGTACGGCGCCGCCCACAGCTGCGACGCCACGGCCCCGGTCACCCTCAAATGGACCTGGGGGTTCGACGGCGGCACCAACTGGAACAACCAGCCCGGCGTGCGCCAGGACGGCGAGACCAAGTGGCCCAAGGGTGCCTACGGTTCCTGCGGCTACCAGCCCGTCAACTTCGACGTCACCGGCGCGGTGCGCCAGGTCGTCCAGGAGGGCCGGCCGCTGACCGTCGGCCTGTACGGCGACGAGACCCGCTCCACCGGCATCGACCACTTCATGCGGTTCAACAACGACCCGTACGTCATCGCCAGCTACACCATCGCGCCGAACACGCCCGACGCCCTCTACACCAGCCCCGACTCCCAGAGCCCCGGCGGCCCGGCGTGCAACAACTGGGGCAACGCGGGATGGATCGGCATGACCTCCCTGGCCGGTGACGCCTCCAACATCACGCTCAACGCCTACGCGTCCACGGCGATGCCCGGCGCCAACCTGAACGTCAACTTCCACGTCTGGGACGGCATGGCGGACGACGGCCACGGCGGCCCCGCCGGGGTGGGCGACCCGAGCAGCGCCCAGTTCGGATCATCCGGCTGGGGGCGCGCCAACATCGGCCTGAGGGTGTCCGACGGACATCAGTACGGCTGGAACGCCACCGCCTCGGACACCGGCCTGACCGGCCCGACCTCGGTGCCCTGCTACTTCAACGTCGACCTCACACCACCGACGCAGGCGCAGTTCGGCACCCTCCAGGCCTTTCCGCCGCTCGGCAGCGGCCTCGTCCCCACCGCCCACGCGGGTGACAAGGGCGTGAGCATCAAGGTCAGCAGCACCGACCCGACCCCTGGCGGCTGCACCCGCGGCTCATGCGTCAAGAGCGGTGTGAGGGCGTTCCAGTACAACCTGGACGACAACATCCCGCCCGTCGGGGCCAACACCGTCCAGGTGACACCCGACGCGGACGGTTCCGCCTCCGCCGACATCCCGGTCAAGCTCAACCCCGATCAGTGGGGCACTCACCGCCTCTACGTCCGAGCCGTCGACGGCGCCGGGAACACCCAGCCCCAGGCCTCCGTCTACGACTTCTACGCCCCCTGGAACCCGGCCACGAAGGTCGTCCCCGGCGACGTCGACTTCGACGGCACCCCCGACTTCCTGGCGCCCGCGTCCAACGGCAGCCTGACCCTCGTCTCCGGCAACCGCGACTTCACCGCCACCCCGGCCCTCGCGTCGGCCCAGAACCAGAGCCCCGAGAAGGACAGCTGGAACAACTACTTGATCGCCCATAGGGGTTCGCTGACCCAGTCCGGCGTCGACGACCTCTTCGCCTACAACAAAGGCAGCCATAAGCTCTACGCCTACCTCAACGACGCCACCGCCACCCCCGCCGGAACGCCCGGCCACTTCAGCATCGGCAGCCGGATCACCGAACTCGGCACGTCCTCGACCTGCGCGGGCGGGATCGACGGCACCTGGGCCAACCTCACCCAGCTGGTCGCCCCCGGCGCGTACGGCAACCCGAACGGCCTGGCCAACCTGATCACCGTCGAGAAGGGCCGGCTGCGCCTCTACCCCGGCACCTACACCGGCGGCTGCCGGCTCGGCGCCGGCAGCGAACTCGGCGACGGCGACTGGTCGGCGGTGGCCCTGCTCGCCCCGGGCACCGTCGGCGGGACCCCGACCCTGTGGGCCCGTGACAACGTCACCGGCGCCCTGTACACCTACCCGCTCTCCTTCGCCGCCGACGGCAAGCCCACGACGACCCTGCACGCGCCAGTGCACCAGGCGCTGGTCTCCGCCGTCAAGAACACCTCCGGCGCCGGAATGTGCGCCGACATCAACGGCGGCTACACCGACAACGGCACCCCGGTCCAGCTGTGGGACTGCCTCGGCATCAACAGCCAGACCCTCACCCGCGGCGGCGACGGCACCCTCCATGCCCTCGGCAAGTGCCTGGACGTCACCGGCGGCGCGGTCGCCAACGGCACCAACATCCAGCTCTGGGACTGCAACAACAGCAGCGCCCAGAAGTGGATCGACGGCCCCTACCCCGGCACGCTGCAGAACCCCCAGTCCACCCGCTGCCTGGCCGTCCCCGGCGCCAAGAACACCCTCGGCAACCGCCTCATCCTCTGGGACTGCCTCAACAACACCAGCCAGCAGTGGACCGGCCCGACCGCGACCGCGGTACTGCCGGTCTCCTTCGGCACCGCCGCGTACCCGTCCGTCGACTCACCGGGCGACGTCAACGGTGATGGCAACCCCGACCTGTTCGTCACCGGAGCCGACGGCGTGATCAGCCAGGTCCCGGGCGCCGCACCCGTCGGCGGAATCGCCCAGTTCACCACCGCCGTCTCCCGCGGCGCACCCAACAAGCCCGCCGGCTACAGCGTCCACTCGGCCGTCGACGGCGGCAAGTGCCTCGACAACCTCGGCCCGGCGGTCGGGAAGAACCTGGCCGTATGGGACTGCTGGAACGGCATCAGCCAGAAGTTCACCTTCGCCCCCGACGGCACCCTGCGCACCGGCACCTGGTGCGTCAGTGTCCGGGACAACGCCACTGGCAACGGCTCCCCCGTCGGCATCCTCGACTGCGTCGGCGACCCCGGCCAGCAGTGGACCCTCCGCGGCGACGGAAGCCTCTACAACCCCGCCTCCAACCGCTGCATGGACGTCCACGCCTGGGACACCACCAACGGCAGGACCCTCGACATCTGGGACTGCGCCGGCACCCGCAACGAACTCTGGACCCTCTCCCCCAACACCGCCTGACCGACCAGCCACATGCCAGGGGCCCGCGGCGCACACGCGCGCCGCGGGCCCCTGCCCTATTCCTGCTTTCGGCGAGGCGAGGCGGCAAAGCCTTCGGCCGAGCGCTCAGCAGATGTTCACGAGTCCCTTCGTGAGTGGGACATCGGGATCGAGGGCCGCTCGATGGCGGGCGGCGCCGGCAGGTGCCGGCGGGGAGATCAGCGCCGATGAGTGAGTCCGGCCGGGCCGGTTTGTAGCAGTCGGTACACCTGGCTACGCTGCGGGCATGCGGTTGAACGTCCGGCTCGGCGACCAGGTCCGGCTCCACGGGGCACCCGAACAGCACACCCGCGGGCGGCGCGGACCCGCCCTGGACGCGGCGTGATCCTGCACATCGACCGGGCCTGGCTGCTCGACATCGCCCACCGCTTCCTGCCGACCGACCCCGACATCACGGACTACGGCACCCTCACCGCGGCCGTGGCCCGGCACGCCGACGAGGTGATGGACGTGCCCGTGTACGAGGGCCCGCACCAGCGCGCGGCCGCGCTCATGCACCAGCTCATCCGGGTGCCGGCACTGGAGACCGGCAACGAGCACTTCGCCGCCGTCGTCGCCGCCGCCTATCTCAGCGCCTCCGGCGTCACCGTCACGGCCGGTCCGAAGGCCGCCGCCGAGCTCGCCGCCCGCATCCGCGACGGGCGCGCCGACGTGCGGGCGGCGGCCGCCGCCATCCGCACCTGGTACCGCTGAACCGCCGCACCGCTGCGCGGTTCAGGGCGCGGGGAGCCGGAACTCGACGGTCAGTCCGTGCGGCTGCGAGGACGCGACGGTCAGTGATCCGCCGCAGGCGCGGGCGAGTTCGTCGGCGATGGCCAGGCCGAGGCCGGTGCCGGGGACGTTCTGGTGTTCCGGTGAGCGGGCGAAGCGCCGGAGCAGCAGGGGGAGTTGATCGGGCGGGACGCCGGGGCCGGTGTCCCGGACCCGGACGGTCGCGGCGCCGTCGGAGGCGGCCGCGACCGTCACCCGGACCTCGGCCCCGGGCGGGACGAACTTGCCGGCGTTGTCCAGCAGGGCGTCCAGGATCCGCCCGGCCGCGTCGGGCAGGGTGCGGGCACGCAGACCCGGGGTGACGTCCGCGGTCAGGACCGGGCCGCCCGCCTCGAACACCGGTGCCCAGGCGGCCAGCCGCTCGGCCACCGCGGCGGAGACGTCGTGCTCCTCGACCGGCGCGGCGGCCGCCTCCAGCCGGGCCAGGGCGAGCAGGCCGTCGAGCAGTTCGGCCAGCCGGTCCGCCTCGTCCAGGGCCAGGGCGTGCGCCTGCCGGCCGGGGCCCGGTTCGACGTGCGGCTCGGTGTTCTCCAGTTGCAGCACCAGGGTGGCCAGCGGGTTGCGCAGCTGGTGCGAGGCATCGGCGACGAAGTCCCGCTGGCGGCGCAGCGATTCGCCGACCGCAGCGGCCATGCCGTCGAAGTGCCTTCGAAGTCGCCGTAGTTCGGGTGGGCCGGTGTCGGCGGCGGCATGTGGTTCGAAGCGTCCGCCGGCCATGGTGGCCACCGCGCGGTCGAGTTCGTGGACGGGCCGCAGCAGCCAGCGGGCGATGCCGGCCGCGACCAGTGCGGCGGCGCCGAAGGCGGTGACGGCGCCGGCGGCGATCAGCGTCCAGCGGACCAGGACGTCGTGCCGGGCGGCACCGGTGGGGACGGTCAACAGGACGGCGCCGCCGACCCGTTCGTCCTGGCCGACCGGTTCGGCCAGCACCACGGTGTCCGGCCCCCAGGGCAGCACGGTGGGCAGGGCCTCGGTGGAGCGGCCGGTGAGGGCGCGGTCCTCGGCCTGCCGGGCGGCCGCGCCGCCGGGGGCGGGGCCGGCCCGGCCGACGGTGTGTCCGGCGGTGTCGACCACGGTCACCGCGGCGCCGTAGAGCTGGGCGTAGCGGGTGAGTTCGGCGTCGAGCTCGCGGCGGTCGGCGTCGGTGCGGATCCGGTCGGCGAGTTCGGCGAAGCGGACGCCGTCGGCCCGGCGCTGGAGCAGCAGGTGTTCGGTGCGGCCGCGGGCGTAGGAGTCGGCCAGCGGCAGGGCGAGCAGCAGCACGGCCGTGCCGATGAGGGCGGTGAGCACGGCCAGCAGCCGGCGCCTCACCGGCCGTCCAGGGCGCCGAGTTGGTAGCCGTAGCCGCGGATGGTGCGGACCAGGGCGGCCCGGCCGGTCTTGGCCCGGATGCCGGCCACGTGCACGTCCAGCGAGCGGGAGGAGGCGAGGAAGGCGTCGCCCCAGATCCGGTCGAGGATCTCCTCCCGGGAGCGGACGTCGCCGGGCTGGGCGGCGAGCAGCGCGAGCACGTCGAACTCACGCCGGGTGAGCCGGACTTCGGCGCCGTCCACGGTCACCGTGCGGCCGGCCAGGTCGATCGCGACGTCGCCGGTGTGCAACTGCCGCTGCCCGCCGGGCGGTTCGGGGGCGGCGCCGGTGCGGCGGCGTACGGTGTCGATCCGGGCGATGAGTTCGGCCATCCGGAACGGCTTGACCACGTAGTCGTCGGCGCCGGCCCGCAGGGCCTGGAGGACGTCCCGCTCCTCGCTGCGCGCGGTGACCACGATGAGCGGAAGGTCGCACACCGTACGGAGCTTGCGCAGCAGGTCGAGGCCGTCCAGGTCGGGCAGGCCGAGGTCGAGCAGGACGAACTCGGCCTCCCGGGCATGCCGCAGCGCCTCGGCGGCGCGGACCACCCGGCGCACGGTGTGGCCGCGCCGGGCGAGCGCGGTGGCGAGGGCCTGCGCCATCCGGTCGTCGTCCTCGACCAGCAGCATGTGCACGGAACCCTCCCCACCTGTGAGGTGACTACCGTACGGTCTCCGTCACGGCGGACACCGCCGGGGCCTCCTCGGGGCTGAGCACGGCGTGCCGGGTGTCGGGCATCAGCACGTAGGTGACCAAGGAGACCAGCGCGCAGCCGGAGACGTACCAGAAGAAGCCGGACTCGTGGCCGTTGTTCTTGAACCAGAGCGCGATGTACTCGGCGGTGCCGCCGAACAGCGCGTTCGCGAGGGCGTACGGGAGCGCCACGCCGAGGGCACGGATCCGGGTGGGGAAGAGCTCTGCCTTCACGGCCGCGTTGATCGAGGTGTAGCCGGTGACGATGAGCAGTGCGACCAGCGAGAGGCCGAGCGCCGACCAGTAGCCGCGGGCCGAGCCGAGCGCGGTCATCAGCGGGTAGGTGCCGACGGTGCAGCCGAGCGCGAAGGTGATCAGCAGCGGGCGGCGGCCGATCCGGTCGGAGAGCAGTCCGGCCAGCGGCTGGACGGCGGCGAACACGGCGAGCGCGGTGAAGCTGACCAGGGTGGCGGTGTCCTTGCTGAGCCCGGCGCTGCCGATCAGGTACTTGGTCAGGTAGGTGGTGTACGTGTAGTAGGCGACGGTGCCGCCGAGGGTCAGGGCCATCACCAGCACGGCCTGGCGCCGGTGCTCCCAGAGGGTGCGCAGGGTGCCGCGGGCGTCGTCCCGCGCCCGGCCGCCCGCCTCGGCGGACGCGGCGGACTGGGCGGACTGGGCGGACGCGGCGGACTCGGCGGCGAACGCCTCGGTCTCCGGCAGCCGGCGGCGCAGCCAGAACACCACGCCGGCCAGCACGGCGCCGAGCAGGAACGGCAACCGCCAGCCCCAGGAGTGCAGTTGGGCGCTGCTGAGGGTGTGCTGCAGGACGATCAGGATGCCCAGGCCGAGGAGCTGGCCGCAGGTCATCGACACGTACTGGAAGGAGGAGCCGAGACCGCGCCGGTTCGGTGCGGAGGCCTCGGTCAGGTAGGTGGCGCTGGCCGCGTACTCGCCGCCGATGCTCATGCCCTGGAGCAGCCGGGCGAGCAGCAGGACGGCGGCGCCGAGGTATCCGGCCCGGGCGTAGGTCGGGGCGACGGCGATCAGCACGGCGGCCGCGGACATCATGGTGACGGTCAGGGTGAGGGCGCTCTTGCGGCCGTGCCGGTCGGCGGCCCGGCCGAGCAGCCAGCCGCCGACGGGGCGCATCAGGAAGCCGACCGCGAAGATCCCGGCGGTGTTCATCAGCTTCGCGGTGGAGTCGCTGCCGGGGAAGAAGTCGTCGGCGAAGTAGACGGCGAAGCTGGCGTAGACGAACCAGTCGTACCACTCCACCAGGTTGCCCAGCGAGCCGCCGATCAGGGCGAGCCGCCGTCGGGAGCGCTCCCCGCCGGACGGCTGTGGGCGGGGAGCGGAGGCGGCTGGGACGGCGGCGGACGGGGACATGGCGGCTCCCGGGGTCTCGGTGCGGCGGGTGGGTGCCCCAGAGCGTGCCGCCGCCCGGCGGACGGCGGCAAGGACCGCCGGGCAGATCTAACGTTCCGCTAAGGAAGCCGCCCTCCAGCCCCCGTCCAGCCCCCGTCCGCCCACGCTCGCGGATGCCCGCCGATCGACGTCCGCCCGCCGGGGCAGGCCTGGGGACAAGCGTTACATTGGGTCGGGAAGAGGGCGAAAAGGGGACCGATCACCGACGGGGTGCGGCGCATGCACGCGATCACCGACTGGCTGCGCGGACTGTCCGGCCCGGTCGTGTACGCGGTCGTCGGCGGCATGGTCTTCACCGAGGACGCGCTGTTCTTCAGCTTCTTCATCCCCGGCGAGACCGCGGCCGTCCTCGGCGGCTTCATCGCCCACCAGGGCAGCGTCTCCCTGGGCTGGATGGTCCTGGTCGTGGTCTGCGCGGCCGTCCTCGGGGACTCCGCCGGTTATGAGATCGGCCGCCACCTCGGCCCGACGATCCTGCGCGCCCGCCCGCTGCGGCGCCACGCGAGGCGGGTCGAGACGGCGCAGGACCTGATCCGCCGCCGCGGGCCGGCCGCCGTCTTCGTCGGCCGTTTCATCGCCTTCTTCCGACCGCTGGTGCCCTCGCTGGCCGGGATGTCCCGGATGCCGTACCGCCGGTTCCTGTTCTACAACGCCCTCGGCGGGCTCGCCTGGGCCGTCGGCTTCACCCTCCTGGGCTACTTCGCCGGAGCCGCGTACACCAGGGTGGAGGGCACCGTCGGCCGGGTCGCCGCCCTCGCGATCGCCGGGCTCGTCGCCGTCTCCCTGCTGGTCTGGTTCCTGCGGCGGCACCACGCCCGGGGCGGTGCGGCGTCGGACGACGACGGTGCCGACGGCGGACGGGGGCTGTCGGACGAGGACGGCCGGGGGCCCTGAACCGGAGCGGCCCCGGCCGAAGGTGCGACCGCTACTGGAACGGCGGCCGGTCCGGCGCGCAGACCTGGCCGCGCGGCGGCAGCGTGCCGTCCACCAGGTAGCGCTCCTCGTAGCCCGCGGCGCAGCCGCTCGGATTGCCGAGCACGCTGTGGCCCGGGCCGTCGACGGTCAGCAGCCGGCCCCGGGCCAGGGTGTCGGCCAGCGCGCGGGAGCCCTGGTACGGCCAGGCCGGGTCGCCGGTGTTGGCGACGACGAGGACGGGCGCGGCGGTGTAGCGGTCCCAGGGCCCGGTGTAGCGGTCCCGGGCGGCCTCGGCCGGCCAGTCGGCGCAGCGCTGGGTCTGCCAGACCCAGTACGGGCCGAGGGCGCCGGAGCGCTGCCGGGCGAGGTCGGCGAGCGCCGGGTAGTCCGCGTCGGCGGGCGGGTTGACGGTGTCGGCGCACAGCACGCCGAGGACCTGCGTCTGGCCCGGCTGCGCGCCGGTCGGCAGCGGTGCCGCCGGGGTGTCGGCGGCGGTCCACAGGCTCTGCAGCCGCCCGCCCAGGGCGGCCCAGCCGGGACTCCCGAACGCCGGCAGCGGCTGGGCCGAGTACAGCAGCAGGGCGACGGCGGAGACCGCGCTCGCCTCGTCGTAGGTGACGGCCTGCGCCCCGCTGCCGACGGTGACCGGCCCACGCGCCAGCCGGTCCATCAGCCCGGCGTACTTGGCCCGGGTCGCCTCCGGGCTGCCCGCGGAGAAGGCGCAGTCCGTCGGGGCGGCGGCGCCGCAGCGGTCGAGGAAGTCGTCCAGGGCGCGGGCCGAGCCGAGGTCGCTGCCGGTGCGCAGGAACGGCGGCAGCGCGCGGTCCTGCGGGGTGCGGCCGGTGGACCAGGCGACCGGGTCGGCGGCGCTGTCCAGGACCATGGCCCGCACCCGGCCGGGGAAGAGGTTGGCGTAGGTGGCGCCCAGGTATGTCCCGTACGAGGTGCCCAGGTAGCTGAGCCGCCGGTCGCCGACGGCCTGGCGCAGCAGGTCGAGGTCGCGGGCGACGTCCGCGGTGGAGAGGTGGGCGAGCAGCCCGGTGCGGTCGTTCCCGGCGCACTGGCGGCCCAGTTGCGCGTAGGTGGCGGCCCAGCGCGACTGCTGCTCCGCGCCGACCGGGTAGCCGACCGGGAGTGCGCCGAGCAGGGCCTGTTCGGCGGCCGGGTCGGGGAAGCACTGGAGGGTGGTGGAGGCGCCGACGCCGCGCGGATCGAAGCTGACGATGTCGAAGCGCCTGCGCACGTTCTCGGGGAACAGCGGGGTCGCGGCGGGCAGCGCCGCGGTGCCGGGGATCGCCGGGCCGCCCGGGTTGTAGAACAGGGTGCCGATCCGGTGCGCCGGGTCGTCGGCGGGGCGCCGGATGAGCGCCAGGTCGATGGAACGGCCGTGCGGGGCGCGGTAGTCCAGCGGCACCTGGGCAGTGTCGCACTGGAAACCGGGCGTGCAGGGCTTCGTCCAGGTCAGGGCAGGGACCGGCGGGGTGGGCGCGGCGGCCGAGGCGGCGGCCGGGGTGAGGCCGGCCAGCAGCAGGCCGGCGGCCGCGGTGGTGCGGAGGGCGGTGGTGATGCGGGCGGTGGTGATGCGGGGTCGGGGCACGGGCGGCTCTCTCGGTCGATCGTCTGAGTGGGCGTCACGGAGTCTTCCGTTCCGCACTGTCAGAGCACTGACAGATCACTCTCCGGCCGCTGTCGTCCGGCCGGCGCGCACTGCCGAGGTGTTGTTGACGAAAAGTCAGCAAGTTCACCGCCGCTCCTTGACGGCCCACCGACAGGGTCCTACAACGGAATCAGCTCCCCGTTCCCCCGCTCCTCGTCCCCGGGAGCCTCCCGGGAACAGCGAAAGTTCGTCTTCTCGCCCCTCACCGAGGAAGAGGCTTTCCCATGCGCGCACTCCCCCACCGCACCGCACCACTGGCCCTCGCCGCACTCGCCGCACTCGCCCTGGCCGTAGCGGCCCCCGCCTCCGCCGCCCCGGCCGACGGCGCCGGCCCCGTGCTCACCACCGGCAGCACCGGCGGAGCCGCCGTCGCGGCGGGCGACACCCTCGCCGCGCCGCTCGCCGCCAACGGCACCGCCACCTTCTACTCCACCGCGACCAGCACCACCGGCGTCACCTGCGCCGCCTCCCAGCTGTCCGCCACCGTGCTGACCAACCCGGCCGCCCCCGGGACCGCGACCGAGTCCATGACCGGCCTCACCTTCGACTCCTGCACCGCCAACGTCACCGGCGTCACCTCGGTCCAGAGCCTCACGGTCGACACCCTCCCCTACAACCTCTCGATCGACGACGGCGCCGGCCTGCCCGTCACCCTGACCGGCGGCAGCACCGGCCAGATCCAGGCCACCGCCGTCCTGAACAGCTGGTTCGGCACCATCACCTGTACCTACCAGCTCAGCGGCGCCTTCACCGGCACCGCCGACAACGGCGGCCAGAGCCTGACCTTCACCAACGAGCACTTCGCCAAGAGCGGCGGCTCCGGCCTCTGCCCCGGCGACGGCTACTTCTCGGCGAGCTACGGTCCGGTCACCGACACCGGCCAGTCCGGCGCACCGGCGGTCTACGTGAACTGACCGGCGCCCCGCGGACTCCATCCCGGGTCACCTGACAGCGGTGCGCCCCGGGGGCGGCTCCACTCCGGCAGCACGAGACCCGGGGAGGCTCCACTCCGGCAGCACGAAACGATCAGACCAGGGCAGATTCGGACCCATCCGGGCGGGATGGGACGATACCTGCCATGTCTAGCAAGTCTCCGCCGGTCCGGGGCAACGAGGCCCCCGCCGACCCGCTCCGCCGCCTGCTGCTCGAACTGGGCGACGCCCTGCTGGGCGGGGGCCTGCCCGTCCATGACGTCGAGGAGGAACTCCGCGGGCTCGGGCGGGCACTGGGGGCTCCCGAGGTGCGGGTCGCCGCGCTCACCAACGGGCTGTTCGTCTCCCTCGACGCGGCCGACGCGACCAGATTCCAGCCGGTCGGCGCCGCGCTGCGGTTCGAGCAGACCGCGGACGTCCTGCACCTGGTGCACCGGCTGCGCTCCGGCGAGCTGGACGGCCCCCGGGCCCTGGCCGAGCTGGACGGCATCCGCCGGGCGCCGGCCCGCTGGCCCGCCTGGGTCGCGGACCTGGGGGCGCTGCCGGTCGGAGTCGGCGTCTGCCTGTTCCTCCAGCCGGTGACGGCGAACGTGCTGGCCGCCGGGGCCGGGTCGGTGATCGTGGCGGGCCTGACCGTGCTGGCGCGCCGGCTGCCCCGGCTGCGCCCGCTGCTGCCCGTCACCGCCGGGTTCCTGGTCGCACTGCTCGTCCTGTCGCTGACCCGGGCCGGCCTGCTGGACGGGCCGCTGCGCACCATCGTGGCCACCCTGGCGATCCTGCTGCCGGGCGGGCTGCTGGTCACCGGGCTGTCGGAGGTCGCGGCGGGCGCCGCCAGCGCCGGGACGGCCCGGCTGGTGTCCGGCGCGGTGCAGCTGGCGCTGTTCCTGGCCGGGGTGGCGGCGGCCACCACCGCGATCGGCGTACCGGCCGACGCACTGGCCAACATCCAGGTGGCCAAGCCGAGTTGGTGGGTGATCGGGGTGGGCCTGGCGATCGCCGTGGCGGGCGTCGTGGTCAATGTGAACACCCCTCCCCCGGCCATCCCGTGGATCGTCGCGGTGATCGCGGTCAGCGTCACCGTCCAGGTGGTGGTGGGGTCGGTCCACGGCGCGGCGATAGGCGGTCTGGCGGGCGCCGTCAGCGCCGCGGTCGCGGCCACGGTGGTGCACTGGCTGCCGGGCGGCCCGCTCTGGCAGGTGCTCTACCTCCCGGCGTTCTGGATCGTGGTGCCGGGCTCCTTCGGCCTGCTGAACACCGCCCAGATCGAGGTGGGCAACGGCGCCCAGTCGGTGCTGGCCGCCGTGTCGGCGGTGTTCGGGGTGTCGATCGGCACCCTGATCGGCTCGGTGATCAGCCGGATCCCGCGCCCCTCCTTCGCCGTTCCCCAGCCGCGGGCCTGAGCCGGCCCCACTCCCTCCCACCGGCACCGCCCGGCGCGGCCCCCGGATCAGCCGGTGGCCGCGCCGCTGCCGTTCCGGACCGCGAGCAGCGCGGTGTCGTCCGTCAGACGCCCGCCGGTGTGCCGGAACACGGCGGCCACCACAGCCCCCACCAGGCGCTCGGGCTCCGCGGCCCCGGGCAGGCCGGCCAGGCTCTCCAGGTGGGCGCGCAGGTCGAAGAAGGCGCCCTGGCGGTCCCGGGCTTCGGTCACCCCGTCCGTGACGATCAGGACGGTCTCGTCCGCACCCAGCCGGAGCCGCTGCACCTCCGGGAGCCGGCCGGCCAGCGGCGCGAGGCCCAGCGGGGCGCCGTCGCCCGGCGGCAGCTGCCGGACCCCGCCCGGGCCCAGGACGTGCGGGCAGTCGTGGCCGAAGTTGACCAGCTGGATCCGCTCCGACCCGTCCTCGGGGAACCAGACCACGACCGCGGTGGCGAACCGCTCCTCGTCCTCGCCCAGTCGGGAGGAGAGCAGGTTCTGCCGGTGCACCCGCTCCTCCAGCCGGGAGGCGACGGTCGCCAGGTCCGCCTCCCGGAAGGCCGCCTCCCGGAAGCAGCCGACCAGGGCGGCGGCGATGGACACCGCCGGCAGCCCCTTCCCCTGGACGTCGCCGAGGATGGCCCGGGCGCCGTACGGGGTGGCCACCACGTCGTAGAAGTCGCCGCCGACCCGGGCCTCGACGTCGGCGGCCAGGTAGCGGGCCGCCGAGTCCACCCCGCCCCAACCCGGCGGCAGCGGGCGCAGCACCACCTGCCGGGTGGTCTCGGCGGCGCCCTGCAGATGGCGGACGTAGACGGCGGCCCGGGCGCGGAACACGCTGAGCGGCAGCGCGAGGACGCAGCCGGCGATCACCAACAGGAAGTCCTCGATCCCGTGGGCCTTGCCCCAGAGGTTGTTCAGCCAGGGGTAGGCGGCGATCGCGAGACCGGCGAACGCCACGGTGACCGCCGGGCCGCACAGCCCGGCGGCGACCACGGGGACCAGGGCCAGCCAGCTGAGCGACTCGAAGGAGTGGGGGGTGAGGGCGTCCACGAGCACCACCGCCACCAGCAGGACGGTGGGGATCAGCCAGGACCGGTGACCGTACCGGACCAGCACCGGCAGCTGGGCGCCCGGACCCGAGGGCGCCGGCGGCTGCCATGCCTGCCATGACTGCCATGACTGCCACGGCCGGTTCGCCTTCGCGGCACGCATCCGCAACGGCCCCTCCGCTCCTCCGGTGTCGCGCCCACGCTAGGGCGCCGGGCGCCCCGGCGCCCCTCGGCCCGCGTCCGTCCGGCTCAGTCGGTTCGGCCGGCTCAGTCTGTTCGGCCGGCTCAGTCGGTTCCGTCAGCCGAACCGGCTGTCCCGTCGAGCAGCGGGGTGGCGAGTGCCCGCAGCGCATCGGCGAGGCGCTGCCCCTCGCCCTGCTCCAGCAGCCGCAGCACCGGGTCGCTGTGCAGCGCGCCGAGCAGGACGTGGGCCAGTAGGTCGGCGTCCAGGTCGGGGCGCCGTTCGGCGATCAGCCCGCCGAGGTGGGCGCCCGACCGGACCGAGCAGGTGCGGGCCGCCGCGCCCCGGGGCGTGGACGTCGTACTGGACTCGGTCGGCGGCGAAGTCCTGCAGCGCAGCCTGGAGTCGACCGCCCCGCTCGGCCGGGTCGTGGTCTACGGCGCCGCCGACGGCGAGCCCGGCAGCGTGCCGGTCACCAAGCTGTTCGGGCTGCGCACCGTGGTCGGCTACTCCCTGAACGCCTGGCGCGCGGCCCGCCCCGACCTCGCCCGCCGGGACGTCGACGAGGCCGTCGGGCACTTCGCGGCCGGCCGGCTGCGGACCGCCGTCCACGCCCGCATCCCGCTCGCCGAGGCCGCCACCGCCCACCGGATCATGGCGGACCGCTCCCAGCTGGGCCGCATCCTGCTGCTGCCCTGATCCACCTGGTGTGACGACCGGGCGGAGCGCTTCAACCCGGAGCCGGTTCAGCGCGGGGCCGGTTCAGCGCGGCCGATTCAACCCGGAGCCGGTTCAGCGCGCGGCCGGTTCAGCCGTGAGCGCGCCGAGGAGGCACAACGCCTCCTCGGCCGGGCTCCCGGGCGCGGCCGAGTACACCACCAGCAGGTGGTGCGCCGCGCCGGGGACGCGGAAGGTCTCGTAGTCGAGGGCGACCTCCCCGACGGCGGGATGGTGGAAGTGCTTGGGGCCGTGGCCCTTCTCGTGCACGTGGTGCCCGGCCCAGAGGGTGCGGAACTCCGCGCTGCCGAGGGACAGTTCGCCGATAAGGCGGACCAGCTCGGGATCGTGCGGCCGGCGCCCGGCGGCCATCCGCAGGATGCCGACGGTGGCGCGGGCGGCATCGTCCCAGTCGAGGTGCACGGACCGCGCGTTCGGGTCGAGGAAGATCCGGCGGGCCATGTTCCGCTCCCGCGGCGGGAGTTGCGGGAAGTCCGCGATCAGCGCGGCCGCCAGCCGGTTCCAGGCCAGCACGTCGTTGCGATCGTTCATCACCACGGCCGGGGTGGCCGGCATCGCCTCCACCACCCGCCGCAGGGTCGGGCGCAGCACCTCCTGCCGTCCCGCCGCCCGGGCCCGGCGCGGCCGGCGGGCGAGGTCGCGGAGGTGGGCGCGCTCGGCGGGGCCGAGCCGCAGCGCCCGGCCGAGCGCGTCGAGCACCTCCTCGGACGGCCGCTCCGCGCGGCCCTGTTCCAGCCGCACGTAGTAGTCGGTGCTGAGGCCGACCAGTTCCGCGACCTCCTCGCGCCGCAGGCCCGGCACCCGGCGGCGCGCGGTCGACGGCAGCCCGGCCTCCTCGGGGGTGAGCAGGGCCCGGCGGGTGCGCAGGTACGCACCAAGGCTGCCGGTGAGCGGGTTCGGATCGGCCATGCGTTCCAGTATGGCGGCGCGGCACCCGGAGGCGGGGGCCGGAAGGTGGCCCTGTCGGTCCCAGGGAACGGCACGTCCTTCATCCGCCGCCGGCAGCCGCGAACGATCGACGCGTGACGACTTCTCCTCCCGCCTCCGCCCCGCTCCGAGCCGTCCCGGGCGCCGACCGGGACCACTACTGGCCGACCGTCGCGGCGGTCGGCTGCGCGAGCATGATGCTGCCGTTCTCGGTGACCGGCGCCGCGGTGGCGCTGCCCGACATGGCCGCGCGGCTGGGCGCCTCCACCGGCTCGGCCCAGTGGATGCTGAACGCCTTCAACATCACCTTCGCCGCCCTGCCGTTGGCGGCCGGCGGCCTCGCCGACCGCGTCGGCCGACGCCGCGTGCTGCTGGCCGGGATCGCGCTGGTCGGGGCGCTGTCGCTGCTGATCGCGCTCGCGCCCTCGATGGCGGTGGTGGACGCGGCTCGCGCGGTGCAGGGCTGCGGCGCCGCGGCCGTCCTCGCGGCGGGCGCGGCGGTGCTGGCCGACTCGACGTCCGGAGGGCGCCGGCAGCTGGCGTTCGGGGTGCTGGGCACCTCCTTCGGCACCGGCCTGGCCGTCGGACCGCCCGCGGCCGGGGCGCTGGTGCAAACGGGCGGGTGGCGGGCGGTGTTCCTGCTGGTCGCGGCGATGTCCCTGCCCGCGTACCTGTGCGCCACCCGGGCGCCGGAGTCCCGCCGCCAGGAACGCACCGCGATCGACCTGGCCGGGCCGGCCTGTTTCACCGCCGGACTGGCCGCGCTGTCGTTCGCGCTGGTCCGGGCCACGGGTGCCGGCTGGACGGCGCCGGGAACGCTCCTGCCGCTGGGCGGCGCACTGCTGCTGGTGGTCGCCTTCGCGGTGGTGGAGCTGCGCCGGGCGGAGCGGGCGATGTTCGACGTCCGGCTGTTCCGGCGGGCCGAGTTCCTCGCGGTGGTCTGCCAGCCCTTCACGGTGACCCTCGGGTTCGTCGTACTGCTGGTGTACCTGCCGGCCTACCTCCAGGGGGTGGGCGGCCGGAGCGTGCTGACCAGCGGTCTGCTCCTGCTGCCGATGACCGCACCCGTCCTGCTGCTGCCGCTCGCGGCGGGCCGGCTGGCCGCCGTCCTCTCGGTCCGAACGGTGCTGACCGCCGCCTCGGGGCTGATCGTGCTGGGCGCCGTGCTGCTGCTCACGGTGCGCGGCGACGCCTCGTGGGCGGAGCTGGCGGTACCGCTGCTGCCCTTCGGGGCCGGGGTGGGGCTGGCGTTCGGCGTGATCGACAACGCGGCGGTGAGCACCGTGCCGGTCGAGCGCGCCGGGGCCGCGGCGGGCATCTTCAACACCATGCGGATCACCGGCGAGTCGGTGGCGGTCTCGGGGGCGGCGGCACTTCTCAGCACCCTGACCGCCGCACGGCTGCCCGGCCTCCCCGACGGCGAGGCGGCGAGGCTCGCCGCGCGGGCCGTCCAGGGGCAGGTGGATCCGGCCCACCGGAGCGCCCTGGCGGCGGGCTTCACCGGTGCCCTGCACGTCACCGGGGTCGTTCTGGCCGTACTGTCCGCGACCGGGGCCGTGCTGACCCATCGGGCGCTGCGCGAACGGAGGCGATGAGCACGGAAGCGATGAGCACGGGGTGACGCTTCAGCTCCTCCGCAGTCAGGACGCTGCGACCCCGCCGGGCGGGTTGGCAGCGTCCTGACGTCCGGTCCGTCACATGTTGATCATGTGACCGGCGAGGCCGTGGATGGCCTCCTTGACCGCCTCGCCCAGGGTCGGGTGGGCGTGCACGTTGCGGGCGACCTCGTGGACGGTGAGGTCCCACTGCTGGGCCAGCGTCAGCTCCGGCAGCAGCTCGGTGACCTCGGGGCCGATCAGGTGGGCGCCGAGCAGCTCGCCATGGGTGTTGTCGCAGATCACCTTGACGAAGCCGATCGGGTGGCCGAGGCCGTGCGCCTTGCCGTTCGCGGTGAACGGGAACTTGGCGACCTTGACGTCGTAACCGAGGTCGCGGGCCTGGGCCTCGGTGTAGCCGAAGGAGGCGATCTGCGGCTGGCAGTAGGTGGCGCGCGGGATCATGGCGAAGTCGACCTCCATGGTCTCCGCCCCGCCGATGGTCTCGGCGGCGATCACGGCCATCGTCTCGGCGGCGTGCGCGAGCATCAGCTTGGCGGTGACGTCGCCGATCGCGAAGATGTGGTCGACGCTGGTGCGGCCGCGGCCGTCCACCGCGATGGCGTTGCGGTCGGTGAGCTTGACCCCGGTGTTCTCCAGGCCGTAGCCGTTGACCCGCGGCGCGAAGCCGATCGCCTGGAGCACCTTGTCGGCCTCCAGCACCTGCTGCGCGCCGTCCTTGGTGACGGTGACCCGCACCTTGGCGTTCGGGTCGCTGTCGTCGATCGACTCGACCCGGGTCGAGGTGAGCACCTCGATGCCCAGCTTGCGGTACTGCTTGGCGAGTTCGGTGGAGACCTCGACGTCCTCCAGCGGCACCACGCGGTCCAGGAACTCGACGATGGTCACCTTCACGCCGTAGTTGTGCAGCACGTAGGCGAACTCGACGCCGATCGCGCCGGCGCCCGCGATGATGATGCTCTCCGGCAGCTGCTCGGTGAGGATCTGCTCCTCGTAGGTCACCACGCGCTCGCTCAGGCTGGTGCCGGGCAGCAGGCGGGTGGTGGCACCGGCGGCGATGACGCAGTGGTCGAAGGTGACCACGTCGAAGCCGCCGCCGCTGAGCGCGACCTGGAGGGTGTGGTCGTCGACGAAGGTGCCCCAGCCGTCGTACTCGGTGATGCCGTTCTTCTTCATCAGGTAGTGGACGCCCTTGACCCGGCCGTCGGCCACCGAGCGGCTGCGCTTGAACGCCTCGCTGAAGTCGAAGGTCACCTGGCCCTCGACCTTGATGCCGAAGGTCTTGGCCTCCTTGGTGAAGATGTGGGCGAGCTCGGCGTTGCGCAGCAGGGCCTTGGAGGGGATGCAGCCGACGTTGAGGCAGACGCCGCCCCAGTACTTGGCCTCGATGACGGCGACCTTCAGGCCCAGCTGGGCCGAACGGACGGCGGCGGTGTAGCCGCCGGGGCCCGCGCCGAGGACGACGACGTCGTAGTGCGTGCTCATGTTGCTGACTCCTCCGAGGGTGTCACGGTGTCGTGATCTCGGTCCCATGGTGTCAGGACCGGGCTCGACGCACCCACCGGGTCTCGGCGGATGCGCTCCGCGCGCACCGTACCCGGTCCGGACCGGATTGTCAGTCGTGCCCGCTACGGTGGCCCGTACCCCGACCCACCGGGGGCGATGGCGGAGCGGAGGTGCCGGATGGACGGCGTGCGCACGGCGGGCGGGTGGGCCCGCCGCCCGAGGACGGCAGCGGGCCCACCCGGGCGTCAGGCGGTCACTTCGTGGGCATCGGCTCCGGCTCCGGAGGCGCCGCCCGGGGTGTTCATACCCGTTCCGGCCGCGGTCGGAGCGGCCGGGCGCCGGGCGGGTGCGGGCCGCTCCAGCGAGGAGAGGTCCCAGGCGTAGGTGCCGACGGCGTGGGCGATCACGTCGATGTTGACGTCGAAGGCCGCCATGTCGATGTTGTCCAGGTCGTCACAGGCCTTGTGGTAGCAGGCGTCGAAGGCGGTGCCCGCCGTGCCGCCGTAACGGGCCTGCTGCTCGGGGGACTTGATCACCTCGGCGCCGGTGTCGGTGCCGCCGGCCGGGATGCCCGCGTCGATGAACGGGCCGTAGTCGGAGCGGCCGTTGAAGGCGGACGGGTCGTGCGGCAGCTCGCGGCCGTCCAGGTAGTCGGTGAGGAAGCGCTCGATCCGGGCCGAGCCCTCCGGGCCGGCGCCGCCGCCCGCGCTGCCGGAGCCGTTGTAGACGAACTGCGCGTAGTTGGGGGATGCGATCATGTCGAAGTTGAGGTAGAGCCGGATCTTCTTCCGGTCCGCTTCGGAGAGCGACTTCACGTACGCCTCCGAGCCCTTGAGACCGAACTCCTCGGCGGACCACCAGGCGAACCGGACCTTGTTCTTCACCGGGCGGGTGCCGAGGTGCTTCGCGACCTCCAGGATGCCGGCCGTGCCGGAGCCGTTGTCGTTGATGCCGGGCCCGGCCGGGACGGAGTCCAGGTGGGCGCCGATCATCACGGTGTTCGCCGGATCCCCGCCGCGGGTCTCGGCGATGACGTTCCAGGTCTTGCGCGACTCCATGAAGGTGCGGAGGTCCAGGGTCACCCGCACGGGCCCGGCGGCGGCCTTGGCGGCCAGCGCCTCGCCGGCCGCCCGGCTGATCCCGCCGGTCGGGACCTTGCCCGCGGCGGGCTCGCCGAGGGTCCCGTTGAGCTCGCCGTCGGTGTTGTTGTAGATCAGCGCCCCGAGGGCGCCGGCGGTGGCCGCGGCCGCCTGCTTCTCGGCGAAGCTGCACCCGCCGCGCCGGATCAGCGCGATCCGGCCGGTGACGGAGCCCGCCGGGTAGTCGGCGGGCGTGCAGCCGGTGGTGGCGGTGGCCGGGGCGACGCCCAACTCGGCGGTCAGGCCCGCCTCCGGGCCGCTCACCGAGTACGTCATGGCGAGCACCGGCACCGACTCCGGCTGGGGCGACAGCACGTCCAGGCGCTGGGCGCGGGCCTCGAAGAAGGTGTACTCGAACTCCTGCCGGGACACCTTGAGCCCGGCCCGCCGCGCCTGCTCGTAGACGTAGCGGGCGGATTCGTCGTGGCCCTTCGAACCGGCCGCTCTGGTACCGGCGTTGCGGTCGGCGAACCGTTGCAGCGCGGCCAGGGTGTCCCGGGCGTCCTCGGCGCTGCTCGCCTCGACCAGCCGCTCGGCCAGCCTGGCGCCCCGGCGGGCCGGGTCCGGGTCGGCGTTGGCACTGCCCGCGCCGGTGCCGACCAGCACTGACGGGGTGACCAGGGCGACGACGGCGAGGGTGGCGAGCGGGGAGGTCCGGCGTTGGGGGCGGGGCTTCAAGGCGACTCCTTCCGACGGTCGGTGAGTTCACGATTTGACATGACCGGAACCGCCTTGCCAAGGGCGCCGCGCCACCGCGACATGCGGAGGACGCCGCAGGCGGTGATCCTGGAGGGGTGGGGGCGACTCATCCAGGAGGGTGACCACATGTCCATGCTGGATAAGCTCAAGCAGATGCTGAAGGGCCACGAGGAGCAGGGCGAGAAGGGCATCGACAAGGCGGGCGACGCCTTCGACGAACGGACCGAGGGCAAGTACGGCAGCCAGGTCGACACGGCCCAGGACAAGCTCAAGGAGCAGCTGGGCCGGGACCAGGACCAGCCGCCGATGTAGCGGGCGCCGTCAGGCCCCGGCCGGGGTCCGCCGCACTCAGCCGCGACCCCGGGCGGGGCGCCCCGGCTCCCCGCCGTCAGTACCCGCACCGCAGTTCTCGCACGACCCTGGGCCCGGCCGCTCCCGCAGCCGTCCGCACTCCGGGCACACCCGGTCCAGCCGGCAGGCCGGCTCGCCGCCTTCGTCCATGCCGGTGATTCTGCCCCGGGGCACCCGCAGGGCGAGTAGACAGTGTCTACGGCTGTCCGGTAGACAGTGTCCATGACCGAACAGGACCGCGACCTGCGCGCCCGCCTGGTGGCCGCGGGCATCGAGCTGGTGACCGAGGAGGGCGTCCACGCCCTCGGCCTGCGGGAGATCGCCCGCCGCGCCGGGGTCTCCCACGGGGCACCGCGCCGTTACTTCCCCACCCGCCGTGAACTGCTCGCCGCCGTCGCCCGGCACGGCTTCGGCCGGCTCACCGACTCCCTGGCCGGCGCCGACGCCCTCGCCGCCACCACCGGGGCCGACCCGCGCACCCGGATCGAGTCGCTCGCCCGCGCCTACCTCGGCTTCGCGGCGGCGAACCCCGGGATGTTCGAGCTGATGTTCCGGCACGACCTGCTGGAGGGCAGCGGCACCGAACTGCGCCGCTCCACGCTGCCGCTCTTCCTGACCTTCGTCGGCCTGGTCGCCGAGGTCCACCCGCAGTCCGACGACCCGGCCGCCGCCACCGCCGCCCTCTGGGCCAACCTGCACGGGCTGGCCCAGCTGCGCACCTGGGGCAGCCTCCGGCTGGCCACCGGCGACGACGGCCTCGAACCGGTGCTGCGCGCCGCCCTGGACGCCCATCTCGGCCCGGCCGCCCGGTGACGCCCCGCCACCGCCGAGGGCTCGCCCTCGCCGCGAGCACCACCGGCGCCGTCCTGGTCGCCGTGGACGGCACCGTGCTCACCGTCGCCCAGCCCACCCTCCAGCGCGACCTGCACGCCTCGCTGGCCGCCGTCCAGTGGACCAGCACCGGCTACCTGGTCACCGTCGCCGCCCTGCTGGTCTTCGCCGGGCGCCTCGGCGACCGGTACGGCCACCGGCGGCTCTTCCTCGTCGGGGTGGTCTGCTTCGCCGCCACCTCCACCGCGATCGCCCTCGCACCCGGCATCGGCTGGGTGATCGCCCTGCGCGTCGCCCAGGGCGTCGCGGGCGCCCTGCTCCAGCCCGCGACCATCGCCATGCTGCGCGCCGTCTGGCCCGCCGACCAGCTGCCCCGCGCGATCGCGGTGCGCACCGCCGCCCTCGGTCTCGCGGCCGCCGCCGGACCGCTGATCGGAGGCGCGCTCACCACCCACTTCGGCTGGCGGGCCGTCTTCCTGCTCGGCCTGCTGCCCGCCGCGGCGGCCCTGGTCGCGGCCCTCGCCGTGCCCGAGGCCCGCACCGAGCCGGCGACCGGGGGCCTCGACCTGCCCGGCGCGGGCCTGCTCGCCATCGCCCTGGTCTGCCTGGTGCACACCCTGGTCGCCCTGCCGACCGACGGGTGGTCCGCGAGTACGGCGCTCGGCCTCGCGGCGGCCGGACTCGCCGCCCTCGCCCTCGCCCGGCACGAGCGCCGCACCGCCAGTCCGCTCCTGCCGCCCGCGCTGCTCCGGTCACCGGCCGTGGGCCCGGCGCTCGGCGTGCTGCTCGCGGCCTCGGCGGCGGTGCTCGGCACGGTCTTCCCCGCGACCTACTACCTCCAGGAGGTGCTCGGGCTCGACCCGCTGCACAACGCCCTGCGGGGGTTGCCGCTCGCGGTGGCGATGATCGTCGGCGCACCCGCCTCGGCCTGGCTGGCGAGGCGTCACGGGGTGCGCGCCACCGTGCTCGCGGGCCTGGCGCTGATCGCCGCGGGCACGCTGCTCACCGCCAGGCTGGGCCCGGACTCGGGCAGCGCCGCCACCGGCTGCTGCTTCCTGCTGCTCGGCGGCGGCCTCGGCGCGGTGATGGCGACCGCGACCTCGGCCGTCGTCCGGGGAGCGTCCGGCGCCGAGTCCGGTGTCGCCGGAGGTCTCCAGCAGACCGTGATGAACATCGGACCGGCCCTGGGCGTCGCGCTCGCCACCACCGTCGCCGGCCGCACGGCGCCCGGGGCGGCGCTCGCCCCGGCCGCCCTGGCGACGACCGCGGTCGCGGCTGCGGGCGCGCTGCTGGCCCTGAGGCTGCCCCGGCCGACCGCGCGGCCGGCGCCGCTGCCCGTCAGACGCCCGTGACGCCGTCGATGCCCTCCCGCAGCAGGTCGGCGTGTCCGTTGTGGCGGGCGTACTCCTCGATCAGGTGCACCAGCACCCAGCGCAGCGAGACGGTCTCCGAACCGACGATCCCGGCGACCCGCTCCGACAGCGCGCCCGCCGTCTCCAGCGGCGCCCCCGCGGCCGACTCGCGGCCGCGCTCGACCTCGGCCCGCCAGGTGGCCAGCGCCTCCGCCATCCCCCGGGCCGGGTCCAGCCGGTAGCCGTCCGGGTTCTCCGGGCCGTACACCGGCGGCACCGTCCGACCGGCGAACACCCGCTGGTACCACGTGCGTTCGACCTCGGTGAGGTGCTGCACCAGGCCGAGCAGCGTCAGCGTGGACGGCGCCACCGAGGCCAGCCGCACCTGTCGGTCGTCGAGCCCGGAGACCTTCTGCACCAGCGTCGCCCGCTGGAACTCCAGCCAACTCTCCAGCATGGTGCGTTCGTCGGCGTGCGGCGGCGGGAACGGCCGCCCGTCAGGGATGAGTGCCATGCCCGCCACTGTGCCACGCGCCACCGACAACGGGCGCCGGAGCAACGGGCACCGGAGCAACGGACACCAGGGCACCAGGGCACCAGGGCACCAGGGCACCGACCCGTCGCGACCCTTGCCAGGCTTGACGCGTGCCCGCCATCATGGAAGTTCCCTGATGACTCGTCACACCACAGGCGGGGCAATGAAGTTGAAGATCAAGTCCACCCTGGTGGCCGTCGCCCTCGCGGCCGGCTCCACCGTCGGCCTGGCGGCGGCGCCCGCCGCGCAGGCGGGCCCGTGCACGGAGACCGTCGGCCACGTGATGGAGGTCGTCACCAACGCCGGGTACGACCTCGGGACCTTCTACCAGGGCTACGACTTCTGTCAGAAGCGGGCCTACGCGGAATTCCACTTCAAGGACCTGTGGGTCTCGCAGGTCGCGTCCTCCAGCAGCCAGACCTGGATCGTCAGCGCCGCGTGGGGCGACCCCGGGATGCACCACTACAACCCGGCCGGCATCGAGTGGTGGGACGCCGGCAGCCAGGACATCCACAGCACGGCCAGCGAGGACTACCAGGCCGGCTTCTACCTGACCTGGAACGGCTACACCTGCCAGGGGTACAGCGACTGGTACTACGGCTCCGGGACCCAGCTCGGCTACGGCGTCGGCGGCCCCGACTGCCGGAAGATCGGCACCGGCGCCACCCCGTGACGAACGGAGCCCCCGCGGCCTCCGGCGCGCTCCTGCGCACCGGAGGCCGCTCGGCGCGTCAGCGCACGTCGGCCGTGGAGAGCACCACCACCTTCGCCACCGTGCCGTCCTCGTCGACCGAGTCGCGCAGGTGGCGGAAGCCCAGCCGCCGGCACATCGCCAGGCTCGGGGTGTTCTCGGCGCCCACCAGGCCGTAGACCTCCTTGAGGCCCAACTCGTCGGCGGCGTAGCGGACCAGGCCGCGGACCACCTCGGTGCCCAGGCCGCGGCCCCAGAACTCGGGGACGAGCGCGGCGACCAGCTCGTGGCCGTCGACGTTCCCGGTCTTCTTCACCTCCGCGTGGCCCGCGTAGGCGCCGTCCGCCCACAGGCCCCAGACGTCGAAGAGGCTCTGCGGGTACACATCGCTCAGGATCGCGCGGAACAGCGTGCGGATCTGCGGTTCGGGCACCAGCTCCTGGCCCATCCAGCGGCAGACCTCCGCGTTGCGGAGCAGGGCGACGAAGGCGTCCTCGTCCTCGGGCCGGTAGGGGATGAACTCCAGGCGTTCGGTGCGCAGCACGGGGGTCACGGTGGGCTCCTTCGGGTCGTGGTGGGACGGTCGGCTCAGGATCCGGCGTTCTCCATGCGCTCGCGCAGGCTGCGCGGTCGCATGTCGGTCCACACCTCGTCGACGTAGGCGGAGCACTCCGCCTCGGTGCCCTCCTTGCCGACGGACTGCCAGCCGGCCGGGACGTCGAGGTCGACCGGCCAGAGGGAGTACTGCTCCTCGTCGTTGCGCAGCACCTGGAAGCGGGTGTTCTCGTCCATGTCGTTCCTGCCTCTCTCTCGCGGGTTGTTGCGGGTCAGCGGTCCTGCTGGCCTTGCCGGCCTTGCCGGGCGTGCCGGGCGATGTGGCGCAGCGCCTCGGCGAACTCCTCGGCCGCCCGGCGCACTTCGGCCGGGTCGTGGACGGCGGGTCGGTGGTGCCAGGTGAAGGCGAGCCGGCCCCGCTGGGCGGCGCCGACCACCTCCAGCGGGTGGGATCCGGCGTCGCGGGGGTCGTGGTCCTGGCCGCAGGAGCCGAGTTCGGCGCGGACCAGGCCGTCGCCGCCGGCCTCGGGGCGGGCGTCCCACTGGCCGAGGTAGTTGAAGACGACCTGGCCGTGGGCGCCGGCGGCGAGTCGTTCGCGGACCTCGGGCGGGCCGAAGGTGCGCAGGGCGCCGAAGCCGAGCCCGTTGCCGGGCACCGCGCGCAGTTGGCGGCGGATCGTCTTGACCAGGGCGCGCCAGTCGCGGTCGGGGCCGAGCTGTTCGGGCGCGGGGACGTCGAGGCCGACCGGGTGGACGGTGGTGAACCAGCCGACCGTGCGGGACAGGTCGACGCCCTCCAGCAGGTCCTCGCGGCCGTGGCCCTCCAGGTCGAGCCGGATCCGCGGCTGTCCGGTCCAGCGGGCCAGCGCCAGGGCGAGGGCGGCGAGCAGGACGTCGTTGACCCGGGTGCGGTAGGCGGCCGGGGCGGCCCGCAGCAGGGCCTCGGTGTCCGCCTCGTCCAGTTCCACGGTGACCGCCGCGGTCGCGGCGCGGTCCCCCTCGGCGGGGCGCACGGGAGGTTCGGCGCGGGCCGTCACCGCCTCCTCCCAGTACGGGAGTTCGTGGTCGAGGCCGCCCTCGGCGACGTGGGCGGCGAGCCGCTGCGCCCAGTCCCGGAAGGAGGTGCCGCGCTCCCCCAGGTCGATCGGGGCGCCCTCGCGGGCCTGCCGGTAGGCGCTCTCCAGGTCGTCGCGCAGCACCCGCCAGGAGACGGCGTCGACCACCAGGTGGTGGGCGACCAGCAGGAGCAGCGGCGGGCGGTCCGGTTCGCCGGTGAACAGGGCGGCGCGCAGCAGCGGGCCGCGGGCCAGGTCGAAGCCGCCGTGCAGCTCGTCGGCGGCCTTGGCAAGGGCCGCGTCGGCGGATTCGGCGGACTGGCCGGTGAGGTCGTGGTGGACGAGGAGGTCCTCGGTGCGGGCCGGCGGCGGGTTGAACTGCCGCCAGCCGGAGGCGTCGTGGGTGAAGCGCATCCGCAGGGCGTCGTGGTGGTCCAGCAGGGCGTCCAGGGCGGCGCGCAGGGCCGCGCGGTCCGGGTCGGGGCCGAGTTCGAGCAGCGCCGACTGGTTGAAGTGGTGGTGGGCGGCGCGCGGGGTGGTGAGGAACCACTCCTGGATCGGGGTGAGCGGTACGGCGCCGGTGACCGGGCCGTCGTCGGCGCGCTCGGGGGCGGCGCGCACCACGGTGGCGAGTTCGGCGACGGTCTGGTGGGTGAAGAGGTCGCGGGTGGCCAGGTGGAGGCCGTCGCGGCGCAGTCGGGACACCACCTGCATGCTGAGGATGGAGTCGCCGCCGAGCAGGAAGAAGTTGTCGTCGGCGCCGACCTGTTCGACGCCGAGGACGTCGGCCCAGATCCGGGCGATCCGGCGTTCGGTGTCGGTCTCCGGCGGGCGGTGCGGGCCGGCCGCGGCGCGGGCCGGGCCGGGGTCGGGCAGGGCCCGGCGGTCGGTCTTGCCGTTGGGGGTGAGCGGCAGCCGTTCCAGCGGGACGAAGACGGCGGGGACGAGGTGCGGCGGCAGCGATTCGGCGAGCCGGGCGCGCAGGTCGAGGGCGGTGCCGGCCGGGTCGAGGGCGGCTCCGGCCGGGTCGGCGTGGACGACGTAGGCGACCAGCCGGCCGCCGCCGGGGGCGTCGGTGCGGACGGTGACGACGGCGTCGCGCACCAGCGGGCTGCGGCGCAGCGCGCTCTCGATCTCGCCCGGTTCGATCCGGAAGCCGCGCAGCTTGATCTGGTCGTCGGCGCGGCCGCAGTAGCGGAGCTGGCCGTCGGCGTCGCGGCGGGCGAGGTCCCCGGTGCGGTACATCCGCTCGCCGGGGGCGCCGTACGGGTCGGGCAGGAAGCGGGCGGCGGTCAGGCCGGGGCGGCCGAGGTAGCCGCGGGCCAGGCCGGGCCCGGCCAGGTGGAGTTCGCCGGTCACCCCGGGCGGGACGGGGCGCAGGGCGGCGTCGAGCAGGTAGGCCCGGGTGGCTCCGCCGGGGTGGCCGATGGCGGGGGCGGTGCCGGTGCCGGGGGTGAGGGGGCTGGTCCAGGTGGCGACCACGGTGGCCTCGGTGGGGCCGTAGGAGTTGACCATCCGGCGGCCGGGGGCCCAGATGTCGACCAGGTCGGCGGGGCAGGCCTCGGCGCCGACCACCAGGGTGCGCAGTCCGGGCAGCGCGGCGGCGGTCCCGGGTTCGAGGGTGGCCAGGGCCGCCGGGGGGATCAGGGCGTGGCTGATCCGGCGTCCGGCCAGGGCCTCGGCGAGGCGTTCGCCGACCAGCGGGCCCTCCTCGCCGGTGACCAGCGCGGCGCCGCTGAGCAGCGAGATGCACAGTTCCAGCACGGAGGCGTCGAAGCTGGGCGAGGCGAACTGGAGCACCCGGTCGCCGGGGCCGACGGCGTACTGCTCGGCGGCGGCCGCCGCGAAGGCGGCGAGTCCGGCGTGGGTGACCAGCACGCCCTTGGGGGTGCCGGTGGAGCCGGAGGTGTAGACGACGTACGCCGGGTGCGCGGGGGTGAGGGCGCCGGTGCGGTCGGCGTCGGTGGGGGCGGTGTCCGGGCCGTCGGCGGCCCACACCCGGGCGGGGTCGTCGAGCACGACGGCGGCGCCCGCGTCGCGGACCATGAACTCCCGCCGGGCGGCCGGGTAGTCGGGGTCGACCGGGAGGAAGGCGCCGCCGGCCTTGGCGACGGCGAGCTGGGCGACCACCGCGGCCGCCGAGCGGGGCAGCGCGAGGGCGACCAGCCGCTCCGGTCCGACGCCGTCCCGGATCAGCCGGTGGGCCAGCCGGTTGGCCGCCCGGTCCAGTTCGGCGTAGCCGATCACGCGGTCGCCGTCGAGCAGGGCGGGCGCGTCCGGGGTGCGGGCCGCCTGCCGTTCGAACAGCTCGGGCAGGGTCGCGGCCGGCACCGGGCGGAACTCGCCGCGGGCCAGGGCCAGTTCGGCGGCCAGGCGGTCGGGGCCGGCCACGGGCAGCGAGCCGAGGGGGCACTGCGGGTCCTCGGCGACGGCGGTCAGCAGGGTGGTGAGCTGTTCGGCCATCCGCTCGGCGGTGGCGGGCTCGAACAGGTCGGTGTTGTAGGTGAGCAGGCCGTGCAGCGCGCCGGACTCGGCTCGGGCGAACTCCAGCACCAGGTCGAAGGCCGTCCCGGTGCTGTCGGTCTCGACGTCCGTCACCTCCAGCCCCGGCAGGTCGGGTTCGGCCGACGGGGTGTTCTGCAGCACGACCAGGACCTGGAAGAGCGGGCTGCGGCTGGTGTCGCGCACCGGCTGCACCTCGTCGACCACCCGCTCGAAGGGCACGTCCTGGTGGGCGAAGGCGTCCCGTACGGTCTGCCGGACGTCGGCGAGGAAGGCGGTGAAGGGCTGCCGGGGTTCGATCCGGGAGCGCAGCACCAGGGTGTTGACGAAGAAGCCGATCAGCCGTTGGACCTCGGGGCGCTCGCGGCCGGCGGTGACGGTGCCGACGGCGACGTCCCGGTCGCCGCTGAGCCGGGCCAGGTAGGCCTGGGCGGCGGCCACCAGGGTGGTGAACAGGGTGGTGTCGCCGTCCCGGCCGATCCGGGCGAGCCGCCGGGCGGTGTCGGCGGGCAGGTCGAGCCGGACGGTGCCCCCGGTGCTGGTGCGGACCGCCGGGCGGGGCCGGTCGAGCGGCAGCCGGAGTGCTTCGAGGTCAGCCAGCTGTCGTTTCCAGTAGGCGAGTTGGTCGGTGGCGTCGATGCCGCGCTGCCAGTGGGCGTGGTCGGCGTACTGCACCGGCAGCGGGGCGAGCGGCGGGTGGGCGGGGTCGAGTGCGGCGCGGTAGAGGTGGGCCAGGTCGGTGAGCAGGACGGCGTTGGACCAGCCGTCGGTGACGATGTGGTGCAGGGTCAGGGCCAGCACGTGGTCGTGGTCGGCGAGCCGGATGAGCGCGGGGCGCAGCAGCGGGCCGCGGCGCAGGTCGAAGGGGCGGGCGCGTTCGGCGGCGAGCAGGGCGCGCAGGGCCTCCTCCCGCTCCCCGGGCGGAGGTTCGGCGAGGTCGTGGCGGCGCAGCGGGACCGGCCGCGGCGGCTGGACTCGTTGGACACCGTGGCCGTCGACGGCGTCGAAGGTGGTGCGCAGCGACTCGTGCCGGGCGACCAGGGCGGTCAGCGCCGTACCGAGGGCCTCCGGGTCCAGCGGGCCGCGCAGCCGCAGCGCGAGCGCGGTCACGTACTCGGCGCCGCCGGGCGCGAACTCCTCCAGGAACCAGAGGCGTTGCTGGGCGTAGGACATCGGCGCCACGCCGTCGCGGGCGACCGGGACCAGGGGCGCCGCGGGGGCGACGGGTGGCCGGTCGGGGCCGGACCCGCCGGCGAGGAGCTCGGCCAGTGCGGCCGGGGTCGGGTGGTCGAACACCGCGCGGGGCGTGAGCTCGGCGCCGAAGGCCTCGGACAGTCGGCCGGCGAGCCGGATGCTGAGGATGGAGTCGCCGCCGAGCGCGAAGAAGCCCTCGGTCACCCCGGGCGGCCGGATGCCCAGCACCTCGCCGAAGACCTCGGCGGCGCGGCGTTCGGCCGCGGTGCGCGGCTCGACCCGCTCGGCGCCTCCGGCGGCGTGCTGCCGTTCCGGCGTGGGGAGCGCGGCGCGGTCGACCTTGCCGTTGCGGTTCAGCGGGAGGGCGTCCAGCGGGACGAAGGCGGCGGGGAGGAGGTAGTCGGGCAGGGTGCGGGCGGCGAAGTCCCGCAGTTCCCCGGGGTCGACGGCGCCGACGGTGTAGGCGACCAGCCGGCGGACGCCGGGCCGGTCGGCGCGGGCGACGACGGCGACGTCGGCCACCCCGGGGTGGGCGGCGAGCGCGGCCTCCACCTCGGCGGGCTCGACCCGGAAGCCGCGGATCTTCAGCTGGTCGTCGGCCCGGCCGAGGAACTCGACGGTGCCGTCGGGGCGGCGGCGGGCCAGGTCCCCGGTGCGGTACATCCGGGCGCCGGGCGGGCCGGACGGGTCGGCGAGGAAGCGGGCGGCGGTCGCGCCGGGGCGGCCGAGGTAGCCGCGGGCCACGCCCTCGCCGGCCAGGTACAGCTCGCCCGCGCAGCCGGGCGGGACGGGCCGCAGCCGGTGGTCCAGGACGTGCACGCGCCGGTCGTCCAGCGGGCGGCCGACCGGCACGGGGTCGGGCACCGCGGCCGGGTCGGCGAGTTCGTGGGCGGTGGCGAAAGTGGTGGTCTCGGTCGGCCCGTAGCCGTCCACCACGGTCAGCCCGGGGCAGGCGGCCAGCACCCGGCGGACGGCCGCGGCGGGCACCACGTCGCCGCCGGTCCACAGCGTCCGCAGCCCGGCGAAGCAGTCCGGGGCGTCCTGGGCGAGCAGCCGGAAGAGCCCGGCGGTGAGCCACAGCGCGGTCGGCCCGGCCGGCCCGGCCAGCCGGCGCAGCAGCGCCGCGTCCACCGGCCCGGCGGGGGCGACGAGCACGCAGCCGCCGGTCAGCAGCGGGGCCCACACCTCGAAGGTGGCGGCGTCGAAGGCCACCGGGGAGTGCAGCAGCACCCGGGCGCAGCGGCCGTCGCCGAAGCGGCTGTCGGTGGCGAGCGAGGCCACGTCGCGGTGCCGGACGGCCACGGCCTTGGGCTCGCCGGTGGAGCCGGAGGTGTACATCACGTACGCCAGTTGCTCGGGGTCGGCGGGCGGCAGCTGCCCGGGCGCCGGGTCGGTGCGGGCGGCGGCGACCGGCTCGGCGGTGAGCCGCCGGGTGGCTCCGGCCCGGGCGAGCAGGGTGCGGCGGCGCTCCTCGGGGGCCCGGAGGTCGACGGGCAGGTAGGCACCGCCCGCCTTGAGGACGGCCAGCTGGGCGACCACCAGCTCGGTCGAGCGCTCCAGTTCCAGCGCGATCGGCTCCTCGGCGGCCGGGCCGGCGGCGAGCAGCCGGGCGGCGAGGCGGTCGGACCACTGGTCGAGCTGCCGGTACGTCAGGATCCGCTCGCCCTCGCGCACGGCGGGGGCGTCGGGGGTGCGCCGGACGTGTCCGGCGAGGACGGTCAGCGGGCTGCGGGGTTCTACCGGGCGGGCGGTGGGGTGCCAGGCGGCCAGTTGCGCGCGGTCGGCGGGGGTGAGCAGCTCCAGCGCATCGATGTCGCCGTCCAGGTCACCGTCCGGGGCGCTGTCCGGGCCGTCGGCGAGCGCCGCGGTGAGGCCGGTGAGCAGCAGGAGCAGCCGGTCGGCGGCGTCCCGGGCCGTCCGGTGGTCGAACAGCGCGGGGTCGTAGGCCAGGTCGAAGCCGAGCCGCTCGCCCAGGTGGGCGCGCAGGCACCAGGGGAAGGTGGTGGCGTCGTCGGCGCGCACCTCGACCACCCGGACTCCGGTGCGGGCCTCGGCGGATTCGTCGACGGGGTAGTTCTCGAAGACCAGCATGCTGTCGAACAGCGGTTCCCCGGCGGGCAGTTCACTCAGGGCCTGGATCCGGGACAGGGCCAGGTGGTCGAAGGCGCGGGCCTCGCTCTGGCGGTCCTGGAGGCCGCGCAGCCAGGGCCGCACGCCGCCCGTCGGGATGGTGACCCGGGTGGGCACGGTGTTGATGAACAGGCCGATCATCGACTCCACCCCGGGCAGTTCGGCCGGTCGCCCGGACACGGTGGTGCCGAAGACCACGTCCTCGCCGCCGCCGTGGCGGGCCAGCAGCAGTGCCCAGGCACCCTCCACCACGGTGTTGACGGTCAGTCCGGCGGCGGCGGCCCGCTCGCGCAGCCGGGCGGACAGCGCTCCGTCCAGTGCGCGGTGGACGGCGGCGCCGGAGCGGGCCCGGTGGGCCCCGGTCGGGCGGCGGTCGTACGGGAGCGGGGTACGGGCGGTGAAGCCGTCCAGGGCGGCGCGCCAGTGCGCCTCGGCGGCGGGCCGGTCGCGCTCGCGCAGCCAGCCCAGGAAGTCCGCGAACGGGCGGCGGACCGGCCGGGGCGCCTGGGGGCCGCCGGTGAGCGCGGCGTACTCCTCGCAGACCTCGGTGAGCAGGTGGCCGGTGCTCCAGCCGTCCAGGATCAGGTGGTGGGTGGACCACAGCAGCAGCACCTCCTCGCCGGGCAGGGCGGCCAGGGTGAGGCGGGTGAGCGGCGCGGTGGTCAGCTCCATCGGGGTGGCCCGCTCCTCGGCCAGCAGCCGTTCGGTCTCGGCCGCCAGCTGCTGCGGGGTCAGGTCGCCGAGGTCGAGTCGGCGCACGGGCAGCACCGCGTTCCTGGCGACCAGTTGGACGGGGTGCGGCAGGCCGCGCCAGTGCACGGCGGAGCGCAGCGCCGGGGTGCGGTCGGCGACCTGCTGCCAGGCGGCGGCGAAGGCCCGCGGGTCGGCGACCCCGGCGAGGCGCACCGCGATCCGGTCGACGTAGGCGCCGTCGGCGTCCACCAGGCCGTGGAAGAGCATGCCGGACTGCAGCGGGGTCAGCGGCAGCACGTCCTCGACCGCGCGGCCGTCGCCGACCAGCCGGTCCAGTTGCGGCTGGTCCAGGCCGGCCAGCGGGAAGTCCGAGGGGGTGCACCCGCCGGCGCCGGGCCGGGCGCAGTGCTCGGCCAGTTCGCGCAGGGCGGTGCGCAGTTCCTCGGCGAGGCCGCGGACGGTGGCCTCGTCGTAGATCTCCGCGGGGTAGGTCCAGCCCAGTTCGAGGCGGCCGTCCTGGACCGCCCCGGTGACCTCCAGCAGGTAGGGGCGGGGCTCGTCCGGGTCGGTGTCGCGCCCGGCCGGGGGCAGCGTTCCGCGGACCAGGCCCTCGGCGCCGGCGCCTGCGCCGGCGTCGAAGCGGCCGTGGTAGTTGAAGCCGACCTGGGGGTCCGCGCCGCCGCTGAGCGGGCCGTCCGGGTGCAGGTGGCGCAGGGCACCGTGGCTGAGGCCGCGCAGCGGGACGGCGCGCAGCTGCTCCTTGACGGCGCGCAGGGTGTCGTGCCAGCCTGCCGCCGGGTCGACGCGCAGGGCGAGCGGGAACTCGGCGGTGAACCAGCCGACCGTCCGGGAGAGGTCCACTCCGTCGAAGAGGTCCTCGCGGCCGTGCCCCTCGACGCCGATCAGCACCTCGTTCCGGCCGCACCAGCGGGCCAGGGTGCGGCCCAGGGCGCTGAGCAGCACGTCGTTGGCCTGGGTGCGGTAGGCGGCGGGCGCCCCGCGCAGCAGGGCCCCGGTGGCCTCGCGGTCCAGGGTCACGGTGAGGGTGGCGGCGGTGGCGTGGGTGTTGGCACCGGGGCGGCCCGCGGGCAGCCCGGCCGGGGCCGCGCCGGTGCGGGTCCAGTACGCGGCGTGGCCGTCCAGGGCGCCCGCGCGGGTGTGCTGCTCCAGCCGGGCGGCCCACCGGCCGTGGGTGGTGCCCTCCGGCGGGAGCGCGACCGGGGCGCCGGTGCGGGCCGCGCGGTAGGCCGTTTCGAGGTCGGCCAGCAGGATCCGCCAGGAGACTCCGTCGACGGCCAGGTGGTGGACGGTGAGGACGAGTTGGCCGGGCAGCCGCTCGCCGCGGTCGAAGAACAGGGCGCGGACGGTGCGGCCCCCGACCGGGTCGAGCGAGCGCTGGGCGGCCTCGGTGGCGCGCTGCACCTCGGCCTCCAGGGCGGCGGCGTCGAGGCCGGCCGCCGGGTGGTGGGTGAACAGGCCGTCCGGCGGCTGCCCGTCCACCTGCTGGCGCCAGCCGGCCCCGCCGGGCCGGAAGCGGGTGCGCAGCGCCGGGTGGTGCTCCACCAGGGCGTGGACGGCGTCGCGCAGGGCCGCCGGGTCGGTGCCGGGGGCCAGTTCCAGGCGCTGGGTCATGGTGAAGCGCAGCGGCTCGCCGGGGCGGCGGGCGCCCAGGTACCAGTGCTGGATCGGGGTGAGCGGAGCCTCGGCGGGCGCGGGCTCCGCCGGGACGCCCGTCACCTCCCGGGCGCGCAGCGCGAGTTCGGCGATGCTCTGGTGCCGGAAGACGTCCTTGGTGGTCAGTGCCAGCCCGGCGGTCCGGGCCCGGGAGACGATCTGGATGCTCAGGATGGAGTCGCCGCCGAGCGCGAAGAAGTTGTCCCGGGCGCCGACCCGCTCGACGCCGAGCACCTCGGCCCAGATCGCGGCGAGCCGCTCCTCGGTGCCGGCCGCCGGGGCGACGTACGGGGTGGACGGGTCGGGCTGGGCGGGCGGTGCGGGCAGGGCGCGCCGGTCGGTCTTGCCGCCGGCGGTGCGCGGGATCCGGGCCAGCGGGACGAAGGCGGCGGGCACCAGGTGGTCGGGCAGGGTGCGCCGCAGCCAGGCCCGCAGTTCGTCGGCGGGCGGCACCCGGTCGGCGGCGGGCACCGGGTAGCCGACCAGCAGGGTGCGTCCGGCGTGCTCGCGCGCGGCCACCGCGCAGTCGGCGACGTCCGGGTGGGTCAGCAGGGCGGCCTCCACCTCGCCGGGTTCGATCCGGAAGCCGCGGATCTTGACCTGTTCGTCGGCCCGGCCGAGGAACTCCAGCTGCCCGTGGGCGTCCCGGCGGGCGAGGTCGCCGGTACGGTACATCCGGGCGCCGGGCGGGCCGTACGGGTCGGCGAGGAAGCGGGCGGCGGTCAGCCCGGGGCGGTTCAGGTAGCCGCGGGCGACCTGGGGGCCCGTCAGGTACAGCTCCCCCGGCATGCCGGGCGGGACCGGGCTCAGCGCGCCGTCCAGCAGGTGGGCGCCGAGGCCCCGGCCGGGGCGGCCGATGACGGGGCGCTCGGGGTGGTCGGCGCAGCGGGCCCAGGTGGCGTCGACGGTGCACTCGGTGGGCCCGTACACGTTGTAGGCGGTGACGCCCAGCTCGGCGCGGGCGGCGGCGAGCTGCCGCCAGGTGGCGGGGGGCACGGCCTCGCCGCCGACCAGCAGCAGCCGGGGGTGGTGGCGGCCGGGGGCGAGCAGTCCGGCGGCGGTGAGTTCGCGCAGGAAGGACGGGGTGACGTTGACCAGGTCCAGCCGGCGGTCGGCGACCTGGGCGCAGAAGGCCCGCGGGTCCAGCCGGACGTCCTCGTCGATCAGGTGGAGTTCCTGGCCGAGGGCGAGCAGCAGCGGGCCCTCCCAGCTGGTGTCGAAGGAGAAGGAGGCGCTGAGCGCGACCCGCAGCCGCTCGCCGTCGCCGATGTGCGGGTCGACCAGGCCGAGCCGGTGGTCGCGGCAGAGGTTGGCCAGCTGGCGGTGTTCGACGGCGACGCCCTTGGGGCGGCCGGTGGAGCCGGAGGTGAAGACCACGTAGGCGGTGTGGGACGGGTCCAGCGGGGCGGTCCGCTCGGCGTCGGTCAGGTCGTGGTCGGGCAGGGCCTGCCAGAGCGTCCCGCGCAGGGTCCGTTCGGTCAGCACGGTCTGCGGGCGGGCGTCGTCGAGCAGCCGGGCGGCCCGTTCCTCGGGCAGTTCCGGGTCGACGAAGAGCAGCGCGGCGCCCGCCTTGAGCACCGCGAACAGCGCCACCACCAGCTCCGAGGTGCGCGGCAGCCGGACCGCGACCAGCCGTTCGGGGCCGGCGCCGAGGGCGACCAGGTGGCGGGCCAGCCGGTTGGCCCGGGCGTTGAGGGCGGCGAAGTCGAGGGTGGCGTCCCGGGCGACCAGGGCGGTGCTGTGCGGGGTGCGGGCCGCCTGCGCCTCGAACAGGGCGGGCAGGGTGGTGGCGGGCTCCTCGGGCAGCGGTTCGCCGCGGCCCTGGCGCAGGGTGCGTTCGCGCTCCTCGGCGGTCATCAGCGGCAGGGCGCCGACCGGCGTGTCCGGGTGGTCGGCGACGGCCTCCAGCAGGACGGTCAGCCGCGCGGCCAGTTGCGCGGCGGTGCGGGCGTCGAACAGTCCGGTGCTGTACTCCAGGTGGCCGGTGAGGCCGCCGTCGCGTTCGACGAAGTCGAAGGAGAGGTCGAAGGTGGCGCCGCGCACCGGCGGGGTCACCGGCTCCACCGTCAGTCCGGGCAGCCGGGGCGCCTCGGCGCCGAGGTTGTGCAGGGCCACCATGACCTGGAAGAGCGGGGTGCGGCTGGTGTCCCGCTCCGGCTGGAGGGCGTCCACCAGCCGTTCGAAGGGCACCTCCTGGTGGGCGAGGGCGTCGAGCAGGGTGCCGCGGGCCCGGGCCAGCAGGGCGCGGAACGGCTCCTCGGGGCGGACCGTACCGCGCAGCACCAGGGTGTTGACGAACATCCCGACCACGTCGTGGAGTTCGCCCTGCTCGCGACCGGAGGTGACGGTGCCGACGGCGAAGTCCCGCTGTCCGGACCAGCGGGCCAGGAGCACCTGGCAGGCCGCCAGCAGCACGGTGTAGAGGGTGCCGTCGGCCGCCCGGCCGCGCTCGCGCAGCCGGGCGGTCAGCCCGGCGGGCAGGGTGAAGGTGACCAGCGCGCCGTCCCTGCCGCGGACGGCCGGGCGGGGCCGGTCGGTGGGCAGCTCCAGCGGCGGCAGCCCGGCCAGCACCTGGCGCCAGTGGTCGAGTTCGGCCTCGGCGCGGTCGCCGCGGCTGCGCTGCCAGGCGGCGAAGTCGGTGTAGCGGACCGGCAGTTCGGGCAGCCGGGGGCGGCGACCGGTGAGCGCGGCGGTGTACAGCTCGGCGAGGTCCCGGCTGAGCACGCCGATCGACCAGCCGTCGGTGACGATGTGGTGCACCGCCAGGACGAGCAGGTGCTCGCGCTCGGCGGTCCGGGCCAGCCGGGCGCGCAGCAGCGGGCCGGTGGCCAGGTCGAAGGGGGTGGCGGCGATCCGCTCCAGCAGGGCGTCCACCGCGGCCGGGTCGAGGTCCTCGCAGGGCAGTTCGACGGGGTGCGGCGGGTGCACCGACTGCCGTGCCAGGCCGTCCCGTTCGGCGAAGGTGGTGCGCAGCGCCGGGTGCCGCTCGACCAGGCCGTCCAGGGCCGTGCCCAGCGCTGCGCGGTCGAGCGCCCCGCGCAGCCGCAGCACGGAGAGCGTGGTGTACTCGGTGCCGCCCGGCTCGAACCGGTCGAGGAACCAGAGCCGCTGCTGGGCGTACGACAGCGGCGCCTCGGCGTCGCCCTCCGGCAGCACCGGGATGACGGACGGGCCGGACGCCCCGGCGGGCTCCCCTCCCCCGGCGGCGGCGAGGGCCTCGGCCAGCCGGGCCAGCACGGGGTGGTCGAAGAGCAGCCGGGGTGAGAGGTCGGCGCGCCCGAAGGCCTCGCGCAGCCGGGCGGTGGCCCGGACGGCGAGGATGGAGTCGCCGCCGAGGGCGAAGAAGTCGTCCTCGGCGCCGATCCCGCCGGTGTCCAGCACCGCCGCCCAGGCCCGCGCGACCAGCCGCTCGGCCGGGGTGCGCGGCGCGGTGCGCGCCCGGCCGGACGTGCCCGGGTAGCCCGCCGGGCCGGGGGCGGGCAGGGCGCGACGGTCGAGCTTGCCGTTGGGGGTGAGCGGCAGCGCCGCCATCGGCAGGTAGGCGGCGGGCACCAGGTAGGCGGGCAGCCGCCGCTCCAGGTGGGCGCGCAGCTCGGCGGCGGACGGCGGCTCGGCCGCGCCCTCCCCGGCGACGACGTGGGCCACCAGCCGGCGGGTGCCGGCGGCGTCCTGGTGCACGCCCACGGCGGCCTGGCCGACGCCGGGGTGGGTGAGCAGGGCGGCCTCGATCTCGCCGGGCTCGATCCGGTAGCCGCGGATCTTGACCTGCTGGTCGGCCCGGCCCAGGTAGTGCAGGGTGCCGTCGGGGCGGCGCCGGGCCCGGTCGCCGGTGCGGTACATCCGGGTGCCGGGGGCGCCGAAGGGGTCGGCGAGGAAGCGGGTGGCGGTCAGCCCGGGCCGGTTGAGGTAGCCGCGGGCCAGGCCCGCCCCCGCCACGTACAGCTCGCCCACCGCGCCCGGGGGGACGGGCGCGAGGTCGGCGTCCAGCAGGTACAGCCGCAGGTCGGGCAGGCCCTCGCCGATCGGGGCCGGGCCGCCGGCGGCGGCGGTGGCCTCGTCCAGCGGGGCGTGGGTGACGTGCACGGTGGTCTCGGTGATGCCGTACATGTTGACCAGGCGCGGCGCGTCCCCGGGGTGGCGGGCGTACCAGTCGGTGAGCCGGGTGGCGTCCAGCGCCTCGCCGCCGAAGACCACCGTGCGCAGCGCCAACCGCTGTGACAGTTCCGGGTGTTCGGCGTCGGCGCGGACCAGCGGGTGGAACGCGGACGGGGTCTGGCTGAGCACGGTGACGCCCTCGTCGGCGAGCAGCCCGAGGAACTCCTCCGGGGAGCGGGCGGTGCCCTCGGGCACCACGACGAGTCGGCCGCCGTGCAGCAGCGGGCCCCACAGCTCCCAGACCGAGAAGTCGAAGGTGTAGGAGTGGAACAGCGTCCAGACGTCCCGCGGGCCGAAGTCGAGGAGGTCCCGGGTGTGTCGGAACAGCCGGACCACGTTGGCGTGCGGCACCACGACGCCCTTGGGGCGGCCGGTGGAGCCGGAGGTGTAGATGGCGTAGGCGGGGCTGTCGGGCAGCGGGCGGTGGCGGGGGCCGAGCGGGGCGGCCGGGCGGCGGTCCAGGTCGGCGCGCACGGCCGGGTCCGCCAGCGGGAGGACGGGGACGGCCGCGCGGACGTCGGTGAGCGTCACCAGGGCCACCGGGGCGGCGTCGCCGAGCAGTTCGGCGCGGCGCTCGGCGGGCAGGCCGGGATCGAGCGGCAGGTAGGCCGCTCCGGTCTTGAGGACGGCGAGCACGGCGACCACCAGCTCGGCCGTGCGGGGCAGGGCGAGGGCGACGAACCGCTCGGGCCCGGCGCCGAGTTCGGCCAGCCGGTGAGCGAGCCGGGCGGCCCGGGCGTCCAGCGTGGCGTAGTCGAGTCGCTCGGCTCCGCAGGTGAGGGCCTCGGCCTGCGGGGTGCGGGCGGCCTGGGCCTCGAAGAGGTCGACCAGGGTGCGGTCGGGGCGGCCGTGGGCGCTCGCCGGCCCGATCGCCCGTCGGCGTTCCTCGGCGGTGGTCCACGGCAGTTCGCGCAGCGGCCGGTCCAGGCCGTCGGCCAACCCGGTGAGCAGCAGGCGCAGCCGCCCGGCCAGGGTGCGGACGGTGTCGGCGTCGAACAGCTCCGGGTCGTAGGCGAGTTCGAAGCCGAACCGCTCGCCCTGGTGGGCGCGCAGCACCAGCGGGAAGTTGGTGGCGTCCCGGGAGGCGACCGCGGCCAGGCGCACCCCCGTGCCGGCGGCGCGGGCGTCGTCGAAGGGGTAGTTCTCGAAGGCGACGATGCTGTCGAACAGCGCGGCGCCGGGCGGCAGGTCGCTGTAGCCGGTGAGCTCGGCCAGGGAGACGGCGGCGTGCCGCCGGGCCTCGGCCTGGTCGTCCTGGAGCCCGCGCAGCCAGTCGGCGGCGGTGCGCCCGCTCTCCACCCGGACCCGGGTGGGCAGGGTGTTGATGAACATGCCGATCATCGACTCGACGCCGGGCAGTTCCTCGGGGCGGCCGGAGACCGTCGTCCCGAACAGCACGTCCGGCTCGCCGGCGTACCGGGCGAGCAGCAGCGCCCAGGCGCCCTGCACCACGGTGCCCAGGGTGAGCCCGGCCCGGCGGGCGGCGTCGGCCAGCCGCCCGGAGTCCCGCTCGGACAGGCCCGCGCGGTGGCTCTGCGCCGAGCGGGCCCGGTGGGCGCCGCGCCGGACGCGGTCGGCGGGCAGCGGGGTCGCGTCGGCGAAGCCCGTCAGCACGCCGCGCCAGTACGCCCGGGCGGCCCCGGTGTCCTGGGCGGCGAGCCAGCGGACGTAGTCGCCGAAGGGGCGGCGCACCTCCGGGGCCGGGGCGGTGCCGGTGGTGAGGGCGGCGTACTCCTCGAACACCTCGGTGAGCACCTGGGCGAGGCTCCAGCCGTCCAGGATCAGGTGGTGCGAGGTCCACAGCAGGCGCAGCCGGGCCTCCGGCAGCCGGACCAGGGTGAGCCTGGTCAGCGGCGCGGTGGCGATGTCCAGGCCGCGGGCGAGGTCCTCGGCGCGCAGCCGGTCCAGGCGTTCGGCGCACTGCCCCGGGTCGAGGGCCCGCAGGTCCAGCCGGGTGACGGGCAGCCGGACGCCGCGGCGCACCACCTGGAGCGGGGCGGGGACGCCCTCCCAGACCACCGAGGTGCGCAGCGCGGGCGTGCGGTCGGCGACCCGCTGCCAGGCGAGGGCGAAGGCCTGCGGGTCGGTGACGCCCTCCAGCAGCAGGTCGGCCTGGTCGAGGTAGACGTCGTCGGAGCCGCCGACCAGGCGGTGGAAGAGCATGCCCTCCTGGAGCGGGGTGAGCGGCAGCAGGTCCTCGACGTCGCGGCCGTCGCCGACGATCCGGTCCACGGCGGCCTGGTCCAGCCCGGCGAGCGGGTAGTCGGAAGGGGTGCGCCCGCCCGCGCCGGGGCGGGCGCAGTGCTCGACGACGGCGGCCAGCGCGGCGGCGGTGGCCTCGGCGAGGGCCCGGACGGTGGCGCGCTCGTGCACCTGGTCGCTGTAGTGCCAGGTGAGTTCCAGCTCACCGCCGGCGACCACCGCGGAGACGTCCAGCAGATGGTCCAGCGGCTGCTCGGGGGCGAGGTCCCGGCCGGGCGCCGGGCCTGCGGGGGCGAAGTCGCCGTCGGCGGGGGCGGTCCACTGGCCGTGGTAGTTGAAGCAGACCTGGGGAAGCGGGACGTCCCGCAGGGCGCGGGCGGCCGGGTCGTCCTGGCGCAGCCGGGCCAGCGCCTCGAAGCTCAGGCCCCGGTGCGGGACGGCCCGCAGCCCCTCCTTGACCCGCTTGAGGGTGGCGGCCCAGTCGGGGGCGTCGGCCGGGCCGACGGGGGCGAGGGTGACGGGGTACCGGGTGGTGAACCAGCCGACCGTACGGGCGAGGTCGAGGCCGTCGAACAGGTCCTCCCGGCCGTGGCCCTCCAGCGCGACGGTGACCTCCGCCGCACCGGTCCAGTCGCTGAGGGCCCGGCCGAGGGCGCTCAGCAGCACGTCGTTGACCTGGGTGCGGTAGACCTCGGGGACGCCGCGCAGCAGGGCGTCGGTGGTGGCGGCGTCCAGCCGGGTGCGCAGGGTGCGGACGGAGCCGGCGGTCGGGACGCCGGGGCGGTCGACGGGCAGCGCGCTGGCGGGCCGCCGGAGCTGCGCGGTCCAGTACGGCAGGTCCCGGTCGAGCCCGCCGGAGCGGACGTGCTCGGCCAGCCGGTGCGCCCAGTCGGTGAACGGGGTGGCTTCGGGCTCCGGTCGGGGCTCGGCGCCGGACTCGGCCTGCCGGTAGGCCCGTTCGAGGTCGGCGAGCAGCACCCGCCAGGAGACGCTGTCCACGGCGAGGTGGTGGGCGGTCAGCAGCAGTCGGGGACGGGCGTCGCCGACGGCGCGGAACAGCACGGCACGCAGCAGGGTGCCGGTGGCCGGGTCGAGGGCGGCGCGGGCGGCGTCGGCGGCCTCGGCCGGGTCGAGGGCCGGGTCGGCCGTGCTGAGCGGTCCGGTGTCCGGGGTGTCCACCGGCTGCTGCCGCCGGCCGTCCGGGCCGTGGGTGAAGCGGGTGCGCAGCGCCGGGTGGGCGGCGACCAGCGCCCGCAGCGCCGAGTCCAGGGCGGCTTCGTCGAGCCGCCGGGGCAGGTCGAGCAGCATCGACATGGTGAAGTGGCGCAGCGGGCCGCGGGCGGCGAGGAACCACTCCTGGACCGGGGTGAGCGGGGCCGGTCCGGCCGCACGGCGCGGGGCGGGGGCGCGAGTGCCGGCCGGGGCGACGGCCGGGCGGGCGGCGACGGCCAGGTCGGCGACGGTCTGGTGGCGGAAGACGTCCTGGGAGCCGATCAGCAGCCCGGCCGCGCGGGCCCGGGAGACGGCCTGGATGCTCAGGATGGAGTCACCGCCGAGCTCGAAGAAGTTGTCGGTGACGCCGACCCGGGGCACGCCCAGCACCTCGGCCCAGATCGCCGCCAGGGTCTCCTCCGCGGGGGTCCGCGGGGCGACGAACTCCCGTTCCGTGGTGGCGACTTCGGGGGTGGGCAGGGCGCGGCGGTCCAGTTTGCCGCTGGTGCTGAGCGGCAGGGCCGCCAGTGCGGTGAAGGAGGAGGGCACCAGGTGGTCGGGCAGGGTGCGCCGCAGGGCCGCCCGCAGCTCGGCGGCGGGCCGGGCGGCGCCCTCGGCGAAGACCAGGTAGGCGGCCAGCCGGACGTGGCCGTGCCGGTCGGGTGGGGCGGCGACGGCGGCCGCGGCGACGCCGGGCAGGTCGAGCAGCGCCGCCTCGATCTCGCCGGGCTCGATCCGGTGGCCGCGTACCTTGACCTGGTCGTCGGCGCGCCCGAGGTACTCCAGGCGTCCGTCGGCCGTCCAGCGGGCCAGGTCGCCGGTGCGGTACATCCGGGCCCCGGGCGGCCCGTACGGGTCGGCGGTGAACCGGGCGGCGGTCAGCCCGGGGCGGCCGACGTAGCCGCGGGCGAGCTGGGCGCCCGCCAGGTGGAGCTGGCCGCCGACCCCGGGCGGCACCGGCTGGAGCCGGTCGTCCAGGACGTACGCCCGCAGGTTGGGCAGCGGACGGCCGATCAGCGGGCGGTCCCCGGCGGTGATCCGGCAGGCCAGCGCGTCGACGGTGCACTCGGTGGGGCCGTAGTAGTTGTACGCGGCGACGTCCGGCCGGGCGGCGAGTTCGCGCCAGAGCCGGGGGCCGACGGCCTCGCCGCCGAGCATCAGCACCCGGGGGCGGTGCCGGGGGTCGTCGAGCAGCCCGGCGGGCAGCAGTTGGCGCAGGTAGGAGGGGGTCAGGTCGAGGAAGTCGATGCGGTGGCGGACCACGTACTCGACCAGGGCCGCCGGGTCCATCCGGGTGGTCTCGTCGACCAGGTGCAGCGGGTGGCCGTCGGCCAGCAGCAGCACGCCCTCCAGCGAGGTGTCGAAGGAGAACGAGGCGGTCAGCGCGACCCGCAGCGGGCCGCCACCGGCCTCGGCGACGAAGCCGGTCCGGTGGGCGGCGAGCAGGTTGGCCAGGGCGCCGTGCGGGACGGCGACGCCCTTGGGGCGGCCGGTGGAGCCGGAGGTGTACAGCACGTAGGCGGTGGCCGCCCGGTCCAGCGGGGCGGTCCGGTCGGCGTCGCCGGGGTCGGTGGCGGGGCCGTCGGCGGGCAGCGCGCGCAGCGCCGCCTCGTCCAGGACGAGGGCCGGGCGGGCGTCCGCGAGCAGGAACGCCACGCGTTCGGCGGGCAGCGCCGGATCCAGCGGGAGGTAGCCGGCGCCCGCCTTCCAGACCGCGAGGATCGCGGTGACCAGGTCGGCGGTGCGCGGCAGCCGCAGCGCGACCAGCCGCTCGGGCCCGATGCCGCGGGCGATCAGCTGGTGGGCGAGCCGGTTGGCGCGGCGGTTGAGCTCCGCGAGGCTCAACTCCTCGCCCCCGGCGACCAGGGCGGGGGCGTCGGGGGTCAGGGCGGCCCGGCGCTGCACCAGCTCGGGGTGGGTGACGGGCTCCACGGGCCGGGCGGTGGCGTTCCAGTCGTGGACGACCTGCCGGGTCTGCTCCGGGGAGAGCAGCGGCAGGGTGCCCAGCGGGCGGTCCGGTTCGGCGGCGGCGCTGGCCAGCAGCCGCAGCAGCTGGTCGGCGGTGCGCCGGGCGGTGGCCGGGTCGAGGAGGTCGGTGCGGTACTCCAACAGGCCGGTGAGCGCCTCGCCGTCGGGGACGAACTCCACGCTGAGGTCGAAGGTGGCGGCCTGCCGGGGCACCTCCACCGGGGTGATCGCGGTGCCGGCCGGAGCGGTGGTCACGGACGGCGCGGGGTGCAGCAGCACCAGGACGTCGAACAGCGGGTTGCGGCCGGCCTCGCGGGGCGCTGCCACCGCCTCGACGACCCGCTCGAAGGGCGTGTCGCCGTGCGCGAGGGCGTCGTTGCCGGTCGCGACGGCGGCCGCCAGCAGCGCGCGGAAGCCGTCGGCCGGGTCGACCCGGGTGCGCAGCGCGACCGTGTTGACGAAGCAGCCGACGGCCCGCTCCAGCTCGGTGCGGGTGCGCCCGGGCGTCAGGGAGCCGACGGTGACGTCCGGTTGGCCGGACCAGCGGGCCAGCAGCGCCTGGACGCCGGCCGTCAGGGCGGTGTTCAGGGTGCCGTGCTGCTCGGCGGCGAGCTCGCGCAGCCGGGCGGTGAGCGCGGCGGGGACGGTGAAGGCGTGGACGGCGCCGGGGCCGGCCTCCTCGCCGCGCCGGGGGTGGTCCAGCGGCAGTTCGGGCGGCACCGCTCCGGCCAGGGCCTGCTTCCAGTGGGCCAGCTGTCTGTCCGCCCGGGCACCGGAGTGCTGCTCGCGCTGCCAGGCCGCGAAGTCCGGGTACTGGACGGCGACGGGCGGCAGCTGGGGCTCCTCCCCGCGGGCCAGGGCCCGGTAGGCGGTGCACAGTTCGTCCAGGACGACGCCCATCGACCAGCCGTCGGTGACGATGTGGTGCGCGGTCAGCAGCAGGACGTGCGAGTGCGCGGACTCGCGGAGCAGCAGGGCGCGCAGCAGCGGGCCGTGCCGCAGGTCGAAGGGGCGGGAGTACTCGGCGAGCAGCAGCGCGTCGACGGCATCGCCTTCGACCGCACGGACCGGCAGCGGCACCGGTCCGGCCGGCCGTACGGTCGGCACCGGGCGGCCGTCGGCCTCCTCGAAGACGGTCCGCAGCGCCTCGTGCCGGGCGACCACGGCGGCCAGCGCGCCGCTGAGCGCCGTCCGGTCCAGCGGGCCGCCGAACCGGACGGCGAGCGCGCTGTTGTAGCGCGGGTCGCCGGGGCGCAGCCGGTCCAGGAACCAGAGCCGCTGCTGGACGGAGGAGGGCGGCAGCGGGCGGCTGCGGTCGGCGCGCGGGATGCCGGTACCGACGGCTCCGGCGGCGGCTCCGGCGGCGGAGCGGCCGGCCAGCCGGAGCCGGAGCGCCTCCCGCAGGTCGGCGGGCAGGGCGGCGGCGCGGTCCCGCTTCGAGGGCGTCTCGGGCTGCTTCGGCGTCCCGGGCGTCGATGTCGTCTCGCGCGTCGATGTCGTCTCGGGCGTCGATGTCGTCTCGGGCTGCTTCGGCGTCCCGGGCGTCTCAGGCGTCATGATCGTCGGATCCTCACCGTTCGTCATCGTCGGGGCCGCCGGACGCGGCGTCTTCGAGTTCGCTCAGCACCTGGTCCTCCACCAGTTCGGCCAGGTCGGCCACGGTGCGGGAGACCAGCACGTCGCGGGGGGTGAGCGTGACGCCGAAGGCATCGTTGGCGCGGGAGGCGATCAGCAGGGCCCGCATGGAGTCGCCGCCGAGCAGGAAGAAGTCGTCCGTGACGCCGACCTCGGTGCCCAGGGCGTCGGCCCAGATCCCGGCGACCGCCTCCTCGGTGGGCGTCCGGGGCGCCACCCGCTCGGCGGGGCCCGGGTCGACCGGACGGGGGGCGGGCAGCGCGGCGCGGTCGGTCTTGCCGCCGGGGGTGAGCGGGAAGCGGTCGAGGACGGCGAACGCGGTGGGGACCATGTGGCCTGGCAGCGAGCGGGCCGCGAGCGCCCGCAGTTCGGCGCCGGTCGGCGGCTCGGTGCCGGGAGCGGCCAGCAGGTGGGCGACCAGCCGGGGCAGTCCGGGTTCGTCCTCGCGGACGCTCACCACGGCGTCCAGCACGCCGGGGTGGCGCCCCAGGACGGCCTCGACCTCGCCCGCCTCGATCCGGTGGCCGCGCAGCTTGAGCTGGTGGTCGGTGCGGCCCAGGTAGTGCAGTTCGCCCCGGTGGTCGCGGCGCGCCAGGTCGCCGGTGCGGTACATCCGGCTGCCGGGCGGCCCGTACGGGTCGGCGGTGAAGCGGGCGGCGGTCAGGCCGGGGCGGCCGAGGTAGCCGCGGGCCAACGACGGTCCGCTCAGCCACAGTTCGCCCGGGGTACCGTCGGGGACCGGCCGGAGCCGGGCGTCCAGGAGGTAGGCGCGGGTGCCGGGCAGCGGACGGCCGATCGGCGGGGCGGCGCCGTCCGGGGCGAGCGGCGCGGACCAGGTGGCGACCACGGTGGCCTCGGTGGGGCCGTAGGAGTTGACCATCCGGTGGTGCGGGGCCCAGCGGGCGACCAGGTCGGCGCCGCAGGCCTCGGCGCCCACGATCAGGGTCTTCAGCGCGGGCAGGGTGCCGGGGGTGTCGGCGGGCAGGGTGGCCAGGGCGGCGGGCGGCAGCAGGGTGTGGGTGATCCGCTCGGCGCGCAGCAGCTCGGCGAGTCGGGCGCCGAGCAGCGGCCCGGGGGCGGGCACCACCAGGCCGGCGCCGTGCGGCAGGGCCAGGCACAGTTCCAGCACGGAGGCGTCGAAGCTGGGGGTGGCGAAGGCCAGCACCCGGTCGCCGGGGGTGACCCGGTAGTGCGCGGCCTCGGCGGCGGCGAAGGCGGCGAGGCCGCGGTGGGTGAGGACGACGCCCTTGGGGGTGCCGGTGGAGCCGGAGGTGTAGATGACGTAGGCGGGGTCGTCCAGGTCGAGCGGGCGGGTCCGGTCGGCGTCGGTGGGGCGGTGGTCCGGGGTGTCGTCGGGCGGGGTGCCGTCGGACGGGGTGTCGTCGGACGGGGCGGCGAGGAGGGCCGCGGTCTCCTTGGCGTCCAGGGTGAGCGCGGGCGCCGCGTCGCGCAGCATCGACTCCACCCGCTCGTCCGGGTAGTTGGGGTCGACGGGAAGGAAGGCGGCGCCGGTCTTGGCGACCGCCAGCTCGGCGAGCAGCATCTCCGCCGAGCGCGGCAGCAGCAGGGCGACGAGGGTGCCGGGGCCGGCGCCGCGGGCGATCAGCCGGTGGGCCAGCCGGTTGGTGGCGCCCTCCAGTTCGGCGAAGGTCAGCTCCAGGCCGGGGGCGCTCAGGGCGGGGGCGGTCGGCCGGCGGTCGACGGCTGCCTCGACCAGGGCGGGCAGGGTGGCCGGGGTGACCGGCTCCGGCGCCGGGCGGGACGGTCCGTGCAGCAGTCGCCGCCGTTCGCCGGGCGGCAGCAGGTCGAGGTCGTCCAGCCGGACGGTGCCGTCGGTGCCGGCCAGCACGCCGAGGGTGTGCAGCAGTTGGCCGGCCAGGCTCTCCGCGGTCGCGGCGTCGAGGTGGCGGGGGTCGTGGCCGAGTTCGACGGCGAGCCGCTCGCCGGGCGAGACGACCACGGTGAGCGGGTAGTTGGTGGCCTCCCGGGCGTCCAGGTCGCGGATCCGCGGGCCGTGGGCGGCGGCCGTCTCCTCGTCGACGGGGTAGTTCTCCAGCACCACCAGGCTGTCGAACAGTGGTGTGCCCGGCGGGAGTTGGCTGAGCGCCTGGATCTCGGCGAGCGGCAGGTGCTCGAACCGGCGGTCCTCGGCGCGCTCCTCCTGGAGGCCGCGCAGCCAGTCGGCGCAGGGCCGGCTGCCGTCGACGGCGACCACGGCGGGCAGGGTGGTGATGAACAGGCCGATGATGCCGTCCGAGCCGGCCAGGTCGGCGGGGCGGCCGGAGACGGTGGTGCCGAAGCACACCCGGTCCTCACCGCTGCGGCGGGCGAGCAGCAGCGCCCAGGCGCCCTGCACCAGGGTGTTGAGGGTGAGCCGGTGGCGGCGGGCGAAGTCGTGGAGCCGCGCCGTCTGCGCCTCGGTCAGCCGGTACGAGAGCCACTGCCCGGAGCGGGCGGTGTCGCCGGGGGCGGGCCGGCGGTGGTACGGCAGGGGGGTGGGCGCGGCGAGGCCGGTCAGGGCGGAGCGCCAGTGCTCGGCGGCGGCGCCGGTGTCGCGGGCGCGGCGCGCGGCCAGCCAGCTGACGTAGTCCGCGAAGGGCCGCCGCTCGGGCAGGTCCGGCACCTCCCCGGCGGTCATCGCGGCGTGCGCGGCCAGCACGTCGGCGAGCACGTGGAAGACGCTCCAGCCGTCCAGCAGCACGTGGTGGAAGGTCCACACCACCCGGATGCCGTCCGGCCCGAGCCGGATCAGCCGCAGGCGCAGCAGCGGGGCGCGGTCCAGGGCGAGCGGGCGGGAGCGCTGTTCGGCGAGCAGCCGTTCCAGGCGTTCGGTGCGCTCCGCCTCGCCGTACCCGCTCCAGTCGTGGTGGGTGACCGGGAGGGTGGCCCGCCGGTGCACCACCTGCAGCGGGACGGGGACGTCGTGCAGGACGACGGCGGTGCGCAGCACGGGGGTGCGGTCGACCACGTGCTGCCAGGCGGCGGCCAGCCGTTCCGGGTCGCGGGCGCCCTCCAGGACGAAGGTGAGCTGCTCGACGTACAGACCGTGTCCGGCCTCGTCCAGGCCGTGCAGCACCATGCCGGTCTGGGTGGGGGTGAGCGGCTGGATCTCCGTCACCTCCCGTCCGGTGCCGGCCAGCCGGTCGACGGTGGCCTGGTCCAGCCGGGCGAGCGGGAAGTCGGCGGGGGTGCGGCCGCCGGCGCCGGGTTCGGCGCAGTGCCGGACGATCTCCCGCAGTTCGTCGAGCAGTTCGGCGGCGAGCCGTTCGACGGTGGCCCGGTGGTGCCGTTCCCGGGAGTAGGACCAGGTGAACTCCAGGCGGCCGTCCGCCACCCGGCCGAGCACGTCGAGCAGGTGGGGGCGCCGGGCGGCGGCGTCCAGGCCGCCGGTGAGCGGTCCGTACGGGGCGTGCAGCAGGCCGCCGGGGGCGGTGGTCCGGTCCTGTCGGCCCAGGTAGTTGAAGGAGAGCTGCGGCAGGGCGGGCAGCCCGGGGGCCCGGCGCAGGTGGCGCAGGGCGCCGTAGCCGAGGCCGCCGTGCGGGACGGCGCGCAGGTTCTCCTTGACGGCCTTGAGCACGGTGCCGGTGTCGGCGGCGCGGGGGACGTCCAGGACGACGGGGTACACCGCGGTGAACCAGCCGACGGTGCGGGAGAGGTCGACGCCGTCGAGGAGTTCCTCGCGGCCGTGGCCCTCCAGGGCGACGGCCACCCGGTCGCGGCCGGTCCAGCGGGCGAGCACCCGGCCGAGGGCGCAGAGCAGGACGTCGTTGATCCGGGTGCGGTAGGCCTCCGGGACGTCCTGGAGCAGCCGCCCGGTCTGCTCGGCGTCCAGGGCGACGGTCAGCGACTCCTCGACGGCGGCCGTGTCGGCGCCGTCCAGGTCGGTCGGCAGGGCGGTGTCGACGGCGCTCTCCGGGCCCTGCCAGTGGGCGAGTTCGCCGTCGAAGCCGCCGGCGGCGGTGTGGGTGGCGAGCCGTTCGGCCCAGGCCCGGAAGGAGGTGGTCTTGGGGCCGAGGTCGGGCCGCCGGCCGTCCCGCAGGGCGCGGTGCGCGGTGTCCAGGTCCTCCAGGATCAGCCGCCAGGACACCGCGTCCACCACCAGGTGGTGCGCGGCCAGCAGCAGGACGGGGTGGGGGTCGTCGGCGAGGCGGCAGAGGGCGGCGCGCAGCAGCGGCCCGGCGGCCAGGTCGAAGGCTCCGGCCAGCTCGCCGCGCAGCGCCTCGAACTCCGCCGCGTCCGCGAGGTGGTGGGTGGGCAGCTCCGGGGCCGGGCCGGGGGCGGTGCCGTACTGGTGCCACCGGCCGTCGCCGAGCGGCCGGTAGCGCAGCCGCAGCGCGTCGTGCCGGGCCAGGACGGCGGCCAGCGCCTGCCGCAGCAGTGGTTCGTCGGTGTCGGCGGCGAGCCGGAAGGCGAGCGACTGGGTGAGCCGGGCCGGGTCCCCGTCCAGGGTGTCGAACAGCCAGTGCTGGACGGGGGTGAGCGGGGCGTCACCCGTCACCGGGCCCTGTTCGGCGGTGTCGGCGGCGGTGTCGGTACCCGGTGATTCCTCGGCGGCGCGGGCGAGTTCGGCCAGGGTCTGGTGGGCGAACAGGTGGCGGGGGGTCAGGGCGAGGCCGGCCCGGCGGGCGGCCGAGACGATCCGGATGCCCAGGATGGAGTCGCCGCCGAGGGCGAAGTAGTTGTCCTCCGCGCCGACTTCGGGCACGCCGAGGACCTCGGACCAGATCGCCGCGAGGGTACGCTCGGTGTCGGTGCGGGGCGGCCGCGTACCGGACGCGGCGGGGGTGTGCGGCTGGGGTACGGGCAGGGCGCGCCGGTCCAGCTTCCCGGTGGCGCCGAGCGGCAGCCGTTCCAGCGGGACCACCAGGGCGGGCACCAGGTGGTCGGGGAGGCTCTGTCCGAGGAAGGCCCGCCACTCGGCGGGGTCGGGCAGGGCGCCCTCGCGGGCGACGGCGTAGCCGACCAGCCGCCGGTGGCCGTCCTGCTCGACCACCCGGGCGGCGGCCGCCGCGACCCGCGGGTGGCGGGCCAGCGCGGCCTCCACCTCGCCGAGTTCGATCCGGAAGCCGCGCACCTTGACCTGGTCGTCGGCGCGGCCGAGGTAGCGCAGTTCGCCGTCGGCGCTCCAGCGGACCAGGTCGCCGGTGCGGTACATCCGGGCGCCGGGCGGGCCGAAGGGGTCGGGCAGGAAGCGGGCGGCGGTGAGGCCCGGGCGGCGCAGGTAGCCGCGGGCGACGCCGGTGCCGGCCAGGTACAGCTCCCCGGGGGCGCCGACCGGCACCGGGCGCAGCCGGCCGTCCAGCACGTGGGCCCGGGCGCCGCCGACGGGCCGGCCGATCGGCGGGTCGCGGTCGGGGTCGGCGGGGTCGCAGACGGCGGCGGTGGCGTAGACGGTGGCCTCGGTGGGGCCGTAGACGTTGAGCACCCGGCAGCCGGGGACGGCCGCCCGGACCTGGCGCACGGTGCGGGCGGGCAGCGCCTCGCCGGCCAGCAGCACGGTGTCGGCGGTGAGTTCGACGGTGTTGTCGGCCAGCAGCCCGCCGAGGGCGGAGGGCACCGCGCCGACCAGTCCGGCGCGCCGGGGCCCGGGGCGCTCGGCGAGGGCGAGCAGGTCCCGGAGGAGTTCGACGCAGCCGCCGGAGAGCAGCGGCGAGAAGATCTCGAACACCGAGACGTCGAAGTTGAGCGAGGTGGCGGCCAGCACGTGGGCGAGGCCGCGGCCGGTGAACTCCCGGGCCGCCCAGTCGGTCAGGGCCAGCACGGAGGCCTGGGCGACCACCACGCCCTTGGGGCGGCCGGTGGAGCCGGAGGTGTGGATGACGTAGGCCGGATGCCCGGGCAGCAGCGGGGCGGATCGTTCCTGCACGTCCAGCGCGTCGCCGCGCGTGGCGGCGAGCCGGGCGGCGCAGGCCGGGTCGTCGAGGACGAGCCGGGCGAACGGGCCCTCGGGCAGCCGCCGTCCGGCCCCGGAGTCGGTGATCACGGCCTCGGGCCGGACGTCCTCGAACAGGAAGCCGATCCGCTCGGCCGGGTGGCCCGGGTCGACCGGCAGGTAGCCCGCTCCGCTCTTGAGCACCGCGAGCAGGGCCACCACCAGCTCGGCGGTGCGCGGCAGCGCGAGCGCGACGAAGCGCTCCGGCCCGGCCCCGGCCGCGATCAGCAGCCGGGCCAGCCGGTTGGAGCGCTCGTCCAGCTCCCGGTAGGTCAGCAGGGTGTCGCCGGAGCGGACGGCCGGGGCGTCGGGGGTGCGGGCGGCCTGCCGGGCGAAGGCCTCGGGCAGCGTGCCCTCGGGCGGATCGGTCACCGCGCCACCCAGGCGCCCGACCAGTTCGCGACCCGACTCCGGCGCCAGCAGCGGCAGTTCGGCGGCGGGCCGGCCGAGGCCGGCCGCCATGCCCGACAGCAGGGTGCGCAGGCTCGCCCCGAGGCCCTGGACGGTCGCGGTGTCGAAGGCGGCCGGGTCGTGGTCGAGGTCGATCGCGATGGACTCGCCGGGGGCCACCACCACGCTGAGCGGATAGCTGGTCGGCTCCTGGACGCTCTCGGTCTCCACCGCCAGGCCGTGCCTGTTCAGCGCCCCGGCGTCGAACGGGTAGTTCTCGAAGACCACGAGACTCTCGAACAGAGCTGTCCCGCCGGGCAGTTCGCTCCAGGTCTGGAGCTGGGCGAGGGAGACGGAGTCGTACCGGCGGGCCTCCGACTGGGCGCCCTGCAGTTCGCGCAGCCACTCCCCCAGCGGGCGCCGCCCGTCGATCCGCACCCGGGTCGGCAGGGCGTTGATGAACAGTCCCACCATCGAGGTGACGCCGGGGAGTTCGGCGGGCCGACCGGAGACGATGGTGCCGAAGACCACGTCGTCCCCGCCGCCGTAGCGGGAGAGCAGCAGCGCCCAGGCGCCCTGGAGGACGGTGTTGACGGTCAGTCCGGCCTGCCGGGCGGTGTCCCGCAGCCGCCCGGAGAGCTCGGCGCCGAGGTCGATCCGCACCTTGGCGGAGGAGCTGGCCCGGTGGGCCCCGTCGGGACGCCGGTCGCGCGGCAGTTCGGTGGGGGCGGGGAACCCGGCCAGGGTGTCGCGCCAGTGCCGTTCGGCCTGCGCCTGGTCCTGCCCGGACAGCCAGCGCAGGTAGTCGGCGAAGGGGGCGCGCTCGACGGGCCGCGCCGGGAGCCCCGCGCTCAGCGCGGCGTAGCGCTCGCAGACCTCGTCGAAGACCTGGGCCGCGCTCCAGCCGTCGAGCAGCACGTGGTGGAAGGTCCACACCAGCCGCACCCGGTCGGGGGCCAGCCGCACCAGGGAGAGCCGCATCAGCGGCCCGGCGGCCAGGTCGATCCCGGCCTCCCGGTCGGCGGCGAGCAGCCGGGCGGTGTCCGCCCCGACCTGCTCGGCGGGTCGGCCCGTCCAGTCGTACCGGGCGACCGGTAGGACGGCCTTCCGGTGCACCACCTGGAGCGGCTCGGCGGTGTCCTGCCAGCTGAGCCGGGTACGCAGCACCGGGTTGGCGTCCGCGGTCCGCTGCCAGGCCTCGGCGAGCGCCGCCGGGTCGGTGACCCCGGAGAGCACCAGCTGGACCTGGTTGACGTAGGTGCGGCCGGCGGGCTCCAGCAGGCTGTGGAACAGCATGCCCGCCTGCATCGGCGTCAGCGGGTAGACGTCGACGACGGCCCGGCCGTCCCCGACGATCCGGTCCACCGCGGCCTGGTCCAGCCGGGCCAGCGGGAAGTCCGCGGGGGTGCGCCCGCCGGCGCCCGGTTCGGCGCAGTGGGCGAGGATCCCCTCCAGCGCGCGCAGCATGCCCTCGGCGAGGGCGCGGACGGTGTCCGCGCGGTGCCGGCCGGCGCTGTAGTACCAGCCGATCTCCAGCTCCTCGCCCTCGACCCGGGCGACCACGTCCAGCAGGTGGGGCCGCTCGGTGCCGGGCGCCTCCGAACCGCCCAGGCCGCCGGGGACGGCCCGCACCAGGGCGGCACCCTGGGCGGACCAGTCGAAGCGGCCCAGGTAGTTGAAGCTGATGCCGGGCGCGGGGGCGTCGGCGAACGCCTCGTCCCGGGCCAGGTGGCGCAGGGCGCCGTAGCCGAGACCGCGGTCCGGGACGGCCCGCAGCTGCTCCTTGACGGACTTGAGCGCGGCTCCCCAGTCCCCGTCGGGAGCGTCGGGGACGTCCAGGGCGACGGGGTACAGCGAGGTGAACCAGCCGACCGTACGGGACAGGTCGACGCCCTCGAACAGGCCGTCCTCCCGGCCGTGGCCCTCCAGCCCGATCGCGACGGTGCGCCGCCCGGTCCAGTCGGCGAGCACCCGGCCGAGGGCGGTGAGCAGCACGTCGTCGATCCGGGTGCGGTAGACGGCGGGCACCCGGCGCAGCAGCCGGTCGGTCTGCTCGCGGTCCAGCCGGACGGTGACGGCGCGCAGCCCGGCGGCGGTGCCGGCGCCCTCGCCGTCCACCGGCAGCGGGGCGGCGCAGGCCCGGACGGCCCGCGCCCAGTGGGCGCGCTGGGCGGCGAAGCCGCCGGCGTCGGTACGGGCCCGCAGCAGGCGGGTCCACTCCCGGACGGAGGTGGTGCGGGCGGGCAGGCGCAGCGGGCGGCCCTCGACGGCCTGCCGGTAGGCGGTCTCCAGGTCCTCCAGCAGCACCCGCCAGGAGACGCCGTCGACGGCCAGGTGGTGGACGACGAGCAGCAGCCGGGCCGGGCCGGTGCCGCCGGGGAGGAACAGCCGGGCGGCGAGCAGCGGGCCGGTGTCCAGCCGGAAGCCCGCCTGGGCGGCCCCGGTGACCGCGGCCTCGTCGTCCTGGTGGTGGACCGTCAGCAGCTCGGGGGCGGTGCCGTCGGCGGGCTCGCAGTGCTGCCGCCGGGTGCCGTCCGGGCCGGCGGTGAAGCGGCAGCGCAGGGCGTCGTGGTGGGCCCACAGGGCGGCCAGGGCGCGGCGCAGCGCCTCCGGGTCGACCGCGCCGGGCGTCTCCACCACCACGGACTGGTCGAAGTGGTGGGCCTGCGCCGGGTTCGGGTCCAGGAACCAGTGCTGGATGGGCGTCAGGCCGACCTCGCCGCTGACCGGTTCGGTGCCGACGACGGTCACGGCGGTGCCGGCGGCCGCGGCCAGCGCGGCGACGGTGGGGTGCCGGAACAGGTCGCGCGGGGAGAGCGCGAGGCCGGCGGCGCGGGCGCGGGAGACCACCTGGATGCTGAGGATGGAGTCGCCGCCGAGCAGGAAGAAGTCGTCGTCGATCCCGACCCGCTCGACCCCGAGCAGTTCCGCCCAGATCCCGGCCAGGGCGCGTTCGGCCCCGGTGCGCGGGGCGCGGTGGGCGGCGCCGCCGGCCGTCGACCAGTCGGGGGCGGGCAGCCGGCGGCGGTCGACCTTGCCGTTGGCGGTCAGCGGGAGCGCGGGCACCGGCACGAAGGCGGCGGGCAGCATGTAGTCGGGCAGGTCGGCGGCCAGGTGGGCGCGCAGGGCGGCGGCGGTGGGCACCTCGGCGCCCTCGGCGGGCACCAGGTGGGCGACCAGCCGCTTGCGCCCGCCGTCCCGGTCCAGGGCGACCACGGCCTCGGCGACGGCCGGGTGGGCGGTCAACCGGGCCTCGATCTCGGCGGGTTCGATCCGGAAGCCGCGGATCTTGATCTGGTCGTCCGCGCGGCCGACGAAGTGCAGTTCGCCGTCCTCGCTCCACCGGACGGTGTCCCCGGTGCGGTACATCCGGCCGCCGGGCGGGCCGTAGGGGTCGGGCAGGTACCGGGCGGCGGTCTCCCCCGGCCGGCCCCGGTAGCCCCGGGCCAGGCCGGCCCCGGCCAGGTACAACTCACCTGATATGCCCGGGGGTTGTGGCTGGAGCGCGCCGTCCAGGACGTACGCCCGGGTGTTGTCCAGGGGGCGTCCGATCGGCAGCACGGCGGGCAGCGGGTCACCGGCGCGGAAGGCCCGGCGGGTGGCGAAGGTGGTGGTCTCGGTCGGGCCGTAGACGTCGACGACGGTGAGCCCGGGGCAGGCCGCCAGGACCCTCCGCACCACCGCGCCCGGCACCGCCTCGCCACCGGTCCACACCTCCCGGGCGCCGCGCAGGCAGCCCGGGTCCTCCTGGGCGAGCAGCCGGAACAGCCCGATGGTCAGGAACAGGCAGCGCACCCCCTGCTCGGTGACGGCGCGCCGGACGACGGCGGCGTCCACGTCCCCGGGCGGGGCGAGGACGGCAGTGCCGCCGCGCAGCAGCGGCACCCACAGTTCGTAGGTGGCGGCGTCGAAGGCGTGCGGGGAGTGCACCAGCACCCGGTCGTGGCCGGCGAAGGCGGCGTCCCGGGCGAGGGCGACGACGTCCCGGCGGCGCACCGCGACGCCCTTGGGGGTGCCGGTGGAGCCGGAGGTGAACATCAGGTACTGGAGGTTGTCGGGGTGGACGGGCGGGGCTGCCGCGCTCTCCTCCCACCCGTCGGCCGGAGCGCCGTGGGTCGGAGCGCCGTGGGTCGGAGCGCCGTCGACCAGCAACACCTGTTCTGCGGGGCGCAGTTGTGCGGCGCTTGCGGCCCGGTCGGCGTCGGTGAGCAGCAGGTCGGCGCCGGCCGCGGCGAGCATCCCGAGCAGCCGCTCGCGCGGCGCCCGGCCGTCCAGCGGGACGTACACCCCGCCGGTACGGACCAGGGCCAGCTGGGCGACCACCAGCGCGACCGAACGATTCATCAGGACGCCCACCGGGCACTCCGGGCCGACCCTGCGCGCCGCCAGCCGACCCGCCAACGCGGCGGCACGGGCGTCCAGTTCGCGGTAGCTCAGGCGCTCCTCGCCCGCCTCCAGGGCGATCGCCCCGGGCGTGCGCCGCACCTGCTCGGCGAACAGCTCGGCGATGTCCCGTTCGGGCCGTTCGACGGCCGTGTCGTTCCAGTCGACCAGGACCCTCCGGCGCTCCTCCGCGGCCAGCAGCGGGATCCGCGCGGGCGGCCGTCCGGTGCTCCCGGGCAGGGCGGTCAGCAGGACGGTGAGCTGCCGGGCGGTGCGCCGGATCGTCGCGGCGTCGAACAGCCGCGGGTCGTAGCACAGCCGCAGGGCCAGCTCCGGCCCCGGGTGGGCGAGCAGGGCGAGCGGGTAGTTGGTGGTCTCGATCCCGTCCAGTTCGCGCAGCCGCAGGCCGTGGGCGGCGGCCGCGTCCTCGTCGACCGGGTAGTTCTCGAAGACCACGATGCTGTCGAACAGGGCGGTCTGCTCGGGGAGTTCGGTGGCGGCCCGGAGCCGGGTCAGCGACAGGAAGCCGTGCCGGCGGTCCTCGCTCTGCTCGTGCTGGAGCTCGCGCAGCCAGTCCAGCAGGGTGCCGTCGGCGGGCACCGCGGTCCGGGTGGGCAGGGTGGTGATGAACAGGCCGGTCATCGTCTCCACCCCGGGCAGCTCGGGCGGGCGGCCTGAGGAGGTGGTGCCGAAGAGCACGTCGCCGCGGTTCGCCTGACGGCCGAGCAGGATCGCCCAGGCGCCCTGGACCAGGGTGTTCAGGGTGAGGCCGGCGCCCCGGGCCAGCTCCTCCAGGGCCCGGGTCGCGGGGGCGGGCAGGGTGAACGGCACCGCCCGGGTGGACTCGGCGCGGTGGCTGCCGCGCGGCTCGCGGTCGTAGGGCAGCGGGGTCGGCTCGGTGGTCCCGGCCAGCCGGGCGCGCCAGTGCCGCTCCGCCTCGGCGGTGTCGCGCTCGGCCAGCCAGGCGAGGTAGTCGCGGTAGGGGCGGCGGTCCGGGAGGGTGCCGTACGGGAGCACCGCCGTGCCCGTGCCCGCCGTGCCCGGGTCGGCCGCGGCCGGTTCGGCGCGGGTCAGGGCGGCGCGGGTCAGGGCGGCGCGGGTCAGGGCGGCGTGGACGGCGAAGACGTCCGAGAGCACCTGGAACAGGCTCCAGCCGTCCAGCACCAGGTGGTGGAAGGACCACAGCACCCGCACCCGGTCCGCGGCCAGCCGGATCAGCACCAGCCGCTGGAGCGGCGCCCGGCCGAGGTCCAGGCCGCGGGCCCGGTCGCGGTCCAGCAGTGCGGCCAGCCGGGCGGAACGTTCCTCCTCGGGCACCTCGCGCCAGTCCAGCTCGGTGACCGGCAGCTCCGCCCGGCGGTGCACCACCAGCAGCGGCTCCGGGACGTCCTGCCAGCGGACCCGGGCGCGCAGCACCTCGGTGCGGTCGGTGACCCGCTGCCAGGCCTCGGCCAGCCGCCGCGGGTCCGGCACACCCTCCAGGACGAAGTCCAGCTGCTGGAAGTAGGCGCCGCTGTCGTCCTCCGCGAGGCCGTGGAAGAGCATCCCGGCCTGGGTGGCCGTCAGCGGGAGGACGTCCGCCACCGCGGCCGGGTCGTCGCCGGTGATCCGGTCCACGGCCGCCTGGTCGAGCCGGGCCAGCGGGAAGTCGGACGGGGTCCGCCCGGCGGCGCCGGGGCGGTGCGCGAAGCGGGCGAGGTCGGCGAGCTCCGCGGCGTAGCGGCGGGCCAGCGCCTCGACGGTGGCCCGACGGTGCCGGGGCTCGGCGTAGTGGAAGGTGAACTCCAGGGCGTCATCGACGAGTCGGCCCACCACCTCCAGGGGGTGCGGGCGTTCGGCGCCCGGGTCGGCGTCCAGCTCCAGCGGGCGGAAGGTGCCGCGCAGCAGCCCGTCCCGATCGCCCGAAACATCCATCCGGCCCAAGTAGTTGAAGCTGATCCGGGCGGCCGGGGCGATCGGCGCCGTCCCGGGGCGGCCCAGGTGGCGCAGGGCGTCGAAGCCGAGCCCGCGCCGGGGGACGGCCCGCAGCTGCTCCTTGACCTGCTTGAGCACCGCGTCCCAGCCCGCCCCGGCGGGCACGGCCAGCGCGATCGGGTGGCGGGTGGTGAACCAGCCGACGGTGCGGCCGAGTTCGAGCTCGGGGAACAGCTCCTCGCGCCCGTGCCCCTCGACGTCCACCAGGACGCGCTCCAGCCCGCCGGCCCCGCACAGGGCCCGGCCGAGGGCGGACAGCAGCACGTCGTTGGCCTGGGTGCGGTAGGTGTCGGGCAGGATGCGCAGCAGGGCGGCGGTGTCGGCCGGGCCGAGCCGTACGGTCACCGAACGGGCCGAGGCGTAGTCGTCGGGGGCCGCCGGGTCGTCGGCGGGGAAGGGGCCGGGGTCGGAGGCCGAGGTGGGGGCCGAGGCGGGGGCCGAGGCGGGGTCGGTATCGGAGGCGGGGTCGGCATCGGACGCGGAGCCGGGGGCCGACTGCGGCGGGAGGGCCCGCGCCCAGTACTCCGTCTCGTCCTCGAAGCCGCCCGCGGCCGCGAACCCGGCCAGCCGCTCGGCCCACTGCCGCAGCGGGGTGGACTTCGCGGGAAGGGCGGCCGCGCCGTCCCGGCCCTCGCGGCGGGCCCGGTAGGCGGTGTCGAGGTCCTCCAGCAGCACCCGCCAGGAGACCCCGTCGACCACCAGGTGGTGGACGGCCAGGTGCAGGACGGGCGGCCGCCCGGCACCCCGGTGGTGCAGCACCGCGCGCAGCAGCGGGCCGTGCTGCCCGCCGTGCAGCGTGAAGGGGCCCAGGTGGGGAGTGTCGCCGTCCGGCCCGGTGTGCCGGCCGAGCCGGAGCCGGGGCGTGTGCTCCTCGACCCGCCAGCGCGCGGCCTCCGTCCCACCGGTCGTCACGAAGGAGGAGCGCAGCGCGTCGTGGTGCGCGACCAGGTCGTTCAGCGCCGCCTCCAGCGCCGCCTCGTCCAGGTCGCCGGGCAGCAGCAGGGACAGCGCCTGGTTGAAGTGCCCGGCCCGCCCGGCGGACCGCTCCAGCCACCAGCGCTGGATCGGGGTCGGCACCCCCGCCCCGGTGGCGGCCGCGGCGACGACGGCGGCGGGCCGTTCGGCGGCGTCCGCGCAGCGGGCCAGCGCGGCGACGGTCTGGTGCCGGTAGAGGTCCCTGGAGGTCAGCGGCAGCCCCTCCTGCCGGGCCCGGGCCACCACCTGGATGCCCAGGATGGAGTCGCCGCCGAGATCGAAGAAGTTGTCGTCCGCGCCGACCCGCTCCAGCCGCAGCACGTCCGTCCAGATGGTGGCGAGCACCCGCTCGGACGGGGTGCGGGGGGCGACGTGGCGGACGGTCCGGGCGACCGGCCCCGGGGCGGGGAGCCGACCGCGGTCCAGCTTCCCGTTGGGGGTGAGCGGCAGGGCGGGCAGCAGCACGACGGTCGCGGGGACGAGGTGGTCGGGCAGGGTCCGGGCGAGCGTGCGCCGTACGGCCTCGGGGTCCGCCCCGTCGGCCGGGCCGGGTACGACGTAACCGACCAGGCGCCGGTGGCCGTCGGTCTCGGCGACGGCGGCGGCGGCCTCGGCCACGCCCGGGCAGCGGCGCAGCGCCTCCTCCACCTCGCCCAGTTCGATCCGGAAGCCGCGGACCTTGACCTGCTGGTCGATCCGGCCGAGGTACTCCAGCTCCCCGTCGGCGTTCCACCGCACCAAGTCCCCGGTGCGGTACATCCGGCCGCCGGGCTCGCCGTACGGGTCGGCCACGAACCGGGCCGCGGTGAGCCCGGCGCGCCCCAGGTAGCCGCGCGCCAGGCCCCCGCCACCGAGGTACAACTCGCCGACCACGCCCGGCGGTTGGGGGCGCAGCCCGGCATCCAGGACATAGGCCCTGGTCAGCCCCAGGGGTCGGCCGATCGGCGGGGCCTGCTCCGGCAGCCGGTCCCCGGCGAACCAGGCGGTGGCGTAGACGGTGGCCTCGGTGGGGCCGTAGAGGTTGGCGACGACGCTGCCGGGCAGGGCCTGCCGCAGGTCGCGCACCGCCCGGGCGGAAAGCGCCTCGCCGGCCAGCACCACGGTGTCCGGGACGACCGGGGCGGCTCCCCCCGCGATCAGCCGGGAGACCGCCGAGGGCACGCCGCTGAGCAGGCCGACCGGGCGCGGCCCGTAGGCGTCGGGTTCGAGGGCGGTGAGGTCGGCGACCACCTCCACCGATCCGCCCACCAGCAGCGGGCAGAGCAGCTCGAAGACCGAGACGTCGAAGTTGAGCGAGGTGGCGGCGACCACGTGGGCCAGCCCGTCGGCCCCGAACCGCTCCGCCGCCCAGTCCGCCAGGACGGCGACGCTGCGGTGGGTGACCACGACGCCCTTGGGGCGGCCGGTCGAGCCGGAGGTGTGGATGACGTAGGCGGGGTGGTCCGGCAGCAGCGGCCCGAGCCGGTCGGCATCCGTCAGATCGGCGTCCTCGGCGCCGTCGTCGGAGGCGTCCGCCCCGTCCTCCAGCAGCAGGACGGGGCTGCCCTCCGGCAGCGCGGCCGCCGTCTCCCGGGTGGCGAGGACCAGCACGGGCGCCGCGTCCGTCAGCATCAGCCGGATCCGCTCGGCCGGGTACGCCGGGTCCACCGGCAGGTACGCCGCGCCGGACTTCAGCACCGCCCACACCGCCGACGGCAGGTCGGCCGTTCGGGGCAGGCACAGCGCCACCAGCCGCTCCGGCCCCGCGCCCCGGGAGACCAGCAGCCGGGCGAGCCGGTTGGCCCGCCGGTTCACCGCCGCGTAGTCCAGCCGCACCGGGCCGTGGACGACGGCGGTGCGCCCGGGGGCTTCGGCGGCCCGGGCCTCGAACAGCGCAGGCAGTAGGGGCAGCACGGCGCCCGGGGTCGTGGACCGGCCGGGCAGCGGCGGGTTCCAGGAGTCCAGCACGGTGCGCTGCTCCTCCTCGGAGAGCATCGGCAGTTCGTCGAGGACGCGCTGCGGGCCGTCCGCCATCCCGGCCAGCAGGCGGTGCAGGTGGCTCGCCATCCGGGCCACCGTGCGCCCGTCGTAGAGGTCGGTGTTGTACTCGACGGTCAGCGTGCAGCCGCCCGCCCCGTCGGGGGTGAACTCCAGCACCAGGTCGAACCGGGCGGCCGGTCGGGGCAGCGGGTGGTCCGTGAACCGCAGGCCGCCCGCAAGGGCCGGGGCGGTCGGGCTCTGCTGGACGACCAGCACCTGCACCAGCGGGGTCCGGCTCGGGTCCCGGGGCGGGGCGAGTTCCTCGACCACCCGGTCGAACGGCGCGGCGGCATGCGCGAAGGCGTCCAGCAGGGTGGTGCGCACGCCCTCCACGTACCGGTCGACGGTGGCCCTTCCGTCCACGTCGGCGCGCAGCACCACGGTGTTGACGAAGAAGCCGGTGACCTCCTCCAGCTCCCGCCGGTCGCGCCCGTCGGTGACGGTGCCGAAGGCCACGTCCCGCTGGCCCGAGTAGCGGGAGAACAGCAACGCGGACGCGCCGGCGAACAGGGTGAACACGGTGGTGCCGCGCCCCGTCGCGAGGTTCCGCAGCCGGGCCGTCAGCTCGGCCGGGAGGTGGTGGCGGTGGGCCGCGCCGGCGGTGGTGCGCAGTGCGGGCCGGGGCCGGTCGGTGGGCAGTTGGAGTGGCGGGAGTCCGGCCAGGCAGCGCTTCCAGTAGGCGAGGTCGGCGGCCGTCCCGGCGTCCTGGCGGCGCTGCTCCGCGTGGTGCTGCTCCGCGTCACGCCTGTCCGCTTCACGCCCGTCCGCGTCACGCCCGTCCGCGTCACGCCCGTCCGCTTCACGCCCGTCCGCGTCACGCTGCTCCGCGTGGTGCTGCTCCCAGTGCGCGAAGTCGGGGTACTGGAGGCCGGGCGCGGGCAGCCCGTCCGGTTCGCCGGTGGCCTCGGCCCGGTAGAGCGCGGCAAGTTCGCGGGTGAGGACGCCGACCGAGCGGCCGTCGGTGACGATGTGGTGCTGGCCGAGCAGCAGCAGGTGCTCCTCGGCGGCGAGCCGGACCAGCAGTGCCCGGGTGAGCGGACCCTCCGCCAGGTCGTACGGGCGGCCGAGCTCCTCGGTGAGCAGCCGCTCGGCGGCCGCTTCGCGTTCCGTGGCGGGCAGCGTGCCGAGGTCCGCGGTGCGCAGCGGCAGGTCGGCTGAACCGTCGACATCGGCGACGCGTTGGACGAGCTGCCCGTCGAGGAGGGCGAAGGTGGTGCGCAGCGCGTCGTGGCGGGCGGCGAGCCGGTGCAGCGCCCGGCGCAGCGCCTCGACGTCGGGCGTTCCGCGCAGCCGCAGCGCCACGCCGGTGTTGTACTCGGTGCCGCCGGCGTCGAGGTCGTTCAGGAACCAGAGCCGGCGCTGGGCGCTGGAGGCGGGCAGCGGCCCGCCGCGCGGGGCGGGCGGGATCGGCTCCGGTGCCCGGTCGGCCGGCCGGTCGTCCAGCAGCGGGGCCAGGGCCGCGACGGTGCGGGCGGTGAAGACGTCCCGGAGGGTGAGTCGGGCGCCGAGTCGCTCGGCGATCCGGGCCAGGACCCGGGCGGCGAGGATCGAGTCGCCGCCCAGGTCGAAGAAGTCCTCGTGCACCCCGACCGCGTCGACCCCGAGGACCTCGGCCCAGACGGCGGCCAGGTCGCGTTCCCGGCCGGTGCGCGGGGCGAGCGGTTCGACGGCGCCGGTGCGGGCGGGTGCGGGCAGCGCACGCTGGTCGACCTTGTGCTGCGGGGTGAGCGGCAGGGCGGGCAGGACCACGACGGCGGAGGGCACCAGGTGGGCCGGCAGGGCGGCGGTCAGGGCGGCGCGCAGGGCGGGCGGTTCCGGGGCGTGCGCCGGGTCGGCGGGGGTGGCGTAACCGACCAGGCGGGGGTGGCCCGGCTCGTCCTCCCGGACCACCACCACGGCCTGGTCGACGCCCGGCTGGGCCCGCAGCGCGGCCTCGACCTCGCCCGGTTCGATCCGGAAGCCGCGGATCTTCACCTGCCGGTCGAGTCGGCCGAGGAACTCCAGCTGCCCGTCGGCGGTCCACCGGGCCAGGTCGCCGGTGCGGTAGAGCCGGGCGCCGGGCGGCCCGAAGGGGTCGGCGGTGAAGCGGGCGGCGGTCAGCCCGGGGCGGCCCAGGTAGCCGCGCGCCACGCCCTCGCCGCCGATGCACAACTCGCCCTCGGATCCTGCTGGTTGAGGATGCATCCGGGCGTCGAGCAGATACACCCGGGTGTGCGGCAGCGCCGCCCCGATGGTCGGGGTGCCGGTTCCGGCGCCGAGCGGGCCGGTCCAGGTGGCGACGATGGTGGCCTCGGTCGGACCGTAGGAGTTGATCATGCGGCGGCCGGGCGCCCAGCGGTCGACCAGTTCGGCGGGGCAGGCCTCGGCGCCGACGATCAGGGTGCGCAGGTGGCGCCCGGCCCCGGCGGGCACGGTGGCCAGGGCGGCGGGCGGGATGAGGGCGTGGGTGATCCGGTGCTCGTCCAGCACGGCGGCGAGCTCGGCGCCCAGCCAGGGGCCGTCCGGCGGGACGACCAAAGTCGCGCCGGCCAGGACGGAGCAGAACAGCTCCAGCACGGAGGCGTCGAAGCTGGGCGAGGAGAACTGCAGCACCCGGTCGCCGGGGCGCACGGCGTAGCGCTCGACGGCCGCGGCGGTGAACCCGGCGATCCCGCGGTGGGTGACCACCACGCCCTTGGGCGTCCCGGTGGAGCCGGAGGTGTAGATGACGTACGCGGCGTGGTCGGTGCCGGGCTCGGCACGGAGGCCGCCCACCGTCTCCGCGGCCGCCTCCACCGCCCCGGCCGCCTCCATCGCTTCGGCGACCCAGGCCGGGTCGTCCAGCACCACTGCGGGCGCGGCGTCGGCGAGCATCAGGGTTCGTCGCTCGGCCGGGTAGCCGGGGTCCACCGGCAGGAAGGCGGCACCGGCCCGGGCGACGGCCAGTTCGGCGGCGGCCAGTTCCATCGAGCGCGGCAGGACCAGCGCCACCGTCCGGTCCGGCGCCGCGCCGCGCCGTCTCAGCGCCAGGGCCAGGCGTTCGACCCGGTCGGCCAGTTCCCGGTAGCTCCAGGTGCGCCGGCCGTCGGTCAGCGCGGGTGCGTGCGGCGTCTCGGCCACCCGGGCGGCGAACAGCCCGTCGAGGGTGCGGCCCGTCGGGGACGGGTCGGTGGCGCCGTCCGGCGCCCCGGCGGTGTCGCGGGCCTGCGGCGGGGCGGACGGACGCACGGGCTGGGTGGGCCAGTCGGCCATGGCGGAGGGTCCTTCCGGAGGGGGAGGGAGCGACACGGGCGCCGGGGCGGGCGGGGACCGGCCCTCGACGGTGCGGGAAAGGCGGTGCGGTGGCGCGGCGGCGGTACGGCTGGGGGTACGGCTGGGTGCGGCTGCGCCGGGCACGGCAGGGTGCGCCGAGCAGGGGGCACAGCGGGCAGAGGGCACAGCGGTCCGACGGTGGTACGCGGCGGCCGAGCGGCTCACCGGCCGGCCGGCTCCGACTGCGGGCTCAGGCGGGCCCGACCCGCCGCGCGGTGCGCCCGGACACCTGCACCCGGTCGATCACCCCGGTGGCCGGGTCCCGGTGGAACCACCCGCCGGGCTCGGGCCGACCGGTGTCGGGGGCGATCAGGTCGTACCGGAGGTCGGCGTAGCAGCGCAGCACGAGCGGCAGGTCGCCGTCCACGGAGAGGGTGAGCCCTCCGTCGCGCGCAGTCTCGACCCGGTACCGGATCCCGCCGTTGCGGTAGTCGCCCGCGCACTCCGCCGGGTCGATCGGGGCACCCGGGGCCGCCGAGGCCGCCGGGGCGATCGCGGCGGGCACCGGAAGGCCGATCAACTCCGCTATTTCGACGGCGAGTTCACGCCAGAGCGCGGTGGCCGAGCCGGCATTGCCGGTGAAGGCGACCACCACTCCGCTGTCCGGCTCGGCCCGCAGGTGGCAGGAGGTGCCCATGGCGTTGCCGTCGTGCCCGCACCAGAGCCGCCCGTCCTGCCGGTAGAGCGCCAGACCCGCTCCCCAGCCGTCGGCGAGCGCGCCCGGCCGGGCACCGGGCTGCGGGCGGCGCAGCTCGTCGGCGACGTCCGCGGCCAGCGCCTTGGCCCGGCCGACCGCCGCGCCGCCGAACGCGGCCAGGTCGGCGGCGCTCAGCAGCAGCGCCCCGGCCGGCGCCTCCAGCGGGGCCAGGTTCTGCCGGACCGGCCGGACCCTCCCGGTCAGGGCGTTGAACGCGTGCCCGGCGGCGACCGGGCGGGCGGCGCCCTGCCCGCCTTCCTCGACACCGGGTTCGCTGCCGAGGAAGGCGGGCACGGTGTCCATCGGTTCCAGCAGCAGGGCCGCGACGGCCTCCTGCCACGTCATCCCGGTCACCGACTCCACCAGGCGCCCGGCGGCGACGTAGCCGGCGTTGGAGTAGGAGAAGCCCGTCCCGGGCGGGAACAGCGCATCCCGGGCGGTGCAGACCGCGGCCAGGTAGCGCGCCGCGGTGGTCCGGGCGGCCGCGTCGGAGTCCGGACCTGCGGGGAGCCCGCTGGTGTGACTGAGGAGTTGACGGATCGTCAGGTCAGGGAGCTGTCGGAACTCGGGGAGGTGGGCGGCGGCCCGGTCGTCGAGGTCGAGGTCCCCGTCGTCGGCCAGGAGCAGCACCAGCGCGGCGGTGTACGGCTTGGTGAGCGAACCGACCGGCACGGCGGTGTCCCCGGTGAAGGGGGCGCCGGTGGCGGCGTCGGCCACCCCGGTGTGCAGGGCGACGAGCTCCGCCCCGGTGTCCAGGACCAGTTGGGCGCCGGGCACCCGGTGGCGGCGCGCGAGCGTGTCGAGCCGGTGCTGCAACTCGCGCCGCAGCAGCTGCGGGGCGCGCTCGCGGACCGGCGCGGAGGCGGGGTACGGCATGGGCGGTGGCTCCCGTTGACTGGTTCTCGGGTGCGGACACGACGACGCGCCCGCGGATGAATTCCGGATTGCTGAGGAACGCCTTGCCGAATTTCCGGCCGACGGCGCCGCACGGCGCAGAGTGCCGCGCGAACTACGTGATTGACCGGACACCGTCCGACCGCGGCCGACCCGACCCGAACGGGATCGGTGGCGCCTCCCGGCGCTGAACGGCGCGAGAACGGCGCACGCGGAGGCGCTCCGGGCCGCGACGGCGCGCGGCGACCGGATGGCACGAATACGACCTGATTTCCCCGCTACTCCGAATACTCCGGGCACCCGAATGCCCGGATCCGGCCGTCGGGGCCGTACGGCCACCCCGAACACTCCGGCCTGCGGACCCGTCGGCCCGCACCCCGCAGGGTCGCCCCACCCGGCATCGCAATCCCCCCTGCGTCGGTCCCCCGGGGCCACCGTGCGGCACCCGCCACAACGGCCCGGAAGACAGCGCAATCCTTGACGGCGCGAACGTTCGACAGACGAACGCGGAACAGTCTTCACGGCGGATCACCCGCTCGCAACCCCTTCCGATTGAACGGAAAGCAATTCTCATGGGAATCGGACCGGTGAAATCCCTGGTGTGGCTCCCGGCCGCGGACGGAACGCCTGATGACGCCTGTGAATTGGTTGGCCGAAACCGTGGCGGTCTGCTCACAACGGCCTGTCACCAGATTTTCTCGGGCGTGGCAGAGTTACCACCATGGCGCCCGGGGCGGGGGTGAGGAATTGCGACGGAAGGTACCGGAGGGGAAAAGGCCGGGCCAATGGTCCGGATGTATCGAACGGCATTCCGGACGCCGCCCGGGGGTGCGCCGCCAGGTCTGCCGGGAGCTCAACTCCCGTCCTCCGTACGCTCCGGTGCGGAGAGCCCCAAGGCAAGGTCCAGGCGCACCCCGCCGCCGGGCCCGTCCGCCCCGGCGCCGCCCGTCCTGCCCGCCCCCACGACCGGCCGGGCACCCGTGCTACGGCTGCCACGGCCTCTCCTCGGACTCCCGATGTCACGTTCCGCCGCCCTGTCCGGTCCATCGGGTACCTGCAGAGCGAAGGGAGCGTCTTCCTCATGAAAGCCGTCATCGTGTGCGTATCGGTGTCCCACGGCAACACCCGGCGGATCGCCGAGGCCCTGGCCCGGCCGCTGGCCGCGCCGGTGGTCGAGCCGGAGGAGCTGGACCCGGCCGAGCTGGCCGGGTACGACCTGATCGGCCTCGGCTCGGGCGTCTTCACCGGGCGACTCCACCCTCGGCTGCGCCGGTTCATCCACACCCTCCCTGGCGCCGAACGGCGGGGCCGGGCCTTCGTGTTCGCCACCAGCGGCCTGCCCGAGCCCGGCTTCCGCCCGTTCACCCGCCCGGCGGAGCGCACCCTGGCGGCGAAGGGCTTCCGGGTCGTCGGCGGCTTCACGGCCCGCGGCCACGACACCTGGCTCCCGTTCCGTCTGGTCGGCGGCATCAACAAGCACCGCCCCGACACCCGCGACTTCGCGGCCGCCCGCACGTTCGCCGAGCGCCTCCGCGCCGTGTCGGACCCGGCGTCCTGACCGCTGAACACCTGCTCCCGACACCCGCGACCTCGCCCGGGTGTCGGGAGAACCGGGCCCACCCACCTCACTCCACCGACACCAACACAGACCCGCGTTCCACCCGGCCCGACCCACCCCGGGCCAGGGCCACCAGCACCGCCAGCTGCACGATCGCCCCCAGCACCTGCCCGAGCCACACCCCGTCCACCCCCAACCACCCCGACAGCACCACCGCCGCACCCAACTGGGCACCCAGCCCCGACACCGCCGACACCACCAGCGCCCGCCCGGCCCCGGTCGCCTGGTGGTAGCCGCCGAGGGCGACCGCCGGGGCGTACGGCAGCAGGTAGAGGGCCGTCAGGTGCAGGAAGCCGACGGATTGGGCGGTCACCGTCCGGTCGTCGGTGAACAGCGCGGTGAGCGACCCCGCCGCACCGGCCGCCAGCAGGGCCGCCGCCGCGCCCAGTCCGGCGGAGAGGCGGGCGGTGGCGCGCCGGAGGTCGCGCAGCGGCTCGGCGCGGCCGGCCCCGGCGAGCCGGGCGGCCCGGATGGCGGCGGCCTGGCGCAGCGCGTAGAAGGCCATGGTGAGGACGAGCAGGAGCCGGTAGCCGATGCCGTACCCGGCCACTGCCGCGACCCCGAAGCCGGCGACCAGGGCGAGTTGGGCCGTCCCGACGGCCATCCGGGCGGTGAAGTCCAGGCCGAACGGCGCGCCGGCCCGCAGGATGCCGACGGCTGCCGCCCCGACGCCCCGCACCGGCCCGCTGATCCGGGGCCGCAGCCGCAGGGTGACGGCGAGGGCGACCGCTCGGGAGGCGGCCAGCGCCAGCGCCGCGCCCGGCACGCCGAGGGCGGGCAGCGGGCCCGGGCCGAGGATCAGCAGCGGGTCGAGGACCAGCAGCAGGGCGTTGGAGAGCAGGGCGATCCGCATCGGGGTGCGGGTGTCGCCGGCGCCCTTGAAGAGTTCGTCGGCGACGCGCTGGGCGAAGAACAGTCCGAAGACAGGGAAGGCGACGGTGAGGTACTCGGCGGCCCGGGCGGCGGCCTCGCCGTCGAGGAAGGCGGCCGCGATCCGGTCCCGCAGCAGGAAACCGGGGACGGCGAGGGCGAGGGTGCCGAGCCCGCAGAGCCGCCAGGCGGCGCGGGTGATCCGGCCGGCCTCGTCGCGGTCCCCGGCGCCGAGGGCCCGGGCGAGCCGGACGCTGACGCCGGAGGCCACCACCAGGACGAGTCCGAGCAGCAGGTTCTCGACGGTCCCGGCCAAGGTGACGGCGGCGACGGCGGCCCCGCCGAGGCCGGCCACCCAGAACATCCCGATCACCGTGGCGATCACTCCGGACAACAGCTCGGCGTAGACCGGTCCGGCCAGTCGGGCCAGCCGGATCGACTGCTCGCGCATGGGTCCCCCCCCTTCTCGCGCCGCCCACTCCAGCGCGGGCGGCTGCCTCGAGTAGATATACATCGAATCGATGTACAGCGCCAAGAGGTAGCATCGACCATGGAACCGGGCGCATCATGGGGCGCACTCCGACGAAAGGGCTCCGACCGTGCTGACGCTCGCGATCCTCGGCTTCCTGTACGACCAGCCCCTGCACGGCTACGAACTCAAGTCCCGGATCACCGGGTTGACCGGCCACGTCCGACCGGTCAGCGACGGCGCGCTCTACCCCGCGATCACCCGGCTGGAGAAGGCCGCGCTACTGCACCGCCGCACCGAACCCGGCACCGGGGCCGCGCCGCGCCAGACCCTGGAACTCACCGAGGAGGGCCGGGCGGACCTGCTGCGACGGCTGGCCGACCCCGAGCAGGCCGAGATCACCGACCAGATCCGCTTCTTCACCCTCGCCGCCTTCCTCCACCAGCTGGCCGACCCGGCCCGCCAGGCCGCCGTACTCCGCCGCCGGCTGGACTTCCTGGAGGCGCCGAGCAGCTTCTTCTACGACGGGAACGGCCACCCGGTCACCGCCGAGCGCGAGCCGAACCCGTTCCGGCGCGGCATGCTGCTGGTCGCCCGGGCCTCCGGCTCGGCCGAGCGGGCCTGGCTGGCCGAGACCATCGCGGAACTGGAGGGCGCGGAGAGCCGGAAGGGGCGGTAGCGCCCCCGACGGGCGAGTGGCACCCGAACCGCCCGGACGGCCCACCGGCCCCCGACCACCCGCCCGAACATCCGTCCGAACACCCGATCCGACACCGCCCGAACAGCTGCCCGAACGGCGCCGCACCGGCCCGGAAGCGCGCCTTCGACTCCCCGCCCCGCACGGCCCGTGCCTGGCTATGATGATCTGCCTCACGACCACACCGCCCCTCCGCGGCGTGATCCACCACCGCGCCCCGCCAGCCTTGGAGGCAGCCGTGCCCAGTGAAGAGACCACCGTCGCCGGCCCGGCCCCGCGCAAGCGGGACGACATCCCCGGTTGGTTCTTCGGCCTGGACCGGGCCGCGTTCTCCCACCTGCTGTCCGCCCAGACCGCGGCCGGGGTCACCGGGGACGTCCTGGAGCTCGGCAGCTACCTCGGCCGCAGCGCGGTCCTGCTCGGGGACCACCTCCAGCCGGGCGAGCGGCTGACCGTCTGCGACCTCTTCGACTCCGAGGCGGCCGACGCCGACAACGCCGCCGAGATGTCGATGTCCTACCGCAAGACGCTCACCCGCAGCGCCTTCGAGTCCAACTACCTCGCCTTCCACAGCGAGTTGCCCGAGATCGTCCAGGCCCCGACCTCGGTGCTGGCCGACGGCCGGATCCCGGCGGGCAGCTGCCGCTTCGTCCACGTCGACGCCTCCCACCTGTACGAGCACGTCAGCGGGGACATCCTGGTGGCCCGGGCCGCCCTCGCCGAGGACGGGCTGATCTCGCTGGACGACTACCGCTCCGAACACACCCCGGGCGTCTCGGCCGCCGTCTGGGAGGCCGTCTTCACCGGCGGGCTGCGCCCGGTGCTGCTCACCCCGATGAAGTTCTACGGCACCTGGGGCGACGCCGAGGCCGCCCGCCGGACCCTGCTGGCCCGCGACTGGCAGGCCGAGGACTACGCCGTCGACGAGGACGCCATCGCCGGCCACCAGGTCCTCCGCCTCAACTACCGGGTCAAGACGCCCGCCCAGCTCCAGCGCTCCGCCCCCCGCCGGATCGCCCTGGACCTCCTCCCCCCGGTCGCCACCCGCGCCACCCGCCGGGTCCTCCGCACCCTCCGCGAACGCCGCGCGGTGCGCCCCACCCCGACCTCCTGACCCTCACCGGGCCCCTCCCCACCCCCGCCCGACTCCGCGGCCCGCCCGGAAGCCGCCCTCGACCCGGACACCGCCCCGAGCCACCGGGGCGCCCCTTCCGCCACGGCCGGCGGCGCCTGCTGCTCGACAGTCACGCCCTGTCGAGCAGCA
>NZ_JBEOSP010000020.1:105190-166833 GCF_040303105.1 Kitasatospora sp. NPDC096128 | reverse complement strand
GGGTCGGGGTCGCGGTCATCACGGCTGTCGGGGGGGCGGGGGGGTGGCTGGTGGTGGGGGGGGGGGGGCGGGCGGGGGGGCCCCCCCCCCCCCCCCCCCCCCCCACAACCCGACCGCCTCCGGCGGGCGCGGGGCTCGCATCAGACCTCGACGTCCATCCAGGCGACGTCGTTGAGCTCGACGTCGAGACCGCGGGCGCGGCGGCCGCCGTCCTTGAAGTACTCATCGCGCAGGGCCTCGGCGAGGATCTTCTCCTGCTCCTCCTGGCTCTCGCCGGCGTCGCGGGCGGCGTAGAGGCGCTGGGCGACGGAGCCGGGCATCTTGTGGGTGATGATGCGCGGGCGGGGGTCGTCGGTGGAGCCGGCCGCCGACTTGAAGCCGAAGGTGCCGCTGAGGGTCAGCATGAAGCCGTTCTGCTCGGCGTCACGGCGCACCCGCTGCTTCACCCGCGGCTGCCACGCGGAGCGGACCGCCTGTTCGACCTTCGCGGCGTTGGCCTTGGTCATGGGGATGTCGCCGGTCACCTCGCCGGCGGCGAGGGCGGTCAGGGCGTGGGCCCAGCGCTGGGCGGTGCGCACCAAGACGCCAGCTACCTGGGCGAGGCGCTTGGTGTCGTTCTTGGAGACCTTCTCCCACAGGAACTTGACCCGGGTGTTCAGGTGGACCGGGATGGGGCGGGTGCGCTCGGCGCGTTCCAGGCCCTCGTCGATCTCCCGGCTCATGGGGCATCAGGTCCTTCCTGCCGTCCCGGCCGGGACGGCATCGTCGTTCAGGTGGTGGTCGTGGCGGGCGGCCCGCCGCTCGGGTGCCGGCGGGCCGCGCGGGGGAACTACTCGTCGGCGGACACCTGGCCGCCGGGCTTCATGTGCCGGGCCGGGTTCGTGTCGTCGGCGATGAGCTCGGTGATCTCGGCCATCGGCCGGGAGCCCTCGAACTTCACCATCCCCGGGCTCACTCCGAGGCGCAGCGAGGTGGTGAGGGTGCCGTCGGGCTTGGTGAGGATGTCGAGTGCGCCGGGGCCGGGTGAGGCGAAGACGGCGCAGTCGGAGAGGACGGCGATGGCGTGCAGGCCGGTGTCGGCGGCCATGCGGCGGAGTTTGCGGTGGAGGTTGACGGTGGCGGTGTCGATGATCAGGGCGCGCATGAGCGGGTCCCAGGTCGGGCGTTGCAGGGCGGCCCAGCGTTCTGGCGACGGCGCGCAGGGCGCCGTCGGCGAGCATCGGAGTGCCGGTGCCCAGACACCAGCGCAGTGAATCGGCTGCGTCTTCGGGGGCGCTCAGCCGGACGGTGGCGTCGCCGAGCGCGACGTACACCATGGTGGCCTTGAAGGGGCGCTGCGCGAGATCCCGGAGCAGGCCGAGGGCGGGCCGGTGGCCGCACGTTCCGAGGGCCATAACGATCTGGTACTGCGACTTGCCGACCCGGCCGCGGGCCCGGCGCTGATGGAGGCCCTCCAGCGGGAAATTCGTGACGCCCGCACATGGGAGACCGGCCCCGGCCAGGTCGACCGGGTCACCGGCCCCGGCCAGGTCGATGACCGCGCTCTGTTCCGCGTTGGCCAGCACCCCGGGCCGTGGAGCCCATGTCGGAGCGGGGCAGGCCGAGCACCTGCCCGGCCGCCTCCAGCCCGGCCGTGCCCTCCAGCCGCCAGCTCTTGTGCCGGTCCCGGGTGTTGCCGTCGGAGGCGACCAGGCCGTGCAGCGCGAGATCGCCCAGCGCGGTGTAGCGGACGCGGTCAGCGCCTCGATGTCGGCGATGACCGCCAGTACGGCCGCCGTTTCTGCGAGCAGATCGCGGACCGCCCCGCTGCCTGCGTCGACCCATTCCGCCATCGCCAGGTCGGCGGCGATCCGGTCATCCTCCTGCGCCTGGCGGGCATACTCCTCCAGGGCGACAACCTGAGCCTCGACCCCGCCGACGACCCGGTCGAGCACCTTGCTGTCGACGTGCAGGAGGCCGCCGCCTGGGCGGCGGCCTCCCTGCGGCCCGGCGGACCGGTCTCAGACTGGTGAGGCGTACGTCACATTGCAGTCGCCGTCGGGACGAGTCGCGCATGGCGTAGCGCTCAATCGCCCGAGCGGTGGCGAGGCAGTTCAGCGGCCTGCTGATGCCCATGAGTGACCAACGCCTCATGTATCACGGCTGCCTTGCTCTCCGTAACCTCCCACAGCAAGTTCTGTGGACCGCTTTGCCGTCAGTCCGTCGACGTAAATCAATATCTGACGAATGATCTGGCCGATGTCGCCTCAGTAATCGATGGCGCGACTAGACATCAGGTAGGCCAAAAAGGATTCACTTCTCAGATGCCGGACAACTGCGGGATTTACACTAACCGGCGATTTTGATCTTGGCGTTCGATGACAGGAAAGATCCTTATCGGCGGCGCAGCCGCCTCCCTGGACATGAGCGGCCCCGTTCCATTCGATGGAGATTGTCAGCGCCCGTCTTTACGGTGCTCCATGTCGTTGTGTGGGCAGCCACGGAATGGGGTTCTGCCGTACCCATTTCCGGTTGGATGTCCGGCTCGACCATCGGGATACACGGGAGATATGAGCGTGGAAGGAAGGAGGGCCTGGATGGATGGCGTGTGGTGGCGCATGCTCGATACGGACCTTTTCGGTGTCTTCGCCGACAAGGACGACGAGCGGCGCGAGCTGTCGGCTGCAGTGCTCGGAGCTTTGTTGTTGGCAAGCAGCCGGGGGCCGATGTGGACACTGTCCGACATTCGCGTTCTGCTGGTGGAGGTTGGATACGGCGGTCCGGTCGGCAATGAGGTGCTGTCGGACGTGGTCGAGCGGCTGACGGACACCGGGTATGTGACTCGCTTCCGGGACTACAGCGCTCCGGTGGGAAGCTACGCGGAAGGTGCTCGTCGGCGTGAGGCGTGGTCGCTCACCCGGGAGGGTCGGGTGATGGTCGCGGCTGTGCGGGATGCGGTGGGCCGCCTGGATCGGACGCTGCAGCTGCCGCCCCGGCTGCTCGATGCGGTGGAGCAGACGCTGCGCGGGCTGCTGCACCACTATCGCGAGGACGCGGGGATGCTGGCTCCTGCCCTCGAAGGGCACATTCATGCGCACCTGGAGCAGTTGCAGGAAGCCGGCGGTGACTTCTACAGCGCGGTGGGGGCGCTGGCCCAGAACGACGTCAGCGACGATGGGGTGTTCGCGACCAGCCGCCGGCACATCCTGCTGGCTCTGCAGCACTTCGCGCGCCGTACCGAGCACTCGCTGGGCCGGGTACGTTCGGCCTTCGACGAGCTCGAAGCAGTGGGCCTCGACGTCTTGGCACGGCAGGCGCTGCCCGACGCGGGTGTGCTGGAGCCTGCGGCGCAGGACCGCTGGGTCGAGGAGAAGGTGCGTGAACTGCGTGATTTGAAGGCGTGGTTCGCTCCGAGGGGGTCGATCGAGCGGCTGGTGGCTGCCGCTGCGGATGCCATTCACGCCCTGCTTGGTGCCATCGACCGCCGCTACTACGCGACGACTCGAGGCAGTGATGTGGGCGCGGACTTCCGGCAGATCGCGCGGATGCTGCACGCCCAGCCCACCGTGGCCGATGCCTACCAGGTGTTCGCCGCCGCGTTCGGGATGTGGCCTGCCCGGCATCCGCTCGCGCCGGGTGAGGAGGACGTCGCGGTGTACGACCGCGCGCAGGACGGCGGGTGTCACGAGGTGAAGGTGGTCCTGCGCCGTACGCAGCGGGGAGCGCACGCGACGGGGGCGCCGCGCAGGATTCCCGATCTGGACCAGGAGCGGCAGCGGGGCGAGGAGGAGAACGACGCCGAGCTGGAGCTTCTGGAGATCATCGCTCGCGGCCTGGTCACCCCCGGCCCCGTGCAGTTGTCCTTCTTCGGGGGCCTGGACGCCGACTACACCGCCGTGTTGATCGGGCTGCTGGAGGAGGCGTTGAACGGGTTCGACGACTCGGTGGGCTGTGGGTCGACCTCCACGGTGGGGGCGAGCCTGACGCTGTGGCCTGGCGAGGTGGGGCGGGTGGTGACGGTGGAGTTCGAGGACGGCACGTTGACGGCACCCGATGTCCTCATCGAGATCCGCCTGCTGGAGGGCGGCGTGGAAGGGATGGCCGCGTGATGGCCGCAGGCTCTGTTTCGATGTCACGCGGGGCAGGCGTCGGGCTGGAGCCCGAGGCCGGGCTGGTGGTGGCGCGGATGCTGCGACAGCAGATCCACTGCGTGGAGGCGGACCCGGAGACGTTCCGCTTGGCCGTGAACTACCAGCGGGAGGTTGCCGCCTGGTTCGACCGCACGGCTGGCTGGCGTTTCGAGGTCTACCGGTCGGAGGGGGTGTGCCGGCTGTACAAGCGGCGCAACGATCCGCCTGGCGACCGCGCCCCTGTGGTCCAGCGCAGCAAGTCCTCCACCGCGGCCTCCCCACTGGTGCTGGTCCTGGCGAGCCTGGTGTGCGAGCAGCTGTGGCGCGGTACACAGGCCACGTTCAACGACCTGCAGCGCGCCGTGGTCCAGGCGTGCGGGACGGAAGCTGATGCGGGTCGGCTGCCGCGCTTTCGGCCGGCTGCCGCCGCTGGGGAAAAGCTGGCGACCGCGGCTTCGCACCGGCTGGCGTTCATCGATGCTCTTCGGCTCCTGGAGTCATGGCATGTCATCGCCTCGGATGTGGCGCTGGATCTTCTGGAGCATGATCAGGGGCTGGACATGGTCATCACGGCGCGCCGCGAACGCCTGGCCCTGTTGATCGCGTCCGTCGCGCCGTCGCTGCTGGACATCGACCTCGATGCGCCACACACGCATGTCGACGCGCTGTGTGCGGACCAGCGGGAGCTGCCCGAGGACGCACCAGCGAAGGCGCACGAGAGGCGCCGTCGGCATCTGGCGATGCGGGCAGTGCTGGATGACCCCGGCCTGACGCCGGACCCCGACACGGAGGTGGGGCGGTACCTGTCCTCCTACACGGGGCGCGAGCGTGCTCTGGACGCGGCTGCGGTGGCCGGGCTGGCGTGCACCGTGCGCCGGGACTGGTGGACTGTGGCCGACCCGCAGGGGCACACCACCGACCTGACGTTCCCTCACGGCCGCACTCTCGAGCAGCAGGGTGCGCTGCTGCTGTTGGATGTCCTGGCCGGGCGGGACGATCCGATGGGGTGGTTCGGCATCGAGTGGGCGTGCGCCGAGCTGCGCAGGGTCCTGGCCGAGCGCCCGTGGTGGGCCCGCAGGTACCAGGGCATCAACGGCGATCGCTCGTTGGCCGCGGCGGCGATCGGACAGCTGCTGTCCGCCGGCATTGTGGCCGCCGATCCGCCGCCGGGCTCGGGCTGGCGGCCCACGCCTGCCCTCCATTTGTGGCAGGTCCACATTTCCCACGCCGCGAACGCGGTCCAGGACACGGCTGGTGCCGACGGCGCCGCTGAACAGGAGAATCAGTGATGACTGAGCAGCACCGTACGCTTGAGAGCCTGGCCCGCCGCACGGGCAGGAAGACCGTCGTGGTCGATCCGCACCCCGCTGCGGTGGGCCGGTGGCAGCCGACCCGGGCCGGGGCGGTGAACTCCTGGCAGTGGAGCGAGGAGCAGTTCCTCTACAGCTCCGGATGGCTCGCCCTGGTGGGGATGAACGGCTCCGGTAAGTCCTTGACCAGCGGGGTCCTGTGCCCAACGTTCATCGACGGCGAGATCAGCTCCAAGAGCCTGTCGGCCTCGGGCGAGGCGGCCGGCACCCTCACCTCCATCCACACCCAGGGCCGCTCCGGCCCGGCGAAGACCGGCGCCTGGTGGCAGGAGTACGGCCGCACCGATCCCGGTCCCGACGGCCGCAACTGCACCCAGTGGCTGACCGCCGGGCTGTGGCTGAAGACCGGCGGCGGCGAGCGCGCCAGTCTGGAGCGGGCTTGGTTCCTGGTCCCCGCGCGCGTGGACGCCGGTCTGACGCTGGCGCGCGAGGGGATGCCAGTGGATATCGAGGATCTTGCGGCTCAGCTCGCCGAGTACGGCGGCCTGCTGTTCACCTCGAACAACCGCCTGGAGAACGCGTGCAAGGACCACGCCGCCGTCGTGCGCGGGGAGGATGAGTATCCCGAAGCGGTCCGCACGGCCATGTACCAGCCGCTGGACGCCTCGCAGATCGAAGCGCTCGGGTCGGTCCTGCGAGCGCTGCGCAGCGTCCAGGCCAACGACAAGGTCAGCCCCGGCTCGATGCGGGCCACGCTCACCTCCGCGCTGCCTTCGCTTGACGCGGCGCGGGTGCAGAGCCTCGCGGACGCGCTGGCCAAGACGGAGCAGTTGCAGAACCGCCTTCGGGACGCCCGCCGGGAGCAGGAGGTTCTCAACAGCATCCGCAAGTTCTACCGGCGCTACGTCGCCGCGGCAGCCGCCAGCGCCTCCGTCGGGTTGCGCGACGATCACGCGCGGCACGGCGAACTGGTCGCCGCCGAAGCGGCCCTGAAGGAGCGGAGGGCGCAGCAGGAGGAGGGCCTGCAGGCGGCTGGTGAAGCGATACGCGATGGCGAGCAGCAGCTTGTTCTGCTCGCTCGGACCATCAAGTCGCTGGAGAGCCGGGTTCATGGACACCCGGGCGCGAACCTGGACGAGCTTGCCGTTTTGGCACAGCAGCATGAGGAGCGGGCAAGCCGGAGCGTTGAGGAGGCCCAGGTCGGGGCCGAGGCGCAACAGCAGGCTGGGGCGGTGAGCGTTGCCGCCTCGGGTGAGGCCGAGAGCGCCGTCGGGCAGCTGGGGACGCTGACGCGCCAGCTCGGCCAGTCGGCGGGCGAGGTGGGTGGCGGTGCCTTCCACGCTTCGCTTGACGAGGTGGCCGGGCGGCTCGCGCAGACGCGCGACGAAGCGCCGGCCGCTGAACTGGAGCGGGAGGCTCGGGCTGCTCGTGAGCAGGCCGGTATCTGGCTGGACGCTCAGGCGACGGCCGGCGAAGAGGTGAGTGCGGCCATCAGCCATCTCGCCGCGAAGCTCGATGCCCAGGCGGCGGCCCAGGAGCGCCACGATGCCGCTCAGCGTAAGTCAGAGGCGGCCGTTGAGTGGGCGCAGGGCCGGGCGGATGAGGCGGAGCAGGCAGAGGATGCCGCACGTCAGGCGCTGCAAGGGTTCGCCGCTCGTCTGGTACGTCTGTCGGCTCCGCCGCACGAGCTCGTGGGTGGCGCCGTGCTGGACCCGCAGGCCATCAGTACCTGGCTCGAGGACGCGTCGGCCCAGGCGCTGGCCGACTTGGACCTGACCGGCGTGCAGGCGCACGCCCGTGCGCTGGCCGACGGGGCTGCATCGGCCGCTGCGTGGGCCGAGGTCGCGCAGATCACCAGTGGCGAAGCCGGAGGGCGGCTTGCCGGTCAGGCGGATGAACTTGCCCAGCACGCTGACGGCTTGGCACAGGCCCCCGAGGCTGTTACGGGCCTGGTCGAGAGGTCGCGCGTTGTCGCCGACTTCGCCGCCGCCCCTGTTACTGCTGGGATGGAGTCGGCGCCCGTTGTCCGGGAAGAAGCCCTGTGTGAGCTGGCCGAGGCTGCCCGCAGCGAACTCGGCCAGCGGCGAGAGCTGCTGCACGCGGCCTCCAAGGCACTCGACGCTTCGGCCGTCGCTGCCCACGACTGCGCGCGCCTGGAGACCGAGGCCGCCGACGCACAGAGTGTCGCGGAGCAGGCGCGGCGCCAGGCCGACGAGACGAGCGCCAAGTCGCTCGAGGCTGGGCTGACGTGGGCGGTCGGGGTCCGGGAGTGGGCCGACTCCCTGACTGTCCTCGAGCGCGATCGCCTGCGGCTGCCTGCTGTGAACGGCCGACCGGTGCCGCCGGATGCACAGAACCTGCGCGACGATGCGGCCACCGTATACCAGCTCGCATCCACGCGGATCACTGCCGATCTGACCGGTGCCCGCATGGAGCTTTCGGCGTGCGAGGACCGTCTGGCCGACCTGGACGATGCGATTGCCGAAGCCAAGCGCAGCGAGGCCCGCCCGGGCCAGCCTGCCTGGCGGCCCTCGCGGGCAAACCGAGCTGGCGCACCGCTGTGGGCACTGGTCGACTTCGCCGGGCATCTGCCGGAGGAGGAAGCCGGTCGTCTCGAGGGTGCGCTGCTCACGGCGGGGCTCCTGGACGCCTGGGTGTCACCGGGTGGTGAGCTGTCAGCAGGCGATGTCTGCCTGGTCGCGGCCACCGTGTCCGATGGCTCCTCGCTTGCCGACCTGCTGGTGCCTGATGCGCACGGGCCGCTGCCTGCGGAGCTCGTCCAGCAGGTGCTGGCCGGTATCCGGGTGGTGGAGCACGGCGAGCAGCCCGCGGCCGGGCAGGCCGCCTTCGCCAAGGACGGCACCTTCCACCTTGGCCCGTTGATTGCCCAGAGTCCCAAGGGCTGGATCCCGCGCTACATCGGTGCCTCCGCCCGTGAGCGCATGCGTCAGCTCCGGCTCACCGAGCTGCGCGAGCAGCGCGCGGAAGCGGCCGACGCCCTCGACGCTGCCGAGGACCGCGTCGAGGCGCTCGCCACCCAGCTGGCCGCCGCCGAATCAGAGCAGACCTCCTACCCTGACCCGGGCGCCTGGCTTCGGCTGGAGACGGCGGCGACGGCCATCGCTGGCGACGCCGAGCGGCACGAGAGGGCGGCGCAGCAGGCCGTCCACGCCGCCGAGATCGCGGCAGGCAAGGCCGTGCAGGCACAGCGTGCTGCCACCGTGGCGTGCGACAACGCCTTCGTCGATGCGACCAGCGAGGCCGTGCGGGCTGCGCAGGAGCGGTGCGCCGACCTTCCCGGTTTGGTCGCAGCATGCCTGGAGGCCGCTCGAACGGCCATCGCCTGTGCGATGGCCATGCACCGCGCCGCGGCCCAGGCCAGAAGCGTGAAGGCCGCGCACGCCGAGGCCGAAGCCGCATGGCAGGCCGCCCGCCGAGCCGCGGAGGAAATCAAGAAGGACCGCTTCAGCCTCCCGGCCGAACTCGCCGACGTGCTGCCAACGCGGGCCGGCGCCGATGAGGCGCAGCGTTCGGCCGCCGTAGCCGCCGGTGCCCTGATCGAAGCGGAACAGGACCTCGGGCGGCACAGCACGCTCGTTCGCGAGGCCACCAGCGCCCTGCACCACAAGGCGCGCATGCCGCACGGCAGCCTGCCACTCGAGGAAGAGGCCCTGCGCGGCTACCGGTCGGCGGTGCGCAATCTCCAGGGCCTGCTGGGCGAGTGGGCGGCTGCGGCCACGCGCGCCTATTTCGCTCTTGCCACTGCGGCCACGCGCCGCGCCGCAACCGTTGAGGCACAGCGCCACGCCGACGCTCTGCGCGGCCGCGCAGAGGCAGACACCGCCGCCGCCGCCACGGCCCGCCACCACTACAACGAGGAACTGCGCCAGCACGACCGGTCCTATCGGGACCTTCAGACCGAACTGGACCAGCGTCGCGACGAGGAGGTGCAGCTGCGCGGGCTTCTGACGGGCCACCGGCAGCAGGAGAGGGCGGAGGAGGTGGGCCTCGCCCTCGCCGTCCAGGAGCTGACCGCCAACGCGCAGGCGCTTCACAGTGCTTCACGGTCGGTCGGCACGGCGGTGGCGATCCTCCAGGACCTGTTCGACCAGGGTCTCGTCGACGAACTCGCCGAAGGAGAACTCCTCAGCCGTCCCGAGGACGCGCCCGAGGGTATCCATGTAGCCCGGCTGATCCTCGAGCAGCGGGGCCTGTCGGCCGAGCTGAGGGCAGAACAGGCGCGCCTGGAGGAGCAGTCGGCCCGCGGTGCCTTGGAGGGGCGTGTCCGTAAGGCCCTTGAGCAGCTGCTGCGGATCCGGCGGCATGTGACCACCGAGGAGGCTCCCGGCACCGGCTGGCGGCGGATCGTGGTCACCGAGCACGGCCACGACCTCGAAACCGGAACCTCCTCCCTCGGAGCCAAGACACTCCGCCAGGCCCTGGACGAACTCGAGAGCACCATCGCATCGCTGGAGGCGGACTTCAACGACCAGGTCCAGAGCGAGGTCAAGGGCGTGGTCTTCTCCGAGCTGCGCAAGGACATCAACGTCCGGATCCACACCGCGGAGCAGATCGTCAACGACATCCGCACCACACTCAAAGACGTACGCACCGGCGTGGCCCGGGTCGGCGTGAAGCTGGACTGGATACCCAAGACCGACGACCCCGTGGCTCTCAAGGCCCTGTCGCTGATCCGTGACGCCAACCACGAGAGCAACTTCGACCAGATGTACGACTTCTTCGTCGAGCAGCTGAAGAACGAGGAGAGCAACCACCCCACCTGGGCCAAGCGCGTCGAGCACGTCTTCGACTACCGTAACTGGTACACGTGGGAGATCTCCGTCACCCACCGCTCGTTCTCCGAGCACCCGAACAGCGACGACGAGGTGTTCAAGGCCGTCACCCCGCGCCGCAACCCCCTCGCGAAACTGTCGGCGGGTGAGCAGCGGCTGGCCACCATGCTTCCCCTTCTCGCCGCAGCGCACGCCTTTTACTCCACGGCCGGCTACGAGGGCCCGCGAGCGGTCTTCATCGATGAACTCAACGCCGCGTTCGATGCCCCGAACCTGCGCATGCTGCTCAAGCTCCTGCGCGTCTGGGACTTCGACGCCATCGTCACCCTGCCCGCGATGCAGCCGCTCCTGGTCGCCGAGACCGGGGCCGTGGGCATCCACCGCATCCACCAGAAGAGCGACACCATGCGCTACACCATCCCGAGCGTCTGGACCGGACGAGGCACACCGCAAACCGCCCGTATCCGTGTCGGCCAGCCCGCGACCGACACCGTCGCGCCCGAGTGCGGCACTGTCATCTCCATGACTTCCCCTGAGGCATCCGATGTCTGATCTCACCGATCCCGACATCCGCCCGCTCTGGGAGGCCATCGCCGCCCGCCTGGCGCGCGGGGACGGGCCAGCCTCGATCAAGAACGTCACCGCCGCACTCTCCCGAACCGGCCAGGCGATGGTCTCCGGCTGGCTCGCCCGCAGCCGGCGTGCCGGCAGCCGGGCAACCCCGCTGCGGGAAGTCCGAGGCGGCTTCGCCGTCCCCGTCCCCCGCCTGCTGGAGGCCCTCGGCTACACACCCGGCGACCTACGCGGCCTGGTCGAGGCCGCCGGGGTAGAGGTCCCGGATACCGCGGGCGTCCGCCGGGCCACCGAGCAGATGCGCACGGACATCAACCGCTACGCCGAACTCGCTCTCCCCGATACGCCGTCGCTGACGGCCCGCCTGTGCTACGGCATCAGCGTCGACACCATCGCCGAACGGCACCGCCTCATCGACGCACTGGCCCGGGCCCGCGCGCTGCTGCCACTGCCAAGGCCCGTGACGCTCGCCCGGCTCGCCCACCACTGCGCCGGCGACCCCCACTACTTCGACCTCAACGACAACGGGCATGGAGACAAGCTGCTGCTCCTGGCGCGGGACCTCCTGCAGGCCGAACAGCCAGACACACCGGCCGCTGACCGCGCGCTGCTGGCGCGGCTCGGCATGGCCGCCGACCGTCTCTCCCAGACCGTCCTCGTCCTAGGCGTCGGCGCCACCGGCGACGGGCCGACCGACCGCGCCCTCAACCTCGCCCGGGCGGACGACCGCCCGCACCACCTCACACTCCACGACCTGACCGCCCACCCGCCAGCCCTGGATCCCAGCCGGGCCTGGCTGGTCGTGGAGAACCCCTCCGTCGTCGACGAGGCCCTCATGCGCCAGTTCGACCGGCCGATCGTCTGCACCTCCGGCACTCTGACCGCCGTCGACCACACTCTGCTCGGCCTCGCCCGCAACTGCGGCGTACCGCTGGAGTACTCGGGCGACCTCGATCCCGCCGGCCACGCCATAGCCGCCGCCGTACGGACGCGGTACCAGGCCACCATCAAGTACATGGGCGAAGCCACAGCACCCGAATCGACTGATGGCATGGCTACACCAGAGGGGCCGAGCCCGGACACGACCGTGATCTTCCAGGAGCACCCGGCGCTCCTCGACCTGCTACTCGGCCCCTGTCGAACTGACCCGCTGGCGCAGGTGGTGCTGCGTGGTGATGCTGCCAGGTTTGGACAGCGGCTTCGACTTGGTCCCATAGGCGCAGGGGTCCGCGTTGGGTGACGGTCCACCCGCCATGGGCGTTGGGGTGGTGCGGGTGTGGGAGCCGGTGGCGAAGTCGATGAGGATCCCAGCCTTGACAGCGCGATCATGCTGAAGGAGACCGACCGCAACGACCGAACCTACGAGCCCGGGCGGGCTGGTGCACGACGTCCAGTGGCTGACCGGTCAGTCACCTCGACGGATCCTGCGTCGGTGACGCACGTACTGCCATTTGGTCCTCGCCCAGAGGGCTTGGGAGCCACCGAGAATGATCAGTACGGTCGCAGCATCCAGGCGTTCGACCAGGGAGTGGTCTGGGCCGACCCGGTGTGCGGCACGGACGAGGAGAGCCAGGTCTGCGGGCGCCGTGACCGACGCCAGGGCGGCGAGGCACAGTACCGTGCCTGCCACAAGAACGGCGGCATAGAGCTGTACGACGCGGCGCTGGGCCGCGGGCAGGTCCGAGGTCCGGTCCGGCGGCGCGCTGCGATGCAGGGGGATGACCCGGTGGGCGAGGTAGCGGGCGTAGGCGAGGCCGTCGCCGTACAGGTCCGCAGTCTCGGTGAGGTCTTGGAGGACGAAGTAGACGTCAGTGCGCATGAAGATCAAGAACTGCCATGCGAGCGGTAGCAGTGACAGGAGGGCCAGGAGCTGCAGAGCCGGGCGCAGGGAGGACCAGGGCCCGGCGGCGGCAAGGAGGCAGAGACAGGCCACCGCGAGGTTGACGGCCATGCCGGACAGGTAGGCGGTGAGCCGGTGGCGGCGGGGCGCGAGTTCGATGCCGCTCATGTCGGTCTGGGCCACGAGGAACTGCAGGCGGGTGCCGAGTTCGACTCTGGCCGGCACTCCGCTGGCGCGGGCCGTGACGAGGTGAGCAAGCTCGTGCAGGAACACCAGCGGCCAGCCGACGCCGAACCCGACGAGGAGTACCAGGCTGCCGTGCGGGCTCCACAGCAAGCTGTGGTACCCGGGCATCAGGCTGGGGTCGTGGGCAACCGCGACGACCGTCGTGATGGCGAGGATGCCAACGGCCCACGGCAGGAGCGGACTGAGCGACCACGCGGCGCGCCTCGGAGTGATCCAGGCAAATGCTGGGCGTCGGGGCGCAGGGCCTGGCACGTCGACGTCGTCGACGCTTGCGACGAAGCCGAGATTCGTCAGGTCGGTGACGAAGTCGGCGACGTCGTCGGTGTCGACCTCCTCGCCCGTCTCGTGAGCGACTCGTCGAGCGGTCTCGGCCACCGTGAGGTGCTGGCGGAGGTGCCCGATGATGTGCGCTCCCACCGGGGGCAGCTCCACCACCTCACCGGTGGCGAGACGGCCGACGATCACGGCATCGCCGTGGGGACGGCTCTGAAGGTCATGCAGGCCCACCCGGCTGGAGCCGGTGATCGGCGGCAGTGAAGGCAGACCACTCACCTGTCGTCACCGTCGGACGACTGCGGCACGGACTCCGTACTGGTGCCGCAGGCCGGGCAGTCGGGCAGTCGGCCGGAGTGCAGCAGCACCGGGTCGTGCAGGGCTCCCAGGTTGATGCCGAACATGGTGCCCGGCTCCGTCGGTGGGGCACCGGTCAGCAGCGAGAGGGCGGCATGGGCCACCAGGAGGCCGGACAGCCCTGCGGTGACCGCGGTCACCGGATTCCAAGGCCTGCGCGGCGAGGCGACCGCCGGGTCCTCCCCGGGGGACAGCCCGAGTTCGCGGCGCCGGATCTCCGCAGTGCGTATGCACTCCCAGCAGCCCCCCGTTCCGGGCACGTGGACACCGGCCGTCGCGACCGGCCCGCGGTAGCCGCCGTCAACCCAGGCCGTTCCGGTGCGCAGGCACACTTCGTTGGCCCACCGGCGGATCTCCGGCGGGTTGTCGGCGCACATCAGCAACAGGTCGTACGGGCCGGCTCCGGCACGGAGCAGGTCCGCGATGTCCTCGGGGCCCTCCACCAGGCGCCGCTCGCAGGTGACTTCGACATCGGAGTTCAGGGATGCGAGGTCCGCCGCCGCAACCTCCGCCTTGTACCTGCCGATATCCCTCTCCCGGTACAGCGGCTGCCGGTTGAGATTCGACAGGCTGACGGTGTCCGGGTCGACGCAGTGCAGGTGCCCGATCCCGGAGGCGACCAGAGCCTGCGCCGCATAGCCACCCGTACCGCCCAGTCCCACCAACAGCACCCGCGCCTGGCACAGTTGCTCCTGCATCTGCCAGGCGCTGGGCCGGGGACTGCGGTCGAGCCAGCGCAGCAGCGGCACACCCCGGCTGTAGCGCTCCATCTGCCGAGCAGAGAGATCCGGGTCCGGAGCGGCACCGTCATCGACATGGCCGGCCTCGTACAGGTCCGTTACGGCCTGGGTGACGTCGGCTCGTGTGATCTGCGGGTGCGACGTACTCACGAGGTCGGCCAGCTCGGGCACCGAACGCGTGCCGTCCATGGCATCCACCAGCGTCCACACCCAGCCCTCTGGGTCCTCGATTTCCACCCCGATCCCGTAGACGACACTCCCCAGTCGAACTGTCCCGTCCTGCGCCTGATATCCGGAATGCTCCGGCTTGACTCGTGGACGCCCCAGCATGGAAACCCCCGTTCCCCTCAAATCGCTTGACGTCCACGAATCACATATGACGTACTGACATTCAGTCAACCGTGCACTCACGGCTGATTCTCTTCGAACCCAAGATTGGGGGGACGGCATGAAGATCGTGATCCGGCCGCTCGACAAGAAGAAGACCACCGCGGTGAGCGGCCCCAGCGGGGGCTGACCAGCAAGCCGGGACGGGCGTAGCTAGCGCGTCCGTCCCGGTCGGGGGCGGTCGTCGGCACAGGCCGACGTCCGCCCCCTTCGCATGAACGCCCACCAGAGAGCAGGCGCATAGCTATGGGGAGGACCATGTTCACCGACGCCTCGACCGCCGCGGGCAAGGCAGTGCTCGACGACCGCTACCCCGCGTTGCACGACCTCGCCGACGCGGCTCACCAGTTCGCCGCCCGCCACCCGAACATGTGCCGAGTGCGCACCCTCGGCACGTCGCGGGGTGGCCGTCCCCTGCTGCTGCTGACCATCGGCCACGCTACGGAGCACGTGCTGGTGGTCTCCGGAGCGCACGCAGACGAGTTTTCCGGCCGCGCGACCGTGCTGGAACTCGCCCACCGGATCCTCGCCCAGCCGGCCCTGCACACCGTCACCTGGAACTTTCTGCTCTGCCTCGACCCGGACGGCGCCTTCATCGCCGAGGACAGCCGCCATGCCCGCACCCTGAAGCAGTACTTCGCCACGTTCTACCGCCCCGCCGCCGAGGAGCAGCCGGAATGGGCTCCGGCCATCGGCGCTGATCTGCCCGAGAGCCGCATTCTCCTCGACCTGATCGATGAACTCCGCCCCCGCCTGCAGTTCTCCCTCCACAGCACGGACATCGGCGGCACCTTCGTTCAGGCCACCTGCCACCTGCCCGGCCTTGCCGAACCGTTCGCCAAGTCCGCCGCCGCTCTCGGCATCCCCGTCGACTCCGGTTCCTTCGACACCTTCTGGCTCCAGGAACCAGGCCCTGGGGTCTTCACGATGAACGCCGGCGAAATCGACCGGCAGGAGAGCACGACCGGAATGCTGACCGCATCAACCGGCGACGAGGATCCAGCCGCAGGTGTCCAGGCCACCAGCTGGTTCGTCCCTCAGCGCCACGGCGGCGACACCCTCATCATCGAAGTCCCGGTCTGGGCCTCCCGACCCAACAGCCAGGGCGCCGCAGACCCCCGCATCCACCTCGCCACCTGCTCAGACCACCTCCGAGACCGCGCACGCCAAATCACCACCCTGTTCGACACGGTTCGCCCTCACCTCGCGGACACACCCCTGCTCCGCGCCGCCCACACCCCCCTGACCGCCATGAGCCAGCTGGCCGACCAATGGGACCCCAACGGCGACGGCAAACGCCTCCTGCAGTCCGGCCTCATGACCCCAGCGCGCCTCGAAGGCATCGAACTGTGGGCACACCGCCTCCCCATCCGCACCGCCGCCCTGCTACGCCGCGCCCTTACGCCCGACAACGCCGACTCGGCCCAGCCGCTCGACATCCTGCTGCACGACTGGTGTGCTCGTTACGAGAAGCGCTTCGAGCCCACCTGGATCCCGGTTGCGCACCAGTCCGTCCATCAGGCCAACACCGTTCTGGCTGCTATGGAAGCGAGAATGCACGTCGCGTAGATCTGCCCGGGGCAGCACCCGAGGAGTTGTCCAACGGCCCGGACGGGAGTCATCGGCCGGACCTGATCTTCCAGCTCATCTCGAACCGCTCCGGAAGGGCCACCGTGGACTGACCACCACCGTTCCGGACATGCTGCGTCCTGTCTCGTTCAGCACGCGGCTTCGTGGCTTGGTAGGGGTGTCATCTTGAAGGGGTACGGAAGAGCGGAGTCGAGTGTGACTCAGGGGCTGCCCGGCCGGGTACGGACAACTATTCGTCGGGCTCCGTGGTGGTGGTTGCCGTTCGTGGTGGCGGCTGGGGGTGCCTTGTTGCGGGTTGCGGGCCCGTGGCGTGGCTGGGAGCCAGGGCTGTGGACCGTGCTGATGTCAGCGGTGGTGGTGGCGAGCCTGCAGTCGAACGCCGGGCGCGCAGCCATGGACACGGCGGTGTTGCTCGATGCTCCGCGATGGCGGGCTTTCGCCACGTCGGACAGCGACTTGGCGGGGATCCCCGCCGCCCGGCGCCGCAGCACCATGGACCTGGCTGCCAGGCGGGTGCGCGAGTTTGCGGAGCTGAGCGGTCTCGGCCATGTCAGCATCGGCATCCCGTACCCGTCTCCTTCGGGATACGAGGAGGCTTTCACGTTGCAGCACGGCCGTGAGCGCCATGTGTCGATCGGTATCGCCTGGCTGAACGAGGACGCCGAGCACCTGCCGCTCGTACTGGAACACGAGTTGGCCCATCTGCGGCGCGCGCACGGCCCCCAGAGACGAGTGCGTCGCTGCGTGGGTTCCGCGATCGTGGTGGCCGCAGGCTGGTTCATGCCGGTGCTGGGGGCGGCAGCGGCCACGGCCGCGGTCCTGTTCCTCGGAGCGGCTTGGAGTTGGGTGGAGGAGCTCGCCTGTGATCTCGAGGCGCGGCGGCGCTGCGGCGCGGCCGCCCAGGTGGCCAGATGGCGGGAGCAGGTGATCCGCGATCGCGGGGTTCCCCGGCTGCAGCGCTGGTGGATTGCTCTGGTCGGTTCCGGGTCCCACCCGCCCGTGTATCTGAGGCTGCTGCTCGGCGGTGTGCCGGCGTTTCAGGCCTTACGCGAGACCCGGAAGGAAGCGGGAGCACCGTTGCGCTGACGCTAGGTCAAGGTCGCCCTAGTGCTGCTCCGCGTTAGTTCGTGGAGGGGCGTTGGTTACGCTGGCTCGTCGCCGAGGTAGAGGTAGCAGGCGCAGTCCAGGCAGTCCTCTGGGCTGCCGAAGGGCAGGCCGGTGGGCAGGAAGTTGTCCTCGTACTTGTCTCGGCTGGCCAGGTACAGGGCGAAGCCCCAGGTGTGCAGTACGCCGGTGAAGCGCAGGCGGCACAGGGGAATCTGCTCGCCGTCCTTCAGTTCGCCGCTCACGTAGGCGAATCCGGTGCGGAAGCGGACCTCGACGCGGGCCAGTTGCGGCCAGCGGTCCTTCGCGCGGGCGTTCAGGCGAACGCGCAGGTGGTGCTGCATCGAGTCGGGTGGGTTCTTCGGCACGGCCCCCATCCTGCCCGGTTCGCAGGCGGGCCGCCGTGATCATCGATCATGGACGTACGCAGGCAGCTGGGCGGAGCGGTCGCGGCGGTTGCCGTGGCCTTGGACGAAGCCGCGCGCCGGGCACTGGAGCGGCTGGTCGCGTCAGCGAAGGCCCAGGTCCGTGAAGTCCTGCGGGCCCGGATCGTGCTCGCCGCCGCCGATGGCCTGGCCAACGCGGAGATAGCGCGCGAGCTGGACGTCGCTATCAACACGGTCCGCAAGTGGCGCGGGCGCTTCGCCGAGCACGGACCCCAGGGCCTGAAGGACGCCGGGCGCCCGGGCCGCCCCAAGGTCTACGACGACCGGGTCCGCGTGGCGATCGTGGCCGCCGCGACCAGCGCGCCGCCGCACCCGGCGGCGACCTGGAACCATCGGGCGATCGCCGAGCGGGTCGCGGGCACCGTCTTCGCGGCCGTCTCGCCCTCCCAAGTCGGGCGGATACTGGCGGACTTGGACCTGAAGCCGCACAAGGTCCGCGGCTGGCTCACTCGCCGAGACACCCCCGAGTTCTGGGCGCGCGCCGAACACATCTGCGAGCTCTATCGCAACCCGCCCCAGGGCGCGGTACTGCTGTCGATCGACGAGAAGACCGCGATAGCCGCCCGTTCCCGCAAGCACCCAGGCCGCCCCGCTACCCCGGGCCGGGCGGCCCGCCAGGAGTTCGAGTACGTCCGCCACGGCACCGCCTCCCTGGTCGCCGCCCTGGACGTGCGCACCGGCGAGGTCCTCACCGAGGTGATCGCCCGCAACAACGCGGTGACCTTCACCGCCTTCCTCGACCGCATCGACGCACTCGTCCCCGAAGGCACGGACGTCCACGTGGTGCTGGACAACGGCTCCTCGCACACCGCCAAGCACACCAAAGCCTGGTTCAAGGCCCATCCGCGCTGGACGGCGCACTTCACCCCGCCCCACGCCTCCTGGCTCAACCAGATCGAACTGGTCTTCTCCGCCCTGACCCGCAGCGTCCTGCGACACGGCGACTTCACCAGCCGCGACGACCTCATCGACAAGCTGGACAGCTACGTCATCAACCGCAACGAGACCGCGAAGCCCTTCCGCTGGACCTACGACGGCACCCCGCTCAAAGCGGCATGACCAACTCCGGCCCATCAGCCCCGCAGGGCGAACTCTGCACGTTCGTGCCACGTAGTGCCGTCGTACACCAGCAAGTGGACGGAGCCAACGCGCGCCGTGACGGGCAGCCGGCCCGAGAGATCCGCTTCGATCTCATCGAACACACTCGACTCCTCGCCGTACGCCACCGTCAGGTGAGGAACGATGTCGGCGAACCGGCCCTGAAACGGCGGCGCCTCCGGCCACCGGTCGGCCACAGCCAAGGTGAGCGCCCGTAGCCGATCCTCCTGCACCGGGGCGAGATAGAGCACACCGGGAAAGCGCCCGCAGCCCTCGAACCCAACGTCAAAGGCACCATGCGCACCGAAGAGTTCACCGAGTTCGCCGAGAACCTGACCGCTGATGCGATCGTGATGCAGGAAGGGATAGAGCACGGTCACGTGCGCCGGAATCCCGACGGCCGCAGAAGAGTCGAACTGCTCACGCCATCCGCCCACGACTGGCTCGGCTTCAGGCACCTTGATGATCAGCGCTGTCTCGCCCGCTCGATACCCGCCCGCACCGTCCTCCGCCATGGACGACATGATGCCACCCAATAGATCTCCGCTTCGAGGTCACACCCTCCACGAACTTCTGCGGGGCAGCACTAGGCGGTCCGGGACACGATGTCACCGGGAACACGCGTCGACCGTCTGCCGGACGGCACGGATCAGGTTCAGCACCGCCGAGGGCAGCGCGGGTCGCCTGATGCACGAGGGCGTTCTGGGCACCGACGAGGATCACGGGCCGGCGGTCGTGGTCGCCTCCGAAGTCGAGCGTTTCTCAACGCGGCGGGTGAGGGCACGTGGTGAGGCGCCCGCGCCTGCCGATCGGCCCGGCGCTGACCACCCGGCTGCTGGCCCATGGTCTCCATGTCTGCGGGGCGTCACCTGCAGGTCGCCCACCTTCGCCCCACCCCGTGGAGTGACCGGTCGCGCTTCGACGCCCTGGACGTCCTCACCGCCGTCTACCTGGTCACCGACACCGAGGGCCGACTGCGCTGGCTCGGCCAGGCAATCCGCGCCGACGGCCTCACCGGGCGCCTGAACGACCACGACGCTGCCCCCACCAAACGGGTGGTGTTCACCGCCGTCCGAGTACTGCACCTCGTCCCGACCACACCCCGCCCGACGCCCTCAACGCCATCGAGGGCCGCTGCGCCGACGTGCTCGGCACCCGCAGCAGCACGCGACCGCTACACCGGACACCCTCCACGGACTGGCTGTCGCTGGTCGCGTAGATCCTGCAGCAGCCGGGGCGGGCACCTCCTCTGCCGCGAGAACGGCCAGGCGCAGTGCGAGTCCTCGCGGCATTCGTGGCATTGGACGACCGAGGACCAGCACACGGCGGTCTGCAGGAACCGGCGGCGCGCAGGGCGCTACCCTCCATGGCCCACGCGCGGCGGTCGGCCGAGGTCATCCCGTGTCCGGCTCGGGGGCTGTCGCGCTCCATTCCCACACCTCCCGGAAGCGGCTGTCAGCCCCATGCCTGAGGCTGACAGCCGACTCGTATCAGCTCGGGCGGTCGTTGCCGCGGTACAGGCGCTCTCCCGTGACGACGATCTGCCGGTCGGGGTCGGGGTGGGCGTCGAGTTCGTCGACGCTGCGGTAGCCGAGGACGACGCTGGTTCGGGTCGACGTGCCGGTGTTCGGTCCGACGGTGTGGAACACGGTGGCGTCGAAGAGCAGCGCGCCGCCGGCGGGGACCGGGACGGGGACGGCCTGGTCCCCGAGGTCGGCGAGTTCGGGGTGTTCGTCCAGCCAGGTGCCGCCGCCGTCGGGCTGTGGGACGCCGACGTAGGGGGCTCGGTGGGAGCCGGGGATGATCCAGGTGCAGCCGGTGTCGACGGTGGCGTCTTCGAGGTACACCAGCGCGGTGAGCAGGCCGCGGGTGGGCTGGAGGATGTCGCGGTGCAGCCGCACGTCCTGGGAGCCCGGGGTGCTCAGGGAGCCCTGGTTGTGGCGGTTGAGGACGTAGACGACGTTGGGGCCCAGCAGCGCGGTGAGCGGGCCGGTGAGGGCGGGGTGGGCGACGAGGCGGTGCATCAGGCCGGGGTCGTGCTGGTAGAGGCGGTAGGCCTTGGCCTGCCCGGCGGGCAGGTGGGCGGCGCGGGCGCGGACCAGGGCGGCGACGTCGTCGAGGAGGTCGCGGGGCAGGCCGGGGTCGGGCAGGCGCAGGTAGCCCTGGTCGCGGAAGTGGCGGGCCTGCTGCTCGGTCAGCGCCTGGGTGGTGGTGGGCATGGTGCTGGTCTCCTTCCTCAGGCGGCGGCGGTGCGGCCGAAGGCGGCGAGGCGGTCGGGGGTGCCGAGGTCCGGTGCGGGGGCGCGGAGGTCGTAGGCGCCGACGGCGTGGCCCTGGCTGATGGCCCAGGGCATGAACTGCCGGTACAGGTCGGCTTCGCCGGGGCAGGCCTGGCGCTGGGCGTACTGCTCGAACAGGGCCCGGAACGGGTCGGGGGTGAGGATGACGGCGCCGGTGCTGGTGGCCTGCCGAAGGTTGTGCCGGGTGCCGGCCGGGAGGGTGGCGTCGACGCCTTCCAGCGCGTGGACGACCTGTTCGCCGTCGGGGGACAGGAAGAGGCGGCCGGTGTTCTGCGCTTCGGGCCCGGGGTCGGTGGTGACGGTCCAGGTGATGGCGGCCGGGCGGGCGAGGTGCGCGGCGACGACGGCGGGCAGCAGGGTGTACGGGATGAGGGTGTCGGCGGGCAGGACCACGGCGAGCGGGGTGTCGGGCAGGTGGGCCAGGGCGGCGTAGGCGGCTCCGGCGGTGCCGAGCGGGTGGTGCTCGCGGTGGAGGGTCAGCTCCACCTGCCGGGCGCAGTGGGTGAGGGCGTAGTCCTCCACCTGCTGGGCGCCGGTGGCGGGGTCGGAGCTGGTGAGCACGGCGATGCGGCGCACGCCGACGGTGGTGAGCTGGGTCAGGGCGTGGCCGAGCATCGGGGCCGGGCCGCTGGTGGTGTCGATGTCGATCGGGACGAGGACCTTCGGCGTGGACTTCAGCTCGGGGTCGTCGGTGGCGCGCAGCCGGGTGCCCCGGCCGCCGGCCAGGACCAGGGCGACGGTGCGCTCGGGCAGGCGGAGCAGGGTGCTGGTGTAGTACTGGGCGGTGGTGGGGGTGGTGGTCGGTTCGGTCACGGGGGGTCCTCCCGGGTGGCGGGTGGGCGTGGTGTGGTCGGCCCGGCCCCCGTGCCGCGGTGCCCCGGGCTACAGGAGCCGGAGGTGGTCGAGTGCGAGGTAGGCCGCTGCGGTGTCGGTCATCGCTCCCCGGCGCAGCACGCGCTCGCGGAACTCGGCGAGGGGGAGGGTGACGACGTCGATGAACTCGGTGCGCTCCGGCTGGGGTTCGGCGACCCTGATGCAGTCGGTGGCGAGGAAGGCGTGGCGGTGAACGGTGGAGTAGGCGTCGAGCCAGTAGGAGCCGGCCTCGGTGATCGTGCCCTGGTAGCCGGTCTCCTCCAGCAGTTCCCGGGCGATGGCGGCCGCGGGCTGCTCGCCCGGTTCGATGTAGCCGCCGGGCAGCTCGTAGAGCACCTGGTTGGGGCCGGGCCGGTACTGGCGGGCGAGGATGACCTGCTGGTCGGGGGTGAGGGCGAGAACGGCGCCGGCCGGCCGCTCGCGCTTGAGGTAGAACTGCTCCTTACGTCCGTCGGGCATCTCGAAGTCGACTTGGTCGACGGCTCGCCCGAACTTGCTGAACACGGTGGTGCGTTCGATCTCGCGCCACGGCGCGGTGGTGTCGCTCATGCGAGGACTGTACGGGCCCTGCCCGGTACGGCGCGGGCGTGCGGCGGGCTTCGTCCGCCGGTGGCTGGTGGCCGGTGGGGCATCTCCAGGAGACCACCTGATCGGGTGACCGGGGCAGGGCATTTCGGTGGGCAGTCCGCAGCCGGGCCGATACGCTGGATCCTCGCCCTGCGACGGAGGTTGGGGGTGGGGTGCCGTGACGAACACGCAGTTCAGGAAAGCACGTTGCGCTCTGGGCCTGACGCAGCGCCAGGTGGCCGAGCGCGTTCGGGCCCGTGTGGAGGAGCTGACCGGACGGGATTCGGCGTTTGACGCCGGCTACGTCTCACGCCTAGAACGGGGCCGCATTGCATACCCGCACGAGCCCTACCGGACGGCTCTGTGCCAGGTGCTGGAGGCGGGTTCACCAGCCGACCTGGGCCTGGCACCCAAGGCACCTCTCCCCGACCCCGATGAGGTGAGTGAATCGCTCCGCCGAGATGTACTGACGGCCGCCATGGCGGCTCTGGTGCCCCCCAGCCTCACGCCGTCCCGCCTGCGCACGGGCGACGTCACCCGAATCACCCAGCAGACCGCCCTGCTGGAGCGCGCGGACCGGCGTGAAGGCGGGCAGGCCGTGCACGACCTCGCGCTGCGCGAACTGCGCGACGCGGTGGCCCTCACCAGCGCCTCGACCACCCCCGAGGTCCGCACGGCGCTGCTCGGTGCGATCGCCCGCCTGGCCAATCTCACTGCCTGGGCCGCCTTCGACGCCGGCCGGTACAGCCAGGCCCGGCCGCTGTTCCGCCTCGGCCTGGCGACCGCGCGCGAGCACGGTGACGCGGCGCTGCTGTGCCACGTGGCGACCAACGCAGCCCGGCAGGAGATCCACCTGCGCCGCTCCGTGGTGGCGCTGGAGCTGGCGGATCAGGTGGGTGGCCGGCTGCCCGCGGCGGCAAGGGCGATGCTCGCCGCCGTCCGCGCCCAGGCCTACGCCGTGACCGGTGACGAGCGGCAAATGGCACGGCACCTGCTGGCGGCCGAACGCGCCTATGGCCGGGTCGGTGACCTCGCCTCGGGTCCGGCCTGGACGAAGACCATCACCCCGGCCAAGGTCGGCTCCGACGGCGGCTTCGCCCGCTATCTCCTGGGCGCCGCCGCCGGGTGTTACGACCCCCAGGTCGTCGCTGACCTGCGCCGCGCCGCCGAGGCTGACTCCGCCCAGACGCGGGTGCGGGCCATGGCGACGGCCCGCCTGGCGACGGTGCTCTACCGGCAGGGGGAGCGCACCGAAGCCGACCACCACGCGGCGCGGGCCACCGAGCTCGCCCGCGCCGTCGGGTCCGCCCGATTGGCCTCCGCCCTTGCCGAACTGCGTGCCGCCGCTGGAACGCCGGCTGGCGCGGCACGCTGACCAGCCCCGGTTGGGACCTCGTCTGTGTGCCGCGCCATCTGGGCGGGTCCGGTTACGCGTTCTGGTGGCGTACGCCTGCTGAGCACCCAGATAACCCCGGGAACCGGCGGCTCGGCCGGCCGAATGTCAGCGGCCAGTTTGCATTGGCTTTGGCGCGAGTTCCGTGAACGATCTTGGATCTGGTGTAATCCCAGGATGGGAGGGTGCAGGAGCCAGGGGCTCGGTGCGGGGCGGGGATGGGCGGACAGATGGCGGCGGTAGAGCACCGGGATGCTGTGCTGAGGCGGGCGCGGGCGGACTGGGAGTTGATGCCTCTGGACGGTGTCGGGCCGTTGCGGTTCGGCATGACGATCATCGAAGTCACGGCCGCGCTGTCCGGTATGAGCGAGCTGCACCGCTTCCAGGCCGGGCCGTCGGAACCGAACACCCTGGGCGTCGCGTTCGGCGAGAGTCCCGCAGAGCCTGCGGTGTACGGCTACTTCATCCGCGGGCAGCTGTTCTGCGTCGCGGTCGATGCGGCCTTCGGGCCCCAGGTCACACTCTGGGGAAGGGAGTTGACGGCCTGCGTGCCGGCAGATTTGGAGCGGTTCCTTCTACACGCTTCCGAGTGTGGGGTGCTCCGTGTGCACTATGGTCCGCGGGGCAACCCCGGGGCCGTCGGCATCGGCTTGGTCCTGCGAGTGCAGGAGGTCGCGGGCAATGCTGTGACCCGGCCGGTGATGGTGGGACGGGGCTGGGAGGACCGGTGCACCGACGACTGGGAAGGGCCGATACCGGAGTGCGAATGGATCGGCCGGCAGTGGTTCTACCCGGGCTACTCGAAGTACTGGCCTCCACCTGGCCACGCGACGTCTTGGGGCGACTGGCAGCCTCCTTTCTAGGCTGGGCGTGAACGGCCACGATGCCAACAGGCACCCATCGCTACGGCGCGAGTTCCGTAAAGTCCGCATGTTGACGGCCGAACTCGCGCCAGAGCCAATTCCACGTGGCTGCTGTCAGCCGAACTCACTTAGCCGTAACCATTCTCAAGGTGGCGGCCGTCACTGTGGCCCGGAAACCACTTTGGAATCAGACGGCCTCGCTGGCGCCGCTTCAAGGGTCCGCGCGGCCGACCCGAGCGAGGCGGATGCTTCCCCGAGCTGGAAGGCCACGGTGGGCGTCACGTCCAGCTCGGCGAGGGCGTCGTGCAAGTGCTGCCGGAGTGCCTCGGCATCGGCGGCAAGGGTGCGCAGGTGGCTGGCGAAAGCGGGCATGGCTCTCCCCGGATGCAGCGGATGGGAGACCAGGCGGGCACCGCGCATCACCTACCCGATCGCCCGGGACACCACCACCGTGTGGCGCGGGCGGGGGCCGGCCCCACGCTGTAGGCGGCCGGCCGGGCCGCCGCGCGTGACCAGCCGCTCGGCGAGCCGCAGGTCGAGCCCGAAGCGGCGGCCGGCGCCGGTTCAGCCCGCGGGCTGGTGGCGGTCCAGCCAGGACTGAGGGTCCCGGAGCTCACGGTTGGTCGGGATCAGGTCCTCGTCCTTGAGAAGGCGCTCCAGCAGCGGGTACCCACCGTAGGCGTAGACGGCCGCGACGAATGTCTCGCCGAGCTCGTACGTGTCCGTCCGGGGGGACTCGGAGACGAGCCGGGTGAAGAGCTCGGTGGGCTCGGGTTCGTCGTCCAGGCGCGTGCGGGTGGCGATGCCGGACAGCTTCTCGGACGCCCTTGCCTGGACCCATCCGGCGTGGCCCTCCAGGACGGCGCTCGGGGCGCGGTGTTCATCGCGGGGCCGGCCTGCCTGCTGGTCTTGGAGGCCGAGGCGCATCACGGAGTAGGGGAGAGCCGGGTTGAGCTCGAACTGGCCGAGGTGCGTGATCTCGTGGGCGAGGCAACAGGTCAGGAGGCGGTCGGTGCCGCGGGACTCGGCATGGGCGGTGGGCATGACCACCAGAGTCGGGGCGCTGGCGCGGTAGATGCTGGCGCCCTGGACGGTGGGGGCGAACTTCTCCGCCATGGCCTTGGCCTTGGTCTTGACCGCCAGCATCGTCATCGTCCTGATCAACCGGCGCTTCACCCGGCCCAGTTCGAGGGATTCGATGCCCCGGTCGGCCATCAGCTGATTGTGCTCGGTCTGCCAGGCGACGAACTGCTCCGGGGTCGCTATCCGCACGGTGATGTGGGTGGGAAGCGGCATCTGGGAGAGGTCAGCCGCCAGCGGGATGGCGGCTTCCATCAGCCGGTCGTAGCGGCGCTGGTCGTCGACGGTGGCGTTGGCGTCGTTGTGGATGGTGTACATCGTGGTCTCTCGGTAGGTCAGGCGGTGGTCCCCGGGCCCGAAGGGCCTGGGGGTTGTCGGTCAGGTGGCCGGTCTCGAGGTGGTCACAGGGTTCTCCCGGGTTGGTGGTGGTCGGAGCAGGCGGGGCAGTGGGGGTTGCGGGGGTGGGTGACGGGGGCGGGCTGCTGGCCGGCCGGGGCGATCAGGCTGTGGCGGTGGACGGTGCCGGGGGCGAACTCGCGGGTGCCGGTGAGGTGGGTGAGGGCGGCGTGGGCGGCAAGGTTTCCGGCGAGGCCCGCGGTGACCGGGGTGACGGGGTGTCCGATGGTGCGGGGCAGGGCGGCGGGCGCGACGGTGGCGTCGATGCCGGTCAGGCCGTAGGCGAGGGCGTCGTGGTGGCGCAGGCACTCCCAGCACGGGCCGTCGATGCCGGGCACGTACAGGGCGGTGCTGATCACGGGGCCGTGGTAGCCGGGGTCGACCCAGGCGCACCCGGAGTCGAGGGAGGCGCGGTTGGCGATCCGGCGCAGGCCGTCGGGCTCGTCGGCGGCGAGGATGAGTAGGTCGCTGTGGCGCATGAGCCGCACGAACTGGGGGCGGCGGGTGACCTGTTCGGGGATCGTGAGGACGCGGACGCCAGGGTGGCGTTCGGCCAGCCGCTCGTAGGCGGCGTCGGTCTTGGGCCGGCCGATGTCGGCCGTGGTGTAGAGGAGCTGCCGGCTCAGGTTGGACTCCTCGACCCGGTCGTGGTCGACCAGGACCAGGCGTCCGACTCCGGCACCGGCCAGTGCGGCCGCGACGACCGACCCGGTGCCGCCGATCCCGACGATGGTCACCGTGGCGTTGGCCAGGAGCTGCTGGACGTCCCAGCCACTGCGGTCGGCGCGGCGGTCGACCATGTCCCAGTACTCGGCGCCGCGCTGCTGGCGCCGCATGATGCCGGGGTCCAGATCCGGGGGCGGGGCGGGGTCGGTGTGCTGCAGGTGCCCGTGCCGGGCGAGGTCGGCGAGGAGGCTGCGGACGGCGGCGGCCGGGGTGGCGGGGTGCTCGGTGGTGACGGTGGCGACGACCTGGTCGGCCGTCAGGGTGCCGTCCAGCAGGTTCAGCAGGGTCCAGCGCCAGCCGCCGGGGTCGGGCAGGATGCTCGCGATGCCGGGCAGCGATCCGATCTGGAGGTCGCCGTCGGGCCGGATGCTGGGGCGGTGCTCGGTGCGCAGACGCGGGATCACCGTGTCTCCTCGGAAGCGGGTGCGGATGCGGATGGGAAGAACGCCCGGGGGCGGGTGCTACTGGCCGGAGACGGTGAGGGCCAGCAGCTCGTCGGCGGCGGCCGGGCGCAGGCCGCTCTCCTCCTGCTCGGTCTCCTCGGGGTCGACGGCCGCGGTGACGGCGGTGTTCTCCATGATGTTTCCTTTCGTTTCCGCAGTGGGGTTGTGGCGGATTCGCCGGATCCTATGGAAGCATGCATCCACTGCGCATGGAAGCGCTTTCCCAGGCCTTTAGAACGCATTCTTCATGGCGATTTTTCAGGCAGCATTGAATTCCGGTCCGGCACTCTTCCGGACCGGTTTCTGAAAGGGGTGTTCGTGGTGGGTGAGGTCCTTTCCGGTCTGGATCGGCGGCTGGCCGACTGGGGGGCGCTGGTGCCGGGCGGGGAGCTGGTGCCGTCGGTCCAGGACGTGCAGGCGCGGCTGCGCGACCTGGCCCGGCGGGAGCCGGGGCTGTGCCGGATTCGGGAGATCGGCAGGTCACGGCAGGGTCGGGCGCTGGAGGTGCTGTCGGTCGGCTCGTCGCGGCGGTCCGTGCTGGTGGTGGGCGGCCCGCATCCGAACGAGCCGGTCGGCTACGCGACCGTGCAGTTCCTGGCAGAGCTGGTCACTTCCCGGCCTGAGCTGCGCGACGGGCTCTCGTGGCATTTCCTGCCGTGCGTGGACCCGGACGCGGCGGCTCTGAACGAGGAATGGACGAGTGCCGCGCTCGACCTTTTCACCCAGCACCGCTATTTCTACCGTCCCGCGCTCGCCGAGCAGCCCGAATGGACATTCCCCATTCCCTGGAAGGACAGTGGTGAGTACCGGTTCTCTCTGCCGGAGAACGAGGCGCTGGCCGACCTGGTGGACGAGCTGGAGCCTGTTGTCGCCGTGAGCCTGCACAACGCCGAGTTCGGCGCGCCGTTCTTCATCGCGAGCCGGGAGGTGCCGGGTCTGGCCGGGCAGCTGGCGGCCGTCGCCGCAGCGCGCGGGCTGCCGGTGTCCGAGGCGCCTTCGGGCGACGTCGTCGGCTGGCCCGTGCTCGGCCCCGGGGTGTACCGGATGCCGCCGGTGGAAGACCTGGTGATCCGCGACCACGAGGCCGACGTGCCCGCGTTCGGTGCGCACCTGGCCCACTACGCCGCCCGACACGGAACGCTCACCCTGCTGCCGGAGGTCCCGCGCTGGCACAGCGCCGTCGCCTTCGAGACGTCGCCGCCGGTGGCGCTCGCCGTCCTGGCCGAGTCGCTGGCCGCCGAGGCGGCCGAGGTGAGGGGGCTGCTGGAGGAGGCCGGTCGTCTGGAGGGCGCCTTCGCGCGCGCGGCCGCCGACACCGCGGCGATCGGCGACACCGTCGCCCGGACCTGGCAGGAGCGCGCCGACGGCGGTGAGCCCGTGCCGGGCGGCGACCTCGCCGAAGCGCACTACACGCGGGTCATGCTGACGCTGCGCTCGGCCGGGATGGCCGTGCGCGCGCTCGCCGAGGCCCCACCGAGCCGGGGCACCGTGCTCGCCGGTGCGCGGCTTGAGCGGCTGCTGGTAGAACGCGCCCGGCGGTGCGAACGCGAGCTGCGGGTCTCCCCGATCCGGCTGAACCGCCTGGTGGCGGTGCAGGCGTTCGCGGCGCTGGCGGCCGCCGAGCTCACCCGGTAGGACCAGCGGGACCACGGCGCTCACCGCCGGGCCGCGCGCGAGCGGCAGGAACAGGGGTGGTGGGCCGGGAGCGCGCCGATGGCGTGCAGGCTCCACACGGCGTGCGGGCCGCCGGCGGCGCCGAGGTCGGCGTACAGCCGGTTGAGCCGGGAGCGGACGGTACGGTCGGGCACCCCGAGCTGCTCGGCGATCTCCTGGTACGTCAGGCCACTCGCCAGGAGCGCGGCGGTGCGCACCTGCTGCGCTGTGACGCCGTCGACGGGCGGGCGCACGCCGCTCGGCATCGTGAGCAGCTGGGTTCGGCACCCGATGTCGACGGCGTGGACCCGGGTCTTGGCGCCGAGCACGTGCAGGACGTCGTTGATGGCCCGGTAGATCCGGTTGCTGCTCGTCAGGCTGTCGGGGTCGTGGCCGGGGTTCAGCAGGCGGCCGATGTCGTCGGTGGTGGCGCCGCGGGCGAGGTTGTCGAGGATGGCGAGCTCGCCGCGGGTGAGGGCGTGGGTGGTGTGGCAGTCCGGGCAGGGCAGGCCTCGGACGGCGATCTGGCCGGGGTAGGCGGTCGTCATGGGTTCGTCCCGGTGGTGATCCAGCAGGGGCAGGGGTGGGTGGCGTCCAGGAGGCGGGCGCGGTGGAGCAGGGTGACGCCATCGGGGCGGGTGCGCACGCCGTGCAGACGCAGGAACCTGTTCACGGCCTCGTTGACGGCGCGGGCGGTGCGCCCGATCCGCAGGCCGGTCTCGCTGTCGGTGCGGCCGTCGGCCATCCCCTGCAGCACGGCCAGCGCGGCGGCGGTGGGCTGGTGGAGCAACCGCCGGGGCCGTGCCGGCAGGCGCAGCAGCCCGGACCGGTGGCCGGTGTCGACGGCGTGGCAGGTGTTGGTCGCGCCGAGGCCGTCCGCGAGGGCGTCGAGGTCGGCGTCGACCTGGGTTCGGGAGGTACGGAGGCGCCGGGCGGCCTCGCCGGGGGTGTAGCCGTGGGCGGTGAGGGCCAGCAGCCCCACCGCGTTCGGGGTGGCCATGAACTGCTCGCCGCAGACGGGGCAGGGGGTGCCGGCGATCAGCAGCGGCAGGATCCGGCTGGGGTGCACCGGGCGCACTGGGCGCGCAGCCCGGGCCCGGCGCGCGCGGGCGTGGGCGTACTGGGCCGGGTCGAGGAGGAACATCGACGGCCAGCGCGGTGCCGGGGCCTGGCCTGCAGCGGGCGCCTTCACCGCCGTCCCCAGGTCCATGGGAGCTGGTGGGTTCCGCGTAGGCACGCGATCTGGTGCTGGGCCAGCTGCCGGGCGCGGCCGTCGAGTTCCGCGCGGGCCACGGTCCGCATCACCTCGGTGAGCACCAGGACGTCGCGCACGCTCCGGTAGCCGGACCAGGTGGCGAGTTGGTCGTGGAGCTGGACGAGGTCGCGCCGGGCCCGGGCGGTGTAGGCCCGGGTGTAGGCGTCCAGGTCGGCGGGGTGGCCGCGCAGCAGCTCGGCCTTCCAGCGGGCGGCGACCAGGTCCCATTCCCGGCGGCCCAGGCGCAGCGGGCGGCGCAGCAGCAGCCGCGGGCACCGGCTGTCCTCGTGGGCGCGCGCCATGCCGGTGTCCGCGAGGATGACGGTGGGTGGGGTTGGCCAGTCGATCCGGTCCCAGTCCTCGCGCAGCCGGGCCGTGTGCTCGCGCAGGAACCTCTTCCCGGCCTGGTCGACCTCGGCGTCGGCCAGGCTGTCCAGCAGGCCGTGGAAGGGGTCGTGGGGGTCGAGCCACAGTGCCGTCTTGGGGTGGACGGTGTGGATGGAGGCGGTCAGCCACGCGCTCACCGCGGCGTCGTCGTGGCGCCTGCCGGGCGGGTGCCAGAACGTGACGGCGCGCCCGCCGGCGGTGCGTACGGTGCGGTAGTGCGGGGGGACGACGGCCACCGACTGCTGTTCCAGCAGCTGGGCGCTGCGCAGCAGCGTCCAGGATTCGCCGGGGTTCGCGTGCACGAGGGCGACGGCGTCCGAGGCGGGCAGGGACCAGGTCTGGACGTCGGGGTGGTCGTTGACCAGCTCGGCCCCGTCGGCGGTGGCCACGCAGACCTGGGCCAGGGTCGAGTACGAGGCGGTGATCTGCCGTTGGCGCCCGGCCTTGACGACGTTGAGCAGCATTCTGGTGGACGGTCCGACGCTCACGGCATCCTCGGGTCTCGGGTACGAAGTCGGTGGTGGTCCGGGACGGCGCCTCCCACGGCTCGCCGTCCCGGACCGGCCGGCCCCGCGCCGGGTGGCGCGTGCCGGGCGGACGGCGGGCGCGCATTGCCTGGTCGCCGCGTCGTCCGGGTCGGCCGAGTGCGGGCGCGGGGGGGTGCGCTCGCGCTCGGCCATCACCCGCCTCCAGCCCCGGAGCGGGTGGTCTTGGGGTGCGGGCCCGGCCAGGGCTCCCGACCTGTCGGCCGGGCCCGCGATCGGTGGCTGGAAGACCACCGGCTGCTGGACCGTCACCCCCACAGGGACGGTCAGCAGGCACCCGGCGGCCAGTTCCCCCGGCACGACTGGTGAGGGGAAGCGGCCACCGGGCCGCGCGGTGAGCACGGACGCGGGTGGGGCCGCGCTGCTCTTCCGCTTGCCCGCCGCTCCCTGGCGGGCGTCTGGAGTCCGGTGGCGGCTACGCGCGGGGAGGCTGCAGGGCCGCCACCGGAGGTTCAGGAGGTACTGCTCACGCGGCCGGTATCCGGTGGCGGTGCAGGGCCGGGCGGCGCTCGGGGAGGGTGCCGACGCCCGGATTCGGCCGCAGTGCCCGCACCGCGTCGTCCGCGCGCAGGATCGCGATCCGCAGCGCGACCGCTTCGCCGGTGACCACCGCCGGGCGGGCCGGACCCGCCGCGGCCTCGGGGGGCAGGTCGAGTTCAGCCCAAACCGTCTTGCCGGCCGCGCCCAGGTCGTCAACGCCGAGCCGGTCGGTGACCCCGGCGGAGAGCTGGAGACCTCGGCCGCTGGTGGCGTCTTCGTCGGCCTGGCGCTGCTCCGGTCGGCCGAGCCCCGGGTCGGTCAGCGCGATCCGCAGCACACCCCCCGGCAGGTACGCCAGGATGGCGGTCAGCGCCACGTCCGTGCGCTCACCGCCGGTGTGCACGATGGCGTTGGCCCCGAACTCCGAGAGCACCAGCTTCACGTCATCGACCAGCGGGTCGTCCAGGTGCAGGCCGAGCTCAGGCAGGGCCTTGACCGCCCATCGGCGGAGGGCGCCGATCTGATCCAGGCAGGCGGGGAACTGCATCGTGGTGGTTCGTGAACTCGGCTCCATGAGAGCGCCTCACTCACTGGGGGTCGTGGTGGGCGGGAGGGGATTCGATCCCGCCAGCTCGGAGGATGATTCGGGGGACGAAGGGCCGCCGAGGCGGCAGCCGACGTCGACGCCGTGCAACAGGGCGACCGGGGTACTGGTCTGCGGCACCCATGGCGGGGTGTCCCAGCGCGTCCCGTGTGAGGGGGGCAGGGCGATCCAGTTGCTGCGGCCTGAGCGGACCTCGAGATCGGGGTGGAAGGTCCGGGCGAACCGGCCGGTGGCCGGGAGAACGAGAAGGGTGACGGCGTCGTCGGTCACGATGCACGGGACCTGGGCGATCTGGTCGAGGGCGGCCATCGTGGCCAGGCCGACCGACCGCGGGAGGACGAGGGCGTCGAAGCGGGTCGTCCAGGCGATGATGCCGGCGCCGGGAGATTGCTCCAGCTCCTGGACGATGAGCTCCGGGCCGACGTACACCGGGCTGTCCGGGCGCGGGTGGGCGCCAGGCACGGGGCAGTTCTGTTCCGTGCAGGTGCAGCCCTGCCGGGGTCGGTGCCGGTATCCCACGGACAGCAGCCAGTGCAGGCTGGTCGAGTAGGCCGTAGCGGCGTCGTCCGGCCGACAGGTGTTGATCAGCTCCATGCCAGTCTCTCCTGCGGTGATCACGCACGTACCGATGGTGACCATTCAAGAGTGACGGCCCGAACGCAGTGCGCCCCCTAGAAAACCTAGGGGGCGTCAACTGTTCGAGGAGAGGCAGGAGTTACACGACAATCTCCATGTTACGGATAAGGCCTGAGAGGCTGGCGGCCTGCGACGGCACCCCCGCCAGCGCGAGTTCCGTGACCAGGGCCCGGCTCATCGGGTCGGCGTACACGTAGTGCGGCGCGGCCGACGCCGCCTCCTTCAACTTGGCCACGGCGGAGGCACTGTGGCCCATTCGGTGCATCGCGCGTGCCTGGTCGACCGCGTAGTGCGTCCGGCGCTCCTTGGAGGGGATCTCGGAGATGTTCACCTGCGGGATGCGGTTGAGGCCGCGGTCGGGCTGGTCCAGTTCGACGCCGGCTTCCGCCGCGTGCACGGCGACGACCCCCCGCCCGAAGACCGTGTGGTTCGCCAGGTCGTACCAGCCCTCACCGAGCCGGTCGGCGTCTTCCAGGGCAGCGTCGATGCGCTCCCACGCCTGGTCCTTCTGGCCAGCTCGGGCGTGGGCGATCGAGCACCGCAGGTGCAGGGCGCCGCGCAGCGACACGGCCCGCTGGTCTGCTGCATCGCCCCGGGTGTACGGCTCCAGGTCTCGCATCGCGGCCTCGGCCACGGCCACCGTCTCCCGGGTCGAGGCCTGGTGCAGCAGCGCACCGCACCGGTCCCAGGCGACGGCGGCCCGCATCAGGGGGTCATCGACTGCCGTTGCGGCACCAGCGGCCACCTCCGCCGCCGACCAAGCCAAGTCCGGGTACCCGAGCTGGTTCAGGCACATCCGGGCGGTCCTGGCGGCGTCGGCCAGGAGCCTCAGCGCCTCGTCGCGCTGGCTTCCTTCCAGGGTGAGGACCGCGGTGTTCAGGTCTTCGATCAGCGGGGGGAGCAGAGCGCTGACTCGGGGCAGGTTCGCCGCCTGGCGGGCGACGTTGGCCTGGCGGGACTGCTTGCGCAACTCGGCCAGCTCGACCGGAGCGCCCTGCGGGCTGAGGCCCGGGTGGCCGGAGAGGATCAAGCCGGCTCGACGAATCCCGGTGCGGATCGCGAGCACGTGTGCGTGGGCGAGACCTCCGCCGCCGCGCTGGAGGCGGTAGGGCTGGCCGAGGAGCCACACCACATCGACGTCGCACCGGTCGGCGATCGCGTTGATCACGCTGTACCGGTCCAGGGCCATGCGGCCGTTCTCGACGTTGGCCATCCAGGACTCACCTCGGCCGAGGTAGGCCGCGAGCTCAACCTGCGTCAGTCCTGCTGAGTTTCGGGCAATCCGTACGCGCGCGCCGATGTGCTCACTGTTCAGGGGCATACTGGTGTCTCCGTTCTGGCCTCGACACCCAGGACGGTACCTCGGTTGGCGCCCCCGTGGAGTACTTCGGTCTCAACGGGGGCGCTTCCCGTACACAGCGTCAAATCCTCGTGCTTGCAGCACGTTCGATCGCACCGGACCAGCCCGGAGGGACCTCCCGCACCGGCCCGCAGCCGTGCGGCTTCTCAGACCGTGGGACGCCGGTCGGCATCCCAGCCCGAGTCCGCTCCGCCCTAGGAAGAGTCGACGTCGGCGATGAGGCCCCAGGTGGAGTCCTTCATGGCCTGGCAGCCCCAGATCGTGTCCGGGATCGCTCCCCACACCGAGTCCTTGCGTCCGCGAGCGGCCATGGCAGCCTCCAGGTAGATCATGATCGAGGGGCCAACTCTAGGGCGTTTCTTTCCGATCATCGGATCGTTGGCCTGGTCGTGTCATTGACTGACGCGCAGTGGGCACGGATAGAGCCGTTGTTGCCGGACCGGACGCCGAAGCGGGGCGGGCGGTGGCGCGACCACCGGCAGGTGATCGACGCGATCGCGTGGAAGTTCCAGACCGGCGCGCAGTGGGTGCACCTGCCCGCCGAGTACGGCTCGTGGAAGGGTGTCTACACCCGGCTGCGGAACTGGGCGATCGACGGCACGTGGGAACGGGTCTTCACTTCCCTGCTCGCCCAGGCAGACGCCGAGGGCGACCTCGACTGGGTCGTCTCGGTCGACTCCACGATCGTGCGCGCCCACCAGAACGCGGCCGGGGCCCGCCAAAAGGGGCCCCGGCCGATGAACCGCGCGACCACGCCATCGGGCGCTCCCGCGGTGGGCTGACGACGAAGATCCACCTCGCCGCAGACGGCCGGTGCCGCCCGCTGTGCTTCTATCTCACGGCCGGCCAGGCGAATGATGCGCCAGCGTTCGAGCACGTCATGACTGCCCTGCGTGTGCCCAGAGCGATCGGACGGCCACGTACCCGACCCCTCGTGGTCCTGGCGGACCGGGCCTATTCGTCGCGCGCCATCCGCGAGCACCTGAGTAGGCGCGGGATCCGGGCAGTGATCCCGCAGCCCGCCAACCAGATCGCCAACCGCAAACGCAGAGGTCGTCGTGGAGGCCGCCCACCGGCCTTCGATCGTCAGGCCTACAAGCAGCGCAATGCCGTCGAACGCTGCATCAACCGCCTCAAGAGCTGGCGCGGCCTGGGTACCCGCTACGAAAAGACCGCCACCGTCTTCCGGGCCGGACTCCACATCGCTGGGATCTTCATCTGGTCCGCCCGATGATTCAAGCGCCGCTTGGTCAGCCGAATGTCAGGTCGTAGGAGTTCGCGCTGCGGAGCACGAATCGGGTCTCACCGGTGATGCCCTCGAAGGCCTTGGTGCCGCCGTTGACCACTCCGCTGAAGTAGCCTGCCTCGGGCAGGGTGGCCTGGTTGTTGAGGGGCAGGACGGCGCTGAAGGAGATCTCCCCGTTGGCGGCGCTGGCGCCGTTAGTGATGCGGAGGAGGCCAGTGCAGAACGCGGTGTGGGTCTGGGTGGTCTGGTCGTCACGGTCGCAGTTGGTGTACGCGCTGCCGATCGTGTTCCCGCCGGTGTCCTTGACGGCTGCGACAGCGCCGTGCGAGGTCGCGCCCGCCGGAAGGACGTTCGTCGTGAAGTCGAGGACGAGCGGCTGGACGGAGGCGGCGCGCGGCCTGGGGGTACTGTTCGCGAAGGCGGGCAAGCTCAGCGCGCCCGTGCCGGCGATCGCGCCGGCGACCGCCAGGGCGACAGTGCGCTTGCTGGGGACGAATCGGGACATGGACTTCCTCCAACGGGACGTTACGGGCCCACTGCCCGCAGTCGATCCGCAGTCGATCACGATCCACGTCCCTGAATGGCTGTTCTGGTTGCGCCCATCGCGCACGATTCACCAGCACGGCTGAACCCAATCACCTGAATGGATGGCCCGCTGCACCCACGACCAGTTCGCTCCTCAGCTGGCGGATCGACCCACGACCGGGGCGGATGGGCCGGTGTCCACGCCGGATGCATGGCATTGTGCGCCCGACAAGATCCAGAAGAAAGGCCCTAGGCGCGCTGACTTCCTCAGTCACTACCTGCGCAGGGGGACCTGACTGTCCGAGGTCGCCGAGCTGGCTTGCTTGCGCCTGACCGCCTGACGGGCCGGGAGCGGCAGCACGCGCCGTTGCGACCCGTCCTGCACGGTGGTGTGTTGGCCCTAGGCTGAGGGGCTTGGAGCCGATCCGAGAGGTGACCATGGTGCCCCGCCGCCCGCCGCGCTGCCCGAAGTGCCGTGGCACCTACGTCCGGTTGTGGCTGCCGGGGCCGTCGGTGGAGGTGCTGGTCGACGTGGCGCGGCCTCAGGAAGGGGTGCTGGCGGCTCTGGTGCACGCCGATGACCCTGCGCCGTCCGCCAGGCCGATGCTGGTGCTGTGCGCCGTGTGCGAGGCGGATTTCGGGCACCGGCCCCGGCAGCACGGGCGGCCGGCGTACGCCGTGGCGGTCGAGGCCGCGGAGGAGGGCCCGTGGCCAGCGGCACGGGACTGGCAGGTGTCCGACCTGAACACCGACTTCTTCTCCACCGCGCTGCAGCAGCTCATCGACGCCTACGACGAGGAGCTGACCGGCGAGCCGCAGTACCGGTACGGGCCGTCGCCCAGCACGCCGGATCCGCCCGGCCGGGGCGCCCTGGAGGCCGGTCAACACGTTGACCACCTACCTACAGGTGACGATCCTGGTGCGGGTGGTCAAGGCGTTGACCACCCGCCGGGGGTGGAGGAGGCGGTGGCCACCGGCGACTGGAAGTCGACCTCGATGGTGGAGAAGTACGCCAAGGCCGGGCTCCGGCGGGCAGGGAAGGACGACCGGGGCCGCACCCAGGCCGCGCTGGACGCCCTGGTCGTCCCGCTGCCGCCCCCGACCTGACCGGCCGGCTCGGGTTGTCGGTGGCGACCGGTAGATTGTGCACCGGTCCCGAGAAGACCTGTCGGCCCCGGTGAGCACTGCTCGCCGGGGCCGACGTCGTTGCGCGGCTCCTGTGCCCGCTCGGGGGTCCGGGCCTGGGGCTGCCCTTCCACGATGCCAATCGAGGCGGCCGGCGGCGCGCCGGGCTACGCCGTGGCGGCGTCGACCGCCTGGGTGGTCCGCTCGGCGGCCGGGGCGAGGGGCTGGGCGGTCCCGTCCGGACCGGGCAGCAGCAGGCGCAGGGAGCGCGGGCGGGCGCGGCCGCGGCCCGAGCAGTGCACCGTGACCTCACGGTGGCTGACCATCCCCCAGCCGTCGCCGACGCCGTGGATCCGGGGCGAGGAGGTGGAGAGCGTGAGGACCGCGCCGTCCCACGGGTCCGGGGTGAGCAGGGTGGTGCCGGTCTCCCGCAGCACGGCCTCCAGACGGCGTAGCTGGCGGGGCGGGGCCGGGCTGGTGCGCCGAAGCAGCATCAGCGGCGTCGCGGTGGCCAGCTCGGCGGCCACCTGGGCCCACGCAGATCCTGGCTCCTCCACGAGCACGGTGCGGTCCAGAGGGATCCCGTAGGCCGCGGCCGCGCTCAGCCCGACGGTCGGGGCACCGATGATCGATACCCAATCATGCCTGGTCACGGCCCCTCCGGTCAGTGCGAGGAGCAGGGACATGTCGTTGTGGACGGTGACGACGGCACCCCGGGGCAGACGGCCGTCCGGCAGGACCGGGGCGAGGGCGGGGTGCGCGGGCCGGGTCGCGGCCTCCACCCGGGCCAAGCGGGCCTCGGGTGAGGTTTCCGCGAGGAGTTCGGCGAGTCGGTCGCTCGGGTCGCTGAGGCCGCCGGGCATCACCGTGAGCGGGGCGGTCATCGGGCTGTGACCGAAAGCGATAGTTGGCGGTTGGAGCTGATAGTTGGCGGCACAGGCGTCCCAGCACGAAGCGTGGTGATGAGCCAGGCCACGATAGTTGGAACCTGGCCACGCATGTTGGAACCGAGTGGCTCACGACACTCCTGGCAGGTGTGACCCAGCACGCCAACTGCCGGATCAGCACGGGATCTGTCGTTCACCCACAGCGCCAGCTGAAGCGCGAGGTCCCCTTGGCCTCTAGGCTGCCCAGGGGCACTACCTAGACCCGGCCCGGGCCCGCACCTAGACCCGGCCCGGGCCCGCGCTATCCGCCAGCCCGGTAGCGGCCCGGGGTCGTGCCGACGAGGTCGGTGAACGCCGCGATGAAGCCGCTGGGGTTGGCCCAGCCGCAGGCGTGGGCGGTGTACGTGATGTCGTGGCCCTCGGCCAGGAGCACAAGCGCGTGGTGCACGCGCAACTGCGTGCGCCACTCGTAGAACGTCATGCCGAGCTCGCCGCGCAATAGTCGGCTCAGGGTGCGGGCGCTGGTCCCGACCTGCCGGCCGAGCCCGGCCAGCGTGGTGGCGTCGGCCGGCGCCTGGGACAAGATCCGCTCGATCGCCCGCAGCCGGTCGTCGCGCGGGTGCGGCAGGTGCAAGGGCTGTTCGTCGGCCTCGCGCAGCTCCTCGACCAGAACCCGCAACAGACGCTCACGCGCGGCGCGGCTGTAGCCAGGCACGGCCCCACCCCCACCGCCTGCGCCGTCGTGGCTGTTGCCACGCGGGTCAGTCAGGGCGAGCAGCACCTCCCGCGCCAGGCCGGAGACGCGAAACACCGCCGGACGCCCCGGCACCAGCCGGGCCAGGGACGGCGGCAGGAAGACGATCCGCATGTCCGTGTCACCGTGGGCACGGTGGCGGTGCGTGAACCCGGCCGGCGTCCACGCGACCCGGTTGGCCGGGACGATCGACGTCCCGGTCTCAGCGTGCAGCACCAGGACACCACTGGCCGCGTACACCAGGTGCCCGCGCGCGTGCGCCTGCGCCCCGCTGCTGCCGCCCGAGGGCCACAGGTGGCGCCCGCCGGAGGGCCACGTCAGCGACGTGGCGCCGGCGTCCGGGCGGGATTGGCGGCGAACAGGCATCGATTGGCATCCTATCGGTAGGACGCCATGATGCGCGTCGATGAGACTTTCCGTCATAAGCGGTGGCCCCCGATGCCACGGCCGAGCAAATGAGGGGAAGTCCCATGGCAACGTTTGTCCTTGTACCTGGTGGTTGGCACGGCTCCTGGGCGTTCGAGGCAGTGGTCCCGCTGTTGGAGCGGGTCGGCCACACCGTCCACGCCCTGACCCTGACCGGCCTGCGCCCCCACGACGACCCCGCTACGATCGCCACCGCCAACCTCGACACCCACGCCGACGATGTGTTGCGCCTGCTGGAGAGCGCCCACCTCAACGACGTGACGCTGGTCGGCCACAGCTACGCAGGGATGGTGATCACCGCCGCCGCCGACCGCGCCAACGGCCGGGTCTGCCGCCTGGTGTACTTGGACGCCTGCGTACCGCGCGACGGCGAATCGTGTTGGTCCATCATGAACGAGGGCTACCGGAAGTCGTTCGTCGCCGGCGCAGCTGCCAGCGGCTACGCCGTCCAACCCCCGTGGCGGCCGAACGGCGACCCGCGCCGTCGCCCCCACCCGCTCGCCGCCTTCCTGCAGACGGTCCACCTCTCGGGCGCCCACGCCGACGTCCCCCGCCGCGAGTTCGTCTACTGCTCGGGATGGGAGGACCACACACCGTTCGCCGACCAGCGCACCCGGCTGCTCGCCGACCCGGGATGGACCGTCCACGACCTGCCGACCGCCCACAACGCGATGCGCGAGGCCCCGCGGGCGGTCGCCGCGCTCCTGCTCGACGAAGCAGACGAACCTGGCGGACTCGGCGAGAACGCCGTCCTCGCCCCGGGTCGGATGGCTCAGTTGAGGTCGTAGCGTGCCCGGTGAATCTGGGTGACATGGGCGGTGAGCCAGGTCCACGCTTTGTGGCCACTGAACCAGGGACTCGTATCGTTGCTGAGCCCCGAGGTCAGCTTGGCGGCCCCGGCCCAGGAGACCTTCGAGATCGGCCATCCGCAGCTGAAGCAGGAGACGGCCAGACCGCTGGCCAGTACGGACACTGCGGGCCCGGGACGTTCGGAACTGGTTCCAACATGAATGGCAACTCGTCGATGGTCGCAAGAAGCGTGGCCAGGCGGTTCCAACAAGCGTGTCCCGAGGGTCAAATCCACCAGGTCACTACATCGCACCGGTTCCCACTATCGTGTCCCGGCTCAGGTGAGCCACGACATGGTGAGTGGAACCTGGCCGCACAGGTTGGAACCGGGCCGCCCTTGTCGCTGAACCTTGAGAGGACGTTAAGTCCGTTTCTGGTAACGGCCTCGTTCGGGTTGGGTGAGGAAGCCTTGGCGAGTGAGGCGTCCGAGGCGGCTGCGGGTGATGTTTACGGACGCCTCATCGGTGGGCATGCCGAGGAACTCGTGTAGTTCGCGGGCTCGGAACACCTGATTGGGGTGCTGGTTGAAGGCGTTCACGATGGCCTGGTAGGCCGTGTTCGTCTCGGGTGGATCGGGTTCGGGTCCTGCTGCTGGCGCGATGTCTGCGATGATCTTCCGGGTGGTAGCCAGGTCCGCGAGGCGTGCGTTGGTCTCGGTCAGGGCGGCAGTGAAGTGTTCGATCTGACCCCGTAGTTCCCCGGCCCGGATGGTGGCCTCATCGTGCTGGGCCTGGAGGCCGGCCAGGAGCTCGGAGACGTTCACGCGGCCAGTCCGAGGGTGTCGCGCCAGGCTGGACTCGGTGTGGTGAGGCGGCGGGTCATGTTCGCGGTGGAGGCCCAGTAGACGCGTGAGGCGGAGGTGTCGGGCCGGTGGTCGTACTCACGGGCCAGGCGCCGGTGCAGCATCAACGTGCCGTTCGTCTGCTCCACCACCCACCGCTTCGGCTGCGGGACGAAGCCTTTGCCCTGGTCGGCCGGGTTGCGGCGGACGACCTCGACGCCGATGTCCAGCAGTGCTCCGTGGATGATGACTTCGTCCTTGAAGCCCTGGTCCACCAGGGCTTTCTCCAGACGGTTCCCACACCGCTCGGCGGCCTGGTCGAGCAGGGCGGTGCCGGCGGCGTTGTCATGTGCGGAGGCGGCCAGGACGACGACGCCGATGATCAGTCCCAGCACGTCGACGGCCAGTCCCCGTTTGCGCCCCGACACCTTCTTGTTCGCGTCCAGTCCCGTCGTGGCCTTCGGGACACCGGCGGCCGCGTGGACGGACTGGGTGTCGATGACCACGAGGGACGGGTCCTCTAATCGGCGGGCCTTCTCCCGCACCTGGCAGCGCAGAAGTTCCTGGATCCGCTGGTCGAGCCCGTCCTGGCGCCACAGCGTGAAGTAGTAGAACACCGCTGACCAGGCCGGCAGGTCATGGGGCAGGTAGCGCCACTGACAGCCCGTCCGGTTCTGGTAGAAGATCGCATTCACGACCTCCCGCAGATCGCAGGACCCCGGATCCCCGGTAGCCGACCGCGCCACCCTGTCCTGCTTCCAGGCTGTGATCATCGGCTCGATCAACGCCCACTGCTCATCCGATAAGTCGCTCGGATATGCCCGTCTGTCCATGAGTCGCAGAACATCACCCGAGCGCCGATTGGCACGCCAGTACGGCCGACGTTCACACGAACGAGCGATCACGAACCGCGAGAAAAGGGACTTAACGCCCTCTGAGTGACCGGTCGACCCTGCGGGATGTGGGCGCCGCCGGCCTGGAACCAGTCAGGAGCTGGGGATGTCAGCGCCAGGAGCTACGGTCTCGGTCCATGGGTTTCTCCGGAACTTTCGTCGTGGCCCGGGTCGAGCAACCAGTGACCGAGCTGTCAGCCATGCAAGCGGTCGACGCTACACCGTGGTGGTCGGCCAGGGATGGCGCCTGGCAGATCCTGCAGCTATCTCCAGGCGTTGATCCGGATGACTCGGTCATGAGACGGGAGCCCCGACCCTCGTCATGTATGTCCACGACAGCGACTTCGTCGGCGTGCAAGCCGCCAGTCCAGGCGGTCTGATCTGGCACTGCGCACTGTCCCCGCACATGGCACGGGACTACGACGTCCCCGAGCAGTGGATCGGCAACCCCGACGAGGTCACCCGCCAGGCCGTGGCCTGGGCGGAGGAAGCCGGCCTTCAGCCTGACCAAGTGGCGGTGAGAGCCACCCTTGAGGCGGAATGTGACCCACTCGCCGAGGACTTGGTGCTCGACGTGGCGTCCCGGCTCCCCCTGGACATGGACACATACGCGCCGAATACAGAGGTATCGAGATCCTTGAGGGACTCCAGTACCAGAGTGGCAATCGCAAAGCGAGGATCGCAGCGATCAGCGGCCTCGGGAACGGCGACGACCGTCATCTGGGCTGACATGCCAGCGAGGACGCCGTTGAGCGAGTCCTCGATCACAATGCATTCGTCGGGTGACGCGCCGAGGGCGGCGGCTGCGCGGAGGTAGGCGCCCGGGTGGGGCTTGCCGTGTTCGTCGTCTTCGGCCGAAAACACGGCATCGAAAGATCGGTCAAGGCCGGCGCTCGCGAGCGCATGCCGAATCACCGACTCCGGCGAAGATGACACGACGGCCATCGCCCTCGATGCACGCGCGCACGCCGCGACGGCGTGTTCGGCGCCGGGTTTCGGCGCCACTCCCTCCAACCGACGGCACACGGCGGCCACGATCTGCTGCTCGACGTCGTCGGGGTCGGCTTGAATGGTGGCCCGATCGAACCAATAGGCCACCATGTCTCTTTGTCGCAGCCCGCGCGTCGCCGCCTGCATCTCCGTTGTGAGGTGCAGGCCAAGCGGACCGAACACTTCACGCTTTGCCGCGTCCCAGATCGGCTCGGAGTCGATCAAAAGGCCGTCTAGGTCGAATAGGACAATCGGTTGCATCGGTTGCTCTTTCGTTGGCGATCACGCGAGGACGAGACGATTCGCTGCCCCGCCGTGCATGAGCAGATGGTGCTGTGGTCGATGACGATACTCATGAGCCGCCGGCTGGCCCGGCGGCGAGCGTGAACCGTCCCGGGGTGGGCTCGTCGGCCCAGCCCCGGTCGGCCAGCCGCTTCATCTTCGACCGAACTCCTTCCACACTTGCCGGAACCGGCTCCAGTCCGAGTGCGGCAGTGATCTCCTGACAGGACATCACTGGCTTCCCGCCGGATGCTTGTTCGGTGAGCGTAGCGAGGATGCGCTGGTAGTGGGGAGCGAGCGCGTCCATGGAAAGCGCGGGACGCCACACCGGGACGATCGAGCCCGATCGCGCGGCCCTCGGTAGGGGAACCTCGGCGGGCGCGTTCGTCGCGGGCTCCGACCCGGAAGACTCACCGGCTCCCGGGCCAGCTTCAACTGCCTGTCCGGGCCGCGGCCCGGACAGAACCTCGCCAACGCGCTGCCGGGCGATCAGCCACTCGTGCCAGGCCGTCTCCGCTTCGGCGAGCTCAGCGAGTACCCGGTCCGCCACCTCCCGAAGCTCCTCCACGCGCTCACGCGCGGCCAGCTCCCGCTCCTCCAGGAGACCCACCACCGACGCCATCCCGGCACCTCCACTAACGAGACAACCCAACGGCCCGAGCATGCCTCGCCATGCCGGCGTCATGCCTGAACTGCGGAAACCCGCCGATCAAGTTCGGTACGACAACGGCTTCTGAAGGCTGACAACTCACGTCTGGTTGCTGGCCCTTCGCCGGGAAGCGATTACCCGAGCATCGGGAACTCCATGTGGCGTCGCCAGTTCTCCCCGTCGCTGACGAATAGGCTCACCGTGGAGATCGTTGCCGTGGTGGGTAGCTGGACGGCCAGCGCCGCCTCCAGCTCTTCCAAGGCGCGGGGCTGCTGGCCGTGGGCGACGGTCAGGTGTGGGATGACCTCGGTGAACTGTCCTCCGTAGGGCGGCGCCTCTGGCCACCGCCTCGCTATCGATTCGGTCAGTGCGCGGAACGGCTGGTCCGGCGCTGGCGCGAGGTAGAGCACCTCGGGGAAGCGTCGGCATTCGTCGAATCGGACCGTGAAGGGGCTGCGTGCGCCGATCAGGGTCCTGAGATCGCCGATGACCGCGGTGCTGATGCGATCGATGTCGAGGAATGGGAAGAGCACCGTCACGTGGGCGGGAATCCCGGCCGAAGCCGAGGAATCGAAGCGGCGACGCCAGTGCCCGACCAGCGGCTCGGCCTCTTCCACGGTGGCCAGCAACGCGGTCTGGCCTGCTCGGTAACGTTCTGGCTCGTCATGGGACACGTCCGGATGATCTCGGACAGCGAGGTGGGTGCGCCACTGGTTTCATGCCGCGGTGGTCGCTGGTCGTTCCATCAGGACGCCGTTCTCGAAGCGTGACCCGGCTTGGACGAGAGGGACGAGGTGGGCTCCGGTGATCGCGCGCCAGCGGGTCTGGGCGGACTCGACGAGTTTGAACACCATCGCGAGGGCCGCGGCCGGGCTGCCGGCGCCGCGGGTGACCTTGGTGCGGAGTTTGACCGTGGAGAAGGTCGACTCGATGGGGTTCGTGGTCCGCAAGTGGATCCAGTGCTCGGCGGGGAAGTCGTAGAACGCCAGCAGCTCGTCCCGATCGTCGGTGATCTTCGCGACGGCTTTGGGCCACTTGGCGCCGTAGGTGCGGGCGAACGCCTCGATCTTCCAACAGGCGTGTCCCGTAGTCCGGGAACCGCCTACTCACGATTCCTCACTGGTGCCGACTACCGTGTCCAGGCTCACGTGGCTGCGACTTTTCTGGATAGCTGACACCTGTTCGCGGTGACACCAGGGGCTGGGGCGCGAGGCAGGCGGAGCGCTCAGTTTCTCCGTGCCTTCTCGGCGGTAACGGCCCAGCGCTCGTGGTCCCTCCACTCGCCGTTGATGAACTGGAAGGCGGCCGAGTAACCCTCGCGCTGGAAGCCCAGGCGTTTGACGAGGTTCAGCGAGGAGGTGTTGTCCGGCTGGATGTTCGCCTCCAGCCGGTGCAGTTCCAGCTGGTCGAAGGCGAGCTGGATCACGAGCCCCAGCCCTTCGGTCATGTAGCCATAGCCTGTAGTGGAGGCGTAAGCGGTGTACCCCAGAGTTCCGCTCTGGAGCGTGCCCCGGACGATGTTGTTGATATTGACGCCACCCACGATCTCGCCGGTGCTGCGAAGGCAGATCACAAAGCCCTCATGGGTGGGCTGTTCGAACCGCTCAAGGTAGCTCTCGAACGCTTCCGCCGTGTTCTCACGAGCGCCCAGCCAGCGGCGAAGCATCTCGGCGCTCTCCTGAGCCAGCGCTGTGAGCTCCGCGTAGTCCTGAAGGCAGACGTGGCGGACGGCTACTCGCGGCCCCTGCAGGAGGTAACTGGCGCTTGTCATCCGGGAATCCTATGCAGCCTCCTCTGTTCTCGTTTCGTTGAGTTACGGTCAGTTCCGAAGACTTGCCTCCCGAGGAGGGCCGCTGGTGCTGCTGTGCGTGCGTGAGCACGGCAGCGCAGGCGAAGATCCCGTCGACTTCGAGTCATTTGGACGGGTTGATCACCCCCTACGACGGGGATACAGCGGTCCGGGTACGGCTACGGCTCGGGGACGACTGGCTGCGGCGGTGGAGTACAACGTGGCGGGCGGGTGCGGGCGAGGTCTGCTGGCCGGTACGGGATATGGCCCACGTGCCGGTGCTGTCGTCCAAACCGCTGCGCGGGTTCTCCTGGCAGGCCAAGCAGCGGCACCGCCCGGGCCTGGAGAAGATGACGTCGACGGGGCGCCAGCACGGCTTCGAGTCGTTGGAGGAGATGCGGCTTCTGGTCGCGCTGGACTTCCTGCGCGCGTCGGAGGTGCTGTCGCAGCCGTTCCGGCTGGACTTCGAGCACGAGGGCGGGAAGTCCTGGCATATCCCTGACTACTTGGCCGTGATCGGCGGCAGGTTCTGGTTGCTGGACGTCCGACCGATGGATCTGGTCGAGGACACCGACGCGTTGAAGTTCGCGGCGTCCAGGGAGATGGCCGCTGCCTGCGGCTGGCAGTACTCCGTGATCGCGGGTTGGCGCCCGCACGTCTGGAGCGTCCTGGACCACCTGTCGTCGCGGAGGCGGCCGACCCGGGACCTGTTGGGCATGAGGGACCAGTTGCTCGCGGTGATCGCCGAGCGGGACGGCGAGGCGATGCCGTTCGCCGAGCTCGCAAGGGCGACCAGCCTGCCGGCGGTGGCCCGGGCGGGCATTGTCCGGCTGCTCTGGCAGCGCGAGCTCGGCGTCGACCTGGGCAGCCCGCTGGTCGACAGCTCGCCGGTCTGGACGGCGTGATGGCCACGGCACGGAAGCTTCTGCAGGTGGCGCCGGGCAGGCGGGTCGGTCTCAACGGCATCGAGTGGGCGATCGAGGAGGTTCGGGCCCAGTCCGGTCAGGTCGTGCTGGCGAATGCCGAGGGCCGGGTCGAGACCCGCTCGTTCCGCTGGCTGGTCAATCACCCCGATCTGCGGCTTCTGCCGGCCGCAGAGGCCGGGGAGCGGCCCGCGGCGGTGTCACACCAGCCCAGGACGCTAGCCGACCTGACCGAGGACCAGCTGGTGAGGGCCCGGCTGCGGGCCGCGCACGTGCTGGAGGCGGAGACCGGGTTCCGGGAGGGCCACCCGGCTCGGGCCCTGCCGGGCGAGCCCAGGCCGGCCTACGACCCGGACCGGACGGGACTGACCCAGCGCCGCTACGCGAAGGCTGCCGAGCTGAAGGCGATGCCCCGTCCGGAGGCGATCCGGCTTGGCCTGCAGCATCTGAGCTTCCGGACCCTGGAGCGGCTGACCGGGCTTGCCGGCGAGAGCCTGCTCCTGGCCTGCGCGGACGGGCGGTGGACGCGCCGACGCGGCGGTCACCCGAGCATCACGGAGGAGGTCCGCGAGGCGATCTTCGCCGTCAAGGAGGAGTGCGAGGAGCGCGCCCGGATCAGCATGGCCGCCAAGCACCGCCTGCTACACCAGTACATGCGCGAGAGGTTCCCCTCGTTCCCGACCGAGAAGGTCCCTTCCCGCGTGACGCTGGCGGTCGTCTGGAAGGAGTGGTTCGGGCCGGGCGGCGCCCGTCAGCGCTACCAGCGCACGGCCCAGGCCGCCGCGGAGGCCGGCGTCTCGGGCCGGTTCGTGGTCCACCGGCCTGGCCAGGTCCTCGTCCTGGACTCGACGCCGATGCCGGTGAAGCTGCGCGAGACCGTGTTCGGCGAGGCGGTCACCGCGACCCTGACCCTGGCGTTGGACCTTTACACGCGGGGGCTGCCGGCCTTCCGGCTCACGCTCCAGTCGGACACCTCGGTCGACGTCGCGATGCTGCTGCGGGACGTGATGCTGCCGCTGCCCATCCGGGAGGGCTGGGGCGAGGAGATGGAGTGGCCCTACGTCGGCGTCCCGGCGGACGTCATCGCCGAGTTCACCGGGCACAGGGTCGCCGCGCTGCCGTTCTTCGCGCCGGAGACGGTCACCACCGACCATGGTGGCCCTTATCGGAATCACGACCTGGTGGAGGCCGAGCGGGAGATCGGCTGCCGCATTCTGCCGGCCCGCGTCCTGCGGCAGACGGACAAGTACGCGGTCGAGCGCCAGTTCCTCAGCATCCAGACCATGCTCTTCGAGCATCTGCTGGGCTTCACCGGATCGGATGTCGCGGACCGCGGGGCCGACCCTGAACGCGACGCCACGCTGACGCTCGCACAGGCCGAGCACATCATCGCCACCTGGATCGTCCGGGTCTGGCAAAACCACAAATTGGGCGAATATGCCCCAAGTTGGGCGCCCGGCGAGGAACACAGCCCGAACACGCTGTTCGCCGCGGCGATGGAACAGGGCGGCTTCGACCTGGACTTCCCCGAGCCGAGCTTCTACTACAAGGTCCTGCGCAAGCACCACGTGAAGATCCACGCCCGGCGCGGGGTGAAGATCCTCAACCTCTGGTATTACGACCCGATCCTCGACGAGCCCCGGTTCCAGCAGCCGTCGGGCCGCGGCGGCAAGCACGCCAACTTGTGGGTGGTCCGCAGTGACCGAAGGGACCGAAGGCGGGTGTTCCTCCAGGACCCCGACGACCACGACCGCTGGCACATCCTGCCCTGGAGAGGCCTGCCGCCAGAGGGCGAGATCCCGGCGTTCTCGGACAAATCCGTCGACGCCCTCCTGGAACACCTTCGAGCGAACAAGATCACCGTCCACTCGGAGAAGGAACTGCTGACTCCCCTGCTGGAGATCCTCGGCTCGGTCACCCCGGTCGGCCAATGGCCCAGCCAGGCGAAGAAGAAGGCCGGCAAGAAGCAACGCGTCGCCCAGGCACGCGAACGCACTCGCGCCGAGGCCGCCGCCGCCGACCGGCCCGCCGCCCCGACGCCGCCCGCCGAGATGCCGGCGGCCTGGGCCGCGCAAGCCCGCGCGATCGACCAGGCCGTCGACGCCGACCGGCGCCGCCGACGCGAGGAGGCCCTGCTCGACGAGGAACCCGTCGCACCGCCACTGCTGGAGGACTTCCTTCGCCGACGGCGCATGTTCCTGCTCCCACCGGACCCGGCCCCCGGCAGCAGCGAGGCCACCGAGGAGAACACGTGAACCAGTCCCCACCGGAAGACGACCGACTGGCCGGACTGCCCCCGAGATCACGGATCGCCGAACTGATCCTGGGCAGCCGCCCGCACCGCGACACCTTCGCCGGCTGGCAGCACTACCGCGCCCGCCGCGGCCAGCTCATGCCACCGGCGGCGCTCACGCTCGCCCAGTGGAAGACGACTCCGCTGCCGCGCCGGAGTGACTACGACCTCTACCGGCGCCTGACGAACGTGAACCTGCCGCTGCAGGCCACGCCGATGCACGACAAGGTCACGGAACTGATCCAGCTCCGGCTGGACGGCAACACGATGAAGCAGGACGACCCGACGCTGGCCGGTGTCCTGGTCAGCGGCTGGGGCGGCTACGGCAAGACCGCCGCCGTCTGCTCGTCCGTCGCCGCCTTCGAGGACCAGTGGCGGGACCTGCACAGCTCCCTCATCCCCGGTTCCATCCCGGGGACACGCGACGTCCACGCGCCGGTCGTCTATGTCTCCACGCCGGTGACGGCGACCCCGAAGAGCCTCTGCGCGTCGATCCTCGGGTTCTTCCGGGCCGAGGTCCGCAAGTCGGCGACGTTTCCCGAGCTGGTGCGGCTGGTCGCCGACTCGTTTCATGATCACGGGGTCAAGGCCCTGGTTCTGGACGACATCAGCCGGTTGCGGATGCACCGGGCCGACGACCAGGACGTCTTGGACCTCATCCGGGCGTTCATGAGCATGGACGTCACGGTGATCCTCTCCGGCGTCAACATCCCCGGCACCGGGCTGCTGCGCGAGGCCAAGTGGGACAAGAAGACCGCGCAGTGGATCCTGCCGCCGCTGGAGGCGACGCGCATCCACGGCCGGGAGGTCACCCAGACCGAGCACCGTTTCGAGCTCGTCGAGATCGACCGCTTCCGCTACACCACCCCGCGGCAGATCCGGGCCTTCGTCAGCCACCTGCGTGGGATCGAGGCCCATCTGCGGCTCTTGAACGGGAAGCCGGGCATGCTCACCGACGGCACCATGCCGGAGTACTTGATGCGCCGCACCGGCGGAGTGGTCGGACTGCTCGGGCGGCTCATCGAGGACGGCGCCCAGCTCGCGATGAACACTCAGCAGGAAACTCTCAGCGAGACCTTGCTGGACGGGATCGTCCTGCGACGGGACGATCCCGACCAGCCGCCGGACGAGCCGGCGATCCCGGCCGAACCGCCCGCCGCCCCCCAAGCCCCGGCCACCTCAGAGAAGACCGTGCCGAGGAAGCGCCGCCCCCGCAACACCGTCTTCGACGACCACGGTCCGCAGGCCGAAGCGGCGGGGTGACCCATGAACCGGATCATGGACCCGCTGCCCAGGAGTCTGAGCCCGCTTCCCGACGAGAGCCTGCCCGGCTTCCTGCTTCGTCTCGCTCACCGGCTCGACCTGTCCCCTTCCCAGCTGATCTGGAGAACGGGCCTCGGCGGCGACAAGCCTGGCTCCCGAGCACTCGCCGGGCACCTCCTCATGCTGGAAGCCGCCCCGCTGGAAGCCTTCGCCGCAGCGACACGCCTCGCCCCGATCGACGCCGAAGCGCTCACGCTGCGGCCATTCCTGAGGCACTACCCGCCACTGACCCGGGCACTGGTCCGCGAGGGCAGCCAGCCGCGGCCCCGCAACATCTTTCCGCCCGGGCTCCTGGCCGCCTACTCCCGCTACTGCCCCCTCTGCCTGGCCGGTGACGGCTCCCCCGTCCAGAACAAGTACGGCGGCCCCTGGAAGCGCCAATGGCGCCTCGCCATCACGTTCGCCTGCCTCGACCACAACGTGTTCCTCCGCCACCACTGCCCTACCTGCGGCCAGCTCGCCCTCAGCGGTTACCCGGACAGTCCCCTGAGCCTCATGCCTTCTGCGGGCGCTCACGGGCTCCACGCCGCCCAATGCCGCAACAGCCGGCCCGGTGAAGGGCGCCACCAGCACGTTCTCTGCCGCCAGCCACTCGACCAGGTCGCCCCGCCGGACCTGGAGCTCTCGCCTGACCTAGCCGAGCTCCAACGCAGGCTCCTGGCCCGTCTGGACGGCAGACAGCCCGCCGAACTCGCCGCCCAAGGGTTTGCCGACCTCCACGTCGTGTCTTCCATCGTCAGGGCGACCTGGCCCGCGGCTATCGACCACGTCCCCGAAGAGACGCGGACAGCCCTCACCGATCACGTCTCGGTCCAGGAATCTCTGGCGCGAAGCACCTGGCCACGCGCCAACAACCGCGGCAGGCGATCCTCCATCGCCTGGACCACTCCTCCCGCTGCCGCCCCGGCCATGGCGGCCATGCTGTTCGCAGCCGAACGCCTGATCACAGCACCTGAACAGCCTGACGCCCTCGCCGAGCTCCTGCCGCTCGCTCCCGTTCAGAAGGAACCACGCTGGGACGACACCTGGAGAACACTCGCCCGGGACTCCTCCCAGCTCCTGCGTCAGCGAATCGACCGCGACTACCGGGTCCAGTTCCCGCCGGAATGGATCAGGCACGGAACCCCGATCCAGTGGATCGCCCAAACGCATCGCGCCGAGGCGCTCTTCGAGCCGGTTGTTGAGGTCCGAGATCGTGGCTTCGGGCCCGAACACATCCCGCAGAGGCTCCCCGACGACTGGTTCAGGGTCTTCGCCGACCACGCTGGCCTCCCCGCCCCGAGCAGCCAACTACTCAGGCGGATCATCCCTATTCAGATGGTCCAGTCCGTCACCAGCCTGGGCTTCCAGGACGCCGCTGAGTTCCTTGGCATCCCCACTGAGTGGATCACTACGGAGCCGCGACGTCTGCATCCACTCCGGCTGCATAGTCAGTGGCGGACCTACGACTTCCCCGGCGCAGTCGAACGCCTTGCCGGGCACATCGCACACAATCCCGGACGCACGGACTACAAGGCCCGCCGCCGCTTCTTCGCCAGCTGGAACCTCGACGACGAGGATTGGGAGAGGCTATGCCAACCGCACGCCCGAGTCGGCACGCAGAAGACGAGAAGTCGGATCCGCGACTGCGTGTCGGCCCTCATCTGGAGCCGCGCAACAGGCAGCGAGTTCGTCCTTGCCCCCGTCTTCCATCCGCCCTGGTCATCACCGGACCGAGGCCTCCCATGGACCTCGCTGGAGATGACCATCCTCTCCCGCTGGGACAAGCGGTCCGTCCTCCGGAATCCGCCCAGGTTCCGGGCGTTGTTCGAGGCCGTCGAAGAGCTCGCTACCGAGATCACCCGGACAGCCAGCGGTCACACACCGTGAGCAACCCTCATCGGTGATCCGCCAACTAACGTCACCAAGATCCGCCAACAACCATCTACTGCGATCCCTCGACCTGCACAGGAGCACGACCGACCCGCCAACCAGCGCTTTCAGTCACAACCGAAATCTGGAATGAGATCCAGAGCCTAGCGTGGCGGGTGGCGAGATGGTCACCCGCCATCGGGCCACCGCCGGCGTCCGGCTGCCACCCTTCGGAACGAACATCGCTCTGGCCTGGCGCGGGGTCAGGCGTTTTGCCCGTTTTGAGAGAGACCAAAGGGACCGAACTCCCGAACTGTATCGGGCGACACGCTGAAGTCTGAAGGACACGCCGGTTTCGATGAGCCAATAGCCGAATTGGGTCCCTCCAGTCCCTTAGGAGTCTCCTGCGGTGTCCAGGGACCGGCGTGGCGTCGGGAGGGGCTGAAGTGTGCGAGGGTCCCTTCCGTTGGTCCCTGCCATAAAAACCCAGCTCAGAGGGCATCTGCGCCTACTGGCAGGGACTGAAGGGACCCAACTTTCCAATTATGGGCAGAACTCTTACGGAGGTACCTACGCGCGCCCACATGCAAGTGTCATCCCCTGGCGCAAAGAGCCACTCATAATTCGGAAGTTGGGTCCCTTTAGTCCCTCAATGGAGGTTCGCAAGGCCTCTGACCTGCGAAAATGAGACAGGGACCGAAGCTGGATCCGGAAGGGACCAAAGCGCGTCGGCCCCTACACCTCCACAGAACGTTCCCCGGTGGTGAGGACCTGCCCGCTTCAGGCCGGGGACCGCCGGACGTTCAGTCCCTACGAACGGACCACGCGCTCAGCCCCCTGCTCCCCATGGGAGTCGGCAGTGCTGCTGGGCGAACACCAGGCAGGCCTCGCGCCTACGCAGTTTCAAGATGGCAGGGCGGAGGAGTTCGAGAGCTTTTTCCTGCCGCGGGCGCTTCCAGCCAGCCACCGACTGCGGATGGCTCATCACCAGGCCCGTATCAGCCGAGCTCACGGTACGCCCGCCACGCACGCGGGGTACCGACTAGGTCTCCGACCAGGTGGTCGGTCTGGAAGCCTGGACCCTGCCGCGTTGCGGAGCGACACAGCCTCAGAGGCCCCCTGTGCCCGACACGCTGCGCTCACCGCGACCGATCAGGTGAGGGTAGTCGATGACCCTGCACGAGGAAGCCGCTACGGAACACCTCGCCCAGGTCCGTCGCGACTTCGCCACCGGCATTGTGAGTGCAGAGCGGACGACGTCTCGTACGGCGGGCAGACCCACCGCGGTGGCCCCGCCAGTGGCGCCCTGCTCAGATCGTCGCCTACCTGTACGTGCACGTCGGGATCTGCGACGGCATCTACGGCCGCGTGTCCATCAACATCGGCGCCGAGCCCGGGCCCGACGCCGACCGCGAGAGCAACGCCTCCAAGCTCACCCCCGCCCCCGCCCCCTGCCGGATCGCCGCCAGCAATGCCCCGCTGGAAGTCGGCACCACACTCCCGAGCCGGACCCTCCTCCACCTCGACCTCGAAGGCGCCGTGGCCCGCTGGCGGTACGCGTCCACGTGGATCACCCTCCTGTGGCGCATCGGTCCGTCCCCATACGGTCCGTAGCCACAAGTCGGCGCGCCCCCGCACCGACGAGCAAGTCCTGCCGCCCAGCAGGTCACCGTCAACGCTTCTCAGCAGGCCAAGACCACCTCGCCAGCGCTTCGGGCGGGGCGGTGCCGAGCTCATCAGGGGCCAGGAATCACCCGGATCACACGCACGAGGGCGGATATTCCGACGGACTACCGCGGCAAGAACTAACCGCCGTCCCACCCGCGGCACCACGAGCTGGTGCTGTTCGCCGGCGTCGGCGACCGTCCCCGGCGGCGTCAGCCCTGTACTCGACGACTCGCAGGCCCAGCTCGGCGAGCCTCAGGGACGCACCGGTGATCGGTGCGGGTTGCTCATGGGACTGTGGGGATGGCCTCCGGGACGGCGATCCTGGCGAGCGCGCGGGACGCGGCTGCGAGCGCGCATCGGTCGGTGCCCGTCACCGTGATGATGGTCGCGTCGCTCCAACCCAGGGCGTGGCGCATGAGAACGACGTCCTGCTGGCTGGCCGTCAGGCGGGCCAGCGAGGCCAGGGCCTGCGGTCGCGCCCTGGCGACCAGGACAACCCGCACGATCGTCCAGGTCGCGGCCGTCGCGTCGGGGGCGGCCAGAGCGGTCTGCCAGCAGGACGTGGCCTGGACGGCGGCGGAGTGCACGGCGCGCTGCACCTCCTCGGGCGGCAGAAGCAGCCCGGCGTAGTCGAGGTAGTGGTGGTAGCGGGACTCCAGCAGGGTGACGACCCCCAGTGCCAGGTCGTGTCGACGGTGCTGCGGGAACGAGGAGCGGGTCATGGTGGTTTCCCGGTCAGCCGAAGGCCTCGGCGGGCGGTCCGTCGCGGTAGGGGCGTTGATGGCGGATGAGCTGGACGCGCTCCCACAGCGCCAGGACGAAGGCCGGGTCGGCGCCGAGGACTTCCAGTAGGGCTTCAACCGTCGGCCAGTCCGCAACCCGGGTGCCGGTGAGCAGGCCGGCTGCGGCCTCGGGGTTTACTCGTCCCCGGGATTTGTCGCTGATCGCCAGCGCGTCGGGTGCGAAAGCGGCAAGGTGGAGGCCGCGCAGCGCTGAGGAGAACGCCCCCACGAACTCCGCTTCCACCTGTGGCGTCGCGACGAACGGCCGCTCCGGCAGGATCCCGTGGGCGGCGTCCCACAGTGGGCGGACGTCGGCGGGCTCGCCCCCTGCTGCCCGTACCAGGGCGCCGGCGACCTGCCAGGACGGGATCCGCTCACCGGCGAAGACCCTGCTGACGAACGACGGCGACACTCCGGCATCGGCGGCCAGTTCACGGGAGGACCGCCGGGACCGGCGGTGCAGGAACGACAGCGCGCTCGCCAACTTGGCCGCCGCCACCGGCGCCAGGGCCTCGGCGAAGTCCGTCTCCGGGACAAGGTCCATCGGGGCGGCCAGGGCCTGCCCGGGCTCGGAACCCCCGCGCTCCGTGGGTGAGGCCAGGCCGTCCGCAGGGGGAGCGGCAGCCGTGCCCACAGTTGTCCCGGGCCGGACGGTGGAAGAGGGCATCGTCCCGGCGTCCGCCTGGAGGCGCTGACTGCGGGCCGCGCGCTGCGAGCGCCGCCGCGCGGCATACGCCTCGTCCCATCGCCGGCGGGCCGTGTCGGCCGCCCAGCCGGTCAGCTGCCCGATAGCCGCCCACGGGAGCTTTCGGGTACGCGCCTGGAGCACGGCGTGTGCGCGCAGGTCTTCCAGGCTCTCCTCCGCTTCGGAGATGAGCCCGAGGACGGCCTGGACGTCCTGGCCAGGCTGCGCGGCGGCGATCGCAGCGGCAGTCTGGGCGAGCTGACGCGCGATAGCGAGGTGGTCGTGCGCAAGGATGGGGACGAGGTCGTCGAGCGAGCGATCGGCTGGCGCGACCTTGCGGGCCCGCTCCGCCTCCTGCTGACAACGCGCGCGGCAGTAGGACGGGGTGCGGCCGAGCCGCTGAGGGCGACCGAAGGGGCGCTGGCACCAACGGCAGCGCAGGATCTGGCTCACGAAGGGCTCCGGGGAGGCCGGTCCCGCAATACCGTGGGGACCGGAACGAGAAGGGGAACGATCCCTCTGCGGCGGGGCAGTCGCCCGCGGAGGGAGAACACCGTGCGGTGCGGCGTCGCGCGGGCTAAGCCCCCGCGACGCCGCAACGCGCAGCCGTTAGGTCCTCCGGCGGGCTCGCGGCTTCCTCTCGGCGCTGTGGGCGCCGGTGACGGTCCAGATCAGGACGGTGGCCAGGCGAAGGAGATCCCGGACACCCTGCTGGTCCGGGACCGTGCTGATGAGCAGGATCGCCAGCACCACCAGGGCGACGAAGGCGCAATCCTGCGGATTGCCCGCCAGGTCAACGCCCATGCGCCGGGCCTTTCGCGTTTGGCCCTGGGAACGGGCGGAAATGGTAGCGTCGAAAAGACCGATCTTCCGGCGCGTGCAGGCGCGACGGGACCGGCCCAGGGCAGGCAGCCGCACAGGCTCCTCCAGGGTGTTCGGACGGTTGGCGAGTAGGGACCCCGGCGGCTTGGCGACCAACCTCTACCCCGGGGCCCTCTTCGTTTGTGTCGGACAGTAGCCCGGGGCACGCGCAGAGTGGGAGCCGATCCAGGCAGAAATGCGGCTAGTCCTCATATCTACAAGCAGTGCCATCTGCAACGCCTACACCAGCGGCCACATTCGCTCATCCTGCATCATGCTTCTGTCATATGCGGCGCATTCACGCACCCGAAGCCTTCCCACAACCGTCCGCCCGGTCCCGACCTGCAGAGCTGGCTCACCCCGCCTTTGAGTCCCCAGGCCGAACTGCCGATACCTGCAGGCGTGACCTGGTACGACCCCCGCAAGGACCCCGCCTTCCTGGCCTGGAACACCGACCAGCAGGCCGCAGATCGCGCACGCGGCACCGTCATCCCGATCGGCGACGTCCCCGAGCTCGTGGAAGGCCTCAGACAGCTCGACATCGCCCGCGAGCTGCTGGAACACCCCGACAGCGCTGGCGCGCTCGCCGGGGCCCGGAAAGCGATCCGACAAGCACTCGGCCTCATCCCCCAGCCCCGTCCCGACTCCGAATGCGCCGTCGAACGATGGAACCGCAGACACCGGCCGAAGGGGAAACCCGCCGAACTGTGCACCCGCAGAACTTGCGGACGATGCCTTCCGCTGCGCGCGGCCCAGCGGGCAGCCGAAGACGACCCCGGCCACCCGACCGCTCCACCCCCGCCCCAGGCCCCGCCCGGCACCTGAACCCCGTCCTCGCTCCGCCAGACGCCGGAACCAGGCCCCGGTACAGGCCCGCCTCAGCAGCCACGCCCCACACCGGACCCGGACGTGCACCAGGACTGTCGGTGCCGCCCGGCATGATGCCGAGCATGACCGACGAAACACCCACACTTCCCTCCCCCGCCGCCTACGCCGACGCCGTCACCACCGCCGTCCAGGCGGCCGCCGCCTACTACACCGACGGCGCCACCCCGCTCGGCGACGACGAGTACGACGCCCTGCTGCGCGCGATCGCGGCCTACGAGGACGTGCACCCCGGGGAGGCACTCCCCGAATCGCCCACCGGGAAGGTCGCTGGCGGCGCCGTCCAGGGCGACGTGCCGCATAGCGTGCCGATGCTCTCGCTGGACAATGTGTTCTCCGCCGAGGAACTGGAGTCCTGGGCCGCCAGCCTGGAGCGACGCCTCGGCCGCCCCGTCGCCGCCTGGTGCGTCGAGCCCAAGCTCGACGGCCTCGCCGTCGCGGCCCGCTACCGCGCCGGACACCTGCACCAGCTGATCACCCGCGGCGACGGCCTGGCCGGTGAGGACATCACCCACGCCGCCGACGCCGTCCTCGGCCTGCCGGCAACGCTCACCGAGCCCATCGACGTCGAACTGCGGGGCGAGGTCCTCCTCACCAGCGCCCAGTTCGAGCACGCCAACGAGATCCGTACCGCCCACGGCGCCACACCCTTCGCCAACCCGCGCAACGGCGCCGCTGGCACCCTGCGCGCTAAGGACCGCCCCTACCGCATCGAGCTCACCTTCTTTGGCTACAGCGCCCACGGCCTGCCCGGCCTCGACCACGCCGCCCTCCTGCAGCGCCTGGCCCACCTCGGCGTCAACACCGCAGCCACCACGGCAGCCCACCCGCTGCGCTGCACCGCCCTGGCGCAGGTCCAGCAGCGCATCGAGGAGATCGCCGCGCTCCGCTCCGAGCTGCCGTTCGGCATCGACGGAGTCGTCATCAAGGCCGACTCCGCAGCCGACCAGCAGGAAGCCGGTTCAGGCTCCCGGGCACCGCGCTGGGCCGTCGCGCGCAAGCTCGCCGCCGAGCACAAGGTCACCCGCCTGCTCGACGTCGAGTGGAACGTCGGGCGCACCGGCATCATCGCCCCGCGCGCCGTTCTGGAGCCGGTCGTCATCGACGGCGTCACCGTCACCTACGCCACCCTCCACAACCCCGCCGACATCACCCGGCGCGACCTGATGCTCGGGGACCTCGTCTTCGTGCGGCGCGCCGGTGACGTCATCCCGAGGGTGGAGGCGCCGCTGGTCGACGAGCGCACCGGCGCCGAGAAGCCGATCGTCTTCCCCGAGGTCTGCCCGCGCTGCGGCGACGCCATCGACCGCGGAGAGCAGCGCTGGCGCTGCGTCCGGGGCCGTAACTGCCAGCTGGTCGCGTCGATCAGCTACGCCGTCGGCCGCGACCAGCTCGACATCGAGGGCCTCGGTGGCACCCGCGCCGTTCAGCTCGTCGAGGCTGGCCTCGTCACGGACCTCGCCGACCTGTGGGCCCTGACCCGCGAGCAGCTCCTCGGCCTGGAGCGGATGGGCGACACCAGCACCGACAACCTGCTCGCCGCGATCGAGGCCGCCCGCACCCGGCCGCTCAACCGGGTCTTCTGCGCGCTCGGCGTCCGCGGGACCGGGCGTACCATGTCCCGCCGACTGGCCGCCTATTTCGGGTCGATGTCCGCGATCCGCGCCGCCGACGCCGACACCCTGGCGCAGGTCGACGGCATCGGCGGCGAGAAGGCCAAGTTGATAGTTGCCGAACTCGCCGAACTCGCCCCCCTGCTGGACCGCCTCGCGGCCCAGGGCGTGGGCACCGCCGTCACCGCACCGCAGGCCCCGGCGGCAGTCCCCGCCGACACCGCAGCGGGGCAAGAGAGCCCGGCCGGGCCGCTGGCGGGCGCGGCTGTCGTGATCACCGGGTCTATGACCGGTGCGCTCGCCAAGCTGACCCGCAACGAGATGAACGAGCTGATCGAGCGGGCCGGAGGCAAGGCTTCGTCGTCCGTCTCCAAGCGCACCACCCTCCTCGTCGCCGGGGAGAAGGCCGGCTCCAAGCGCGCCAAGGCCGAGGAGCTCGGGGTGCCGGTGAACACCCCAGAGGAGTTCGCCGTCCTGGTGGCCGACTACCTGGCGTAGGGCGAACCGTGGCCCGGTCCGGCGCTCAGGTGTTCTGCACGGCGAGGCCGCCCGGCCCGAGCGGCCGACGGGCCGACGGACGGTCCAGGCCGGGTCCGCGGCCTCGTGGGGCGTGGTACTGAAGGGCTGGGCCAGGCGCTCGGCCGGCTGCAGGCGCTCGCCGACCGGCTGGTCGACCGCGACCGCAGCGTGGGAGAACGGCTGGACCAGGGGGCGTCAGGCCTGACGCCCCGGCAACTCATGTTCACTCATGGAAGCCCTCATCGACCACCAACCGCCCCACGGCCGGATCGCCGACGGCGGGAGCCAGGGGCAGGCAGGGCGGCGCGTAGACACCCGGGTCGTGGAGCTCGCGGCGCAGCGCGTCCTCGTGATCGGGGGACAGCTGGCGTACGGAGCCGAGCAGGACCCCGAAGAACCCGTCCTGGACGGCTGCGGTGAACTCCACCCCTTCGGGAAGGCGCAGCGGCCCGCCCGTCAGCAGCGTGTTCATGGTCTCGGCGAGCAGCAACGACACCTGCCGGTCGGTTCCGGACCGCGCTTCGCGTCCGGTCTGCTCCACGGTGTTCCATCGGCCGGTTCTCCTCTGGTGCGGGCGCCCATACGCCAACTACGTGGCGAGCGGCCACTTTCCGACATGGGTCACGAACTGTCAGTTCCCATGGATACCGTCTGTGGCGGAGCGGCCGGAGCCGTTTCGACGAGAAGGAGGGGGAGTGCCGGGTGGATCTTCTCGCGCGGAACGGAGCGGTCGTCCGCTCCGGAAAGGCCGACCTCCCCACCGCGCTCTGGAACGCCATACCCGACGGCGTCGGCACCCTGTGGATCTGCGGCGACCTGCGCAGGCTCTACGGCGTTCCGGCTCACGCACCGCCGTCGCGGGCCTGCCGCCACCAAGCAAGGGCGTAGGCGCCGAGGGACGCTTCTGGCCCGGATGCCAGAGATCCCGCCAGCCGCACGCTCACGGCGCAGCTGGCCAGCCCATCTTGTACCGACCTCTCCACTCACTCGACGTAGAAGGGCCTGCCGATGAGCGCTCCCGTTCAGGAGGACAACGACGGGTGGGACCCCGAACGCATCATGATCGCGTTCGCGGAAGCCCTCGGCAGCACGCCCCCGGACCGAACCCCGGAGGAGCAAGCCCTCGTCCTGGCCGACGACCTGGCCCGCCGCGCTGCCGCCCGCCCGACTCCGGGCCGAAGCTGGACCGCGCACCGCCAGGATGACGGCACAGTGCACGCCACTGCTGCAGACGGAACCGTCGCCGTGGGCTGGGCCACCACTCCCCAGGCGGTGACCGAACTCGTCGCCCCATGGGAGCCCAGCACCGTGCAGCAGCCGCTCGTCGACCTGCACGGCGCCACCGACCGGACAGCCGCAGTGACGAAGCCACGCTTCCCCTACCCCGACAGCGAGCAGTTCGACGACGCCTTCGACGCCCCCTCACGAATCGCCGACATCACCGAAGCCATCAACGCCCTGCGCAGCCAGTGGAGCAGCGACAGCGTCGCGGACCGGGTCGAAGAGGCCACCCAACGCCTTCGGCAGACCGCCCGCCAGGTCCCCGAACTCTCCCTCGATGACAGCGATGAGTTTCACGGGATTCTCGGTTGTGATGCCGGTGCCGGCCGTTGAGGTAGACAAACTAGCCCCAGTGCTCGGGCCTCTGATTGAGCTGCAGGCCACCTCCGGCTCAGGCCAGGGGGTACTGGAACGCTGGCTGCGGGGCGGCTCCGAGGCCGTCGATGTCCTGGACCTCCACGACTCGACCGCCCCCTACCTTCTGGACGACCACCTCGACCTGCTCCACGAGGTCTGGGGTGCGTATGAGAAGGCAGGACCGTTCCTCAAGGCCCCCTGCCGCAGGGGCCATCCCGGTGTCTGGCTCGCCCACGGCCTCGGGCCCCAACCGTTCGGCGCGCTGCCTGGCTGGTTCGGCCCCGTGCGGTCACCACGACGCAGTGGATGAGATGGTTCCTGGCGGCTCGGACGGCGAGCGGGTTGATGTCGACCCGGCAGGTCTGCTGCATGGCCGTCAGCCAGTGAACCATTGGGGCCGCTGGCTCGACGCTGCGCCTGGTGGCGCCAGCCACGGCGATCCTTGCCCGCGCCAAGGCTTCGCCTGTTGAAGGCGGAAGGCAGGCCCCCTCTACTGGGGACCTGCCTCCTTTTGCTGCGGCGTAGTCGCCGACTACTGCACGATCTCAAAGTGCGCAGTCAGCCGATCAAGGACGATCTCGGCTACGGCCATTGCGGCCTTAGCGTCCATGTTCCGGCACAGGACATCGGCAACCGTCTGCGGGCTCTGCCAGTCCAGCGCTTCGCTTTCGAGGCCATTGCTGTCGGAGTGTCGCGGACCGGGCAGCTCGGGGTCAGGAGCCGGCTGCGACGCTCCTGCGCCAGCGTTCGCCAGTGCCGGGTCAGCCGGACTGTTCGACCCATCTTGTGGCTTCGGTGCCTCTGGCGAACTGGCTGCGGCTGCCCGGCTCTCCGGCGAGGACAGCCCCGTGTTTACCGTGGTAAATCCGGGAGCCTCCGCCAAGCCATCTTGTGGCTTCGGTGCCTCTGGCGAACTGGCTGCGGCTGCCCGGCTCTCCGGCGAGGACAGCCCCGTGTTTACCGTGGTAAATCCGGGAGCC
>NZ_JBEOSP010000020.1:0-105092 GCF_040303105.1 Kitasatospora sp. NPDC096128 | reverse complement strand
CCTCCGCCAAGCCATCCTGCCTCGTTGAAGCGGTCGGTTCGGCGCTGGCGGCGTCTTGGTCGCCAGCGAGCTTGGCCTTGAACTCTTCGAGTGCCGCAAGCTGCTGACCGGCAGGCATAGCCCGTACCACCTTGGTGGCGAACGCGCGCAGGTCCCGAAGGGGCATGCCCACCGCGGCCTGCTGGACCTCGGGGGACAGCTTCAGGATGCTATTCCGCTGGGAGATGTAGCCGGTCGACCAACCTTCGGCCTCAGCTGCCGCCTTCGCTGAGGGGTACTCGGAGACGATGGCCATCACGGCCTTCGCGTCCTCGAATGCGTCGAAATTTCTGCGGCGGATATTCTCGTCATAGGCCGCACGCATGAGCTTGGCCCGCGACTCGGCCACGGAGTTGTCGAGCAGACAGAACAGCTCCTGCCGCCCCCACTTCACGGCGGCCATGTGCCGGCGACAGCCGTTGACGACGATGTAATCCTTGCCGCGGGTCTTCTCATCCTCATCCGGGTAGAGACCGAGGTACGCGGCGCGGGTGACGATCAGCAGGCTCTGCTGCTGGATGTCGGCGATGGTCTCCAGGTCGCTGAGATCGCCGTACTCGTCGCGGGGGTTGTGCGGGTTGGGCAGCAGGCGGTCGGTCTTGACCGTGATCATGCGCGGGCCCTCGACCGTGGTCGGCCTCTCGGTGCCGGGACCCGCGAACAGATCTGAGGCGTTGACTCGTCGGCTACTCATCAGCGCTCTGCTCCGTTCCGGCGGTCGTTCGCAGTGCGCATCTGCATCTCGAGGGCGAGGTTGGTGAAGTCCTGCAGGCACTCCTGGGCGATCCGGGACTTCGGGTACTGGGTCACCACCTGGCCGACGGCGCCAGCCTTCGCGTGCAACTTGTAGTGGCGGATGACAGTCTTGGCCACGGGCCAGCCGTTGGACCGAGCGAACTTCTTCGTATCGTCCCGATCAGCTTCACCATCGCGCGGATCCCAGTTCGAGACCACGACGGTGTAGGGAAGGCCACGCGGCTTGATCACGTCTTCGATCGTCCTCACGGTCGGTTCCCAGCTCATCGGCTCGGTCTCGATCGGAACGATGACGTGGTCTGCGTTGTCGAGCGCGGCGCGGATTGCGTCGGGCCCTCGGCCTTCACCGATGGGGTCTCCGGAGTTGTCGTCGCGGGCCTCGGGTGGGTACCACCCGGGGGTGTCGACCACGACGTAGTCGACGGCCGTGGCTTCCCGCAGGCGCTTGAGGTCATCGAGATCGTCGTACGCCTCGGCGAAGACGAACGGCAGGTTGTCGCCGACCCTGTCGGCCCACCAGGCCGTTGATCCCTGAGGGTCGACCGATACTGCCGCAACGGGGGCAAGCCGCTTGGTTCCTGCGGGGGTGATCTCGATCTCGTCGGGGGCAAGGACTTCGGCCATCGTCGCGCAGAAGTTCACCGTGATGGTGCTCTTGCCCACGCCGCCCTTACGGCTGACGACGACGAATACGAACGCCATATCTTGTTGTGCTCCATCCGTGGACTTCCCGGGCATATCCCGGTACTTCGGATGTCCGTGGACTTCCCGGCTATCTCCCGGTACTTCGGACTTGGGCATCCTCTCAGATCGCAGGCCGTAGGTTGGACTCTGCCTCACATCCGGTGTGTCTCGGCTGGGTCACGAGCACGGTTTACCACGGTAAATCTGAGGAGATCGCGGCGGCCGACGGTTCGTAGGACGGGACAGCCTGAGGCTTCCGGTAGATCAAGGCTTCAGCCCTCGTGGGGGAGGTAGTATGTGTGAGCCCCGGCGGCTTCTGAAGCGGTCGGCCGAGCCGACGGCCGTGGGTGCCGGGAGGCTCCAGAAGTTGAGTCATCGGGGAGAGGCCTCACTTCGGTGGGGCCTCTTCGTTGTCAGTGTGCGGTAGTCTGCGCCACCGGGTTCGGTCTCGCCTCCTGCGATGCCTGCCGGACTTCTTCCGGCACAAGGCCCTGACGACGTTTACCACGGTAAACACGAGGCGGATCTTTCGGCGCAGGCACTGACACGCTCAGGCTCAAGGTGCTTGTCACTGTGCCGTCCGGTGCACCTGACCTCGTCCGGCTCTACTTGTGACGATTCGCTGATCTGTCCGGGCCAGGTTGGCTAGTCGGCGGCTTCGCAACGGATGATCCAAGTCGTGAACTGCGGGTATCTCCACGTGCAATCCTCTCCACGGTGGCCATCTACGGTCGGGCAGCGGAGGTGCTTCGACGATCAGAATCCAGATCTACCTGAAGGCACTGCCCCGGGGGGTACGGGTGCAGTCTCCGGACGCAGGTCAATGTTTGATCGCCGGACACCTTCGGCTGGACGGGACACCCATCAGACGGTCTACACGACACGCTCGACGGCGGCCTCGAGGCCGTCTTTCATTGCTCAGCGGTCATCGGTTAGGTGGTTCACCGGCCTCCAGTGATGAGCCGCTCGGCGTCGGAAGCCTGGCTGGTGATGTCGCGGTCAGAGAGCCAGTCGGTGGTGATGTCAGCACGGTAGTCGGACAGCTGCCAGTCCCTCAGCCAGTGCTCGGAAAAGGGGTTAGCCGACTGGCCCCGGCTGCGGAACTTCCTGTCGGCTTCCGCCCAGCGAGCGGCAGCTGCAGCAGCAGCCTGTTCCTCGGGCGATGTCCTGGTGGGGTTGCAGTGGTAGCACAGGAGATCGCCGTTAGTCGGGCGGCCGCACAGGCCGTCGTCACCCTGGCACTCGGAGCCAGTACGCCGAGCTGTGGCGTCGGCAACTGATCGGCTCGCCGCCTCGGTACTGCTGTGGCGGGGGCCGGCCCACTCCTGCCACCAACGTTCCGGGTGTGCGGGGACCGTCGGGCCATCAGAGTCCGAGGTCATAGGGGTGACCATGCTTGGGGTCGGCGCCAAGGCAGCAGCGCGGAGTCGACCAGCGACGACGGCGCCGACGCTGGTGGTGAGCTGCGCCGGGTGAGGCAGTTGCCGGCCGGTCAGCAGGGACTCGATTTGTGTCGGTAGCCAACCGAGAGCGAGCAAGCCATCGACAACCAGGCCCTGGTCCCATAGCACGGGTCCGATCACCTGAGACCACCGCGGGTCGTCCAGGGCGAGCTTGGCACAGACTGCCCCGAGCAGCCGGACGCCTTCGGTGACCCGGGTCGGCTCGGTCTTGGCCGGGTCAGGCTTGTGCTGGACCACGTGCTTGCTCGGCCCGTCCGTTTCAGCGCTATCCTCCCGCACCTTGTGAACGGAGGGTTCACCATCGAGCGTTGAGGGAGGAGGGTTCAGCCCCGGCAGAGCTGGACGCCGGTTCTGACCTGCGGCGATCTGGTGTTTGTGCAGGTCAGAGCCATAGTTGATCTTGAATGGCCCATTCGGCAGGACAGGACGTCGGTCGAGGTCTGGGCGCAGGCTGTCAGAAAGGGCGGCAACCGCGGTCTGGGCGTCGGCAAATCCGGCCCGCGCCGTGGCGACGGCGGCCGCGATCGGGGCGATGCACCATCGAGTAAGGCCCATTCGACCGCCCCCGTCGCGAAGTTGCTCGGTGGTTAGCACGCCGGCCTGGCGCATCCGGGCGACGGCCTTGCGGGTGCCGGAGGGAGAGAGGCCCCAGAGCCTGGCTAGCACTCCCTGCTCGCCGAAGAACACTCCGTCCGGGTGCTCGGCGGCGATCTGGAGCAGCCGCCACCGGTCGTCCGGCCCGAGCATAGTGACGTCGGTGTCGGACAGCAGAGCGACGGTCCACCGGGCGAGGACGGCGCACTGGGCCCGGTTCATGCGGCGGGCTGCCCCACGCGCGGCGGCGTCAGTGATCGGTCGGACAGCGACCCGATAGACCGACAGGGAGCCGTCGTGGCGCCGAGTTCGGGCCGCCTTCCGCAGGAAGCCAAGACCGGAGACCCTCGCGAGGTAGTCACCCGCGCTCTCGGCGTCGACTCCAAGGAGTGCGCCGACCCGGGCCAGGCCGGGTGTGGCGAACCCGTCACTGCCCGCGTGGGCGACGTACAGGTGCGCGGTCAGACGCTCGCCGCCGCCTAGGCGCGCGAGGTAGGGGTGGGCGTTGATGTGCCGGACGACGTCGCGTACGCGGGCAGCCTGGTCCGGGCCGAGCGACAGGGCAGGTAGACCGCTGGCCTCCTCAACCGCAGCGACCTTGGCACGGGCGCGCTCCAGCGCGGCCACCGTCGAGGGTGCGTTGCCCCGGCGGCGGGAGCTCGAGGCCTCGTACCTATCGAACTTAGATTCGAATTCGAGGTCGGGCGAGCTCTGTGGCGGGTGTGCGGTGTGGGCGGAAATGTCCCCCGAGAGAGTGGAGATTCGGTCGACATCCCGAATTTGGGCAGTCTCAACCTGACAAAGGGCAGGGGAATCCTGCATCATTGGTTTCGTCCTCAGTTCAGACGAGGGCATGCAAAAGGCCGCCCTCGGCGTCCCCGGATCTTGATCCGGGTGGTCGCTGGTGGTGGTTCTGGGAGAACCAAGAAGGACCCGCCCCGGGAATGGGGGCGGTGAGCGGTGTCCCGCAGCCGGGGTGGAAGCCGGAAGCGGGCCCTGGTCGGACAGGCCGAGGCGGGAACTTCGGCGAGGTCGACCGTGGCATGACGGTCGCAGCACAGGTGCGGGAACACCTGGAGCGGCCTGGACGGTGGTGAGTGAGTGCTTTCCTCGGGAAAGGGAAGCGTCAGAGCACCGCCGGAGAGACTTAGCTCAAGGCGACCAACTCCTGGAGGAGTGTGTCGACGAGCGGACAACCGAACCCGGAACGCCTATACGGCTGCATCGGGACGGACATCTGAGGAGAAAGAGTCGGGGGATCGAGCCGGACGGCCTCAGACATGACGCGACCCACCGGGCCGACGCGGAGCGTTCATGCGCGCGACGGGGTGGGTCTTCTTGTGTCCCTCGGGGGGTACACGGGTACCATCAATCATGTCGAGACCACCTTCCATGGTCTTGACGCCGATTAGGCCCCGAGCGATCCGTTCCCAGCAGCCGCCAAGCACCTGGGAGCCGAGACCTCGGGGTTCGGCGTTTGTAGGACTCTTCTCTTAGCACCCATCCAAGATCAACCTGCGGATGGTCGGGTATCACATTACCGCTCCTGGAACCCGTGTGGCGATTCATCAGCCCCTGCGCGTCGAAGACTATCCACAGGGATCAGTCAGATGACCATCCGATGAGCTGGCTACCTGCCAGTACCTGCCAAGATCCACGTCGAAGGGGCCACCGATCTCTAGCAGATCTTGGATAGATAGGCCTCCCACCTGCGATGATGCACCCCCCTTTGCTCTGTCTTTCACACAGCACCAGGGTCACGACCTCTTGGCCGATCGCCCAAGACGAGAACCCTCGCATTGGGTTACGTCTTGGACGATCGGCCGTCGTTGACTTCGGATCGCGCTCTCCTGAGGCGTCGGATGCTCAGCCCTTCGTTCACCAGCCACCAGGACGTTTCCGGAATCGGCGCAGGCCTGCTCGATGATGGCGGGGAGAGGCAGTCTGGAGTGAACCGGGCAGACCGGGTCTGGGGCCTCGAGAAGGACACGGTTGGCGATCGGCCCGGCGATCGTCCACGAGGAGTTCAGATGCCATGGCCCCGCAGGCCGAGCAAGGGTAGTCGTTGGCGCCGGGCCGGTTGCGGAGCGTGGGAGCAGATCCATGCGGCGCGGTGTCGCATCGGTACTGAGCGAGCGGTAGACCACCGCGTGATGGCTGCCAGCCACCGGCAGGATTGAACCGTCCTCGCGGGGCAGGACGGGCTGTCGCAGCCGGGCAGGGCCGGAAGGCCGTGGACACGGACACAGGCCAGCGGGCGGGGCCAGCGGCAGAGTGCCGATAGGCGATCGCTGGACCGTGGCCATCCTGGTTGGCCGGATGTACGGGCGGGGTCGCGACGTTCATGCCCCCGTCTCACTGCCGCAGAAACCGGTGGCGTGGGAGGACTGCGCGCCGTGCCGCTGAGGCTGACCAAACTGCGCACGATGCCGTGGTGGTTCGACCGTTCAGGCGTGCTGTTCTATGAGGCTGGCCGTGGCATGACGGTTGCGGCACAGGTGCGGGAACACCTGGAGCGGCCTGGACGGTGGTGAGTGAGTGCTTCCCTCGGGAAAGCGAATCCGTCAGAGCACCGCGATGACGGTTGCCACCGGCAGGGCGGCGGCCTCCGAAGGTGGCGTGTATCTCACCGCGGGAGCGCCGCTTGCTGGCCGGCACCGGCTCCGGTCACTGTCACCTCACCCCTGATGTTCGCAAAGCCGTGAGACCAGGCCTCAGTTGCGGAGGACGATGGATCGACATCGATGAGCAGCACGAGCGGCGGCTGCATGAACGGAGATTCCGCATGGGCAACGTCTGGCGCCTGTTCCTGGGGGACCACGAGATCCTCGAAGGGAGATGGGACGCACCGGCCAAACTCATGACCGTCTTCCAGGAGGAAGACAAGTACATGCACCGACCGTGGGCGCGGATGATCGACAGGGCAAAGGCTGGCTTGCCTGACTTTGACTTCGACGACCCGGAGACCTTCCGCACGTACCCGGACATTGACCCGGAGGCCTACCGATACCAGCGCGCCGACGATGCCGAGCGCTTCGGCTACAGGACAACGGTCGGGACCGCCGTCACCAGGCTCAAGCTGATGGGCTTCACCGCAGAGCGCTGTCGGCAGATGATGACGCTGTCCTACCGGGAGCAGATGCTGCAGGGGGACGTCATCGAGGCTCCGGACGGGAAAGCCGGGCCTGGCGGCGAACCAGAATTTTACGTGGTCCACGGCGACGACGTCACCGACATTGGGCTCCAGGCCTACCTCAAGCGTGCCGCCGATTGGAGTTTCGCGGGGAGGAACCTGACCGAGCTGGAGCAGCTCTGCCTCCAGAAGCTCGAGCACTACTTCGGGGCCGAACCAGACCAACGCTGGCTCCTTGCCGGGCTCCTGGGAGGACAGGACCCGCAGACCGTCCTCCGGCTTGACCTCGGCGACCTTCTGGCGGACGGCGCGTTCAGGAGCACCGATAACGTCGCGGCGCAAGCACTCCAGGATCTCCGCAACGAGACGGCCAGCACGGGGCCCGTCATCGTGATCACCGAGGGCAGGTTTGACTCCCGTGTCCTGCCCCAGGCACTGAGACTCGTCCGACCGGATATCGCCGGGTACTTCAAGTTTCTCGACTTCGACGCCGCGAAAGCCCAAGGCGGAACCGACCGGGTCGTGGCGACCCTGAAGAGCTTCGCCGCAGCCGGGGTAATGAACCGGGTGATCGGGCTCGTCGACAACGACACCGCCGGCCGGGAAGCGATCAGGCAACTCGCCAGTATCACACTGCCCAGTCACTACAGCGCTTGCCTGCTGCCCGACCTCGACTACGCGCACTCCTACCCAACCCTGGGGCCCTCCGGCGAGAGTAACGACAACGTCAACGGCCGAGCATGCTCGATCGAGTTCTACTTCGGCCTCACGACTTTGCAGGGCCCCGACGGGGCCCCGACCCCAGTTCAGTGGAAGGCCTTCAAGGAGTCGGTCCAGGACTACCAGGGCGAGTTGACCAACAAGCAGTACATCCAAGGCAGGATCGACGCCTTCCTGGCCGCGGCCGAAGGCGGTGCTCCCCTCGACGAGTCATGGGAGCCAATGCGACTGATCGCTCAGACACTGATCGACAAAGCCGAATCGCGCTGACCAGGCGGGTCAACGATCAGCCCCAGCGACCGCTGCTCAGGTTCACCCGGACCGGGGGAGCGGTCGCTGAGCAGCCTCGATCGCCCCAGCCGGTGGGAGACAACGGCCACCCGGCGCCGATCGCACGCCCCGGTGTCTGTGAGGTCCGAGGAGATGCTTGACACTCCGGTGCTGAAGCTAGCTTGACGATGTCTCGCGATATGCCTAACGGTTCCAGGTGATGCTGTCGGTCAGCGAGTGACGGGACCGCCCGCCTCTGCGGGGGTGGGTGAAGATCTTGACGTCGCTGTTGAGGACGCGGAAGCAGGTAGGCGCGGTTGAGTCAGGGGGCTGGCGACCCGCCATGGGCGTTGCAGACCGACCGTTTCCTTGCCACGGAAGGGTGGGTATCGGCGGCCCGTGGGCGTCGTACCGCTGGGGGCGGGCCGAACTCAGCATGGTGCCGGGGTGGCGCTCTGCTTCCAGCCGTGCTGTTCCATGAGGTCGGCCACCCAGGCACGGAGGTCGGTGCTGGAGATCTCGACGACCCAGGTAACCGGGCGGCGTAGGTGGTTGGGGCACGTCAGCGTTGCTGAGAGGGCCGCGGGGAGTGGGTGCTCGAGCTTCACCCGCACCGCTGGGAGCGCCTTGCACGGTGCGTGGTGCTCTGTCGCGCGGAGCCGCTCGGTGATCAGACGGGTCAGGTACCGCGGCGGAAGGGTGCCGTCGGTGCGGCATCCCTTGCAGGCGAGGAGGTGCCGGACCACGCCCGGGGCGGCGATACCCGGACCATCGGGCCAGTCCCACAGCCCGGTGCCGGCTGCTTCGCTGGAGTTGCAGCTCGCACACACAGGTCCTCGGACAAAATGATGCAGGTGGCAATGGTCCCAGGCCGCGGCCTGCGTGGTGCCGCAGGCCGAGCACAGGTAGTCGTCGGCGCGGACCCGCTTTCGGCGCGTACTCTCATACAACACCCCGAACATGGTGCCGGCGTAGCGCTGGAAGGTTCGGGCCGCGCACTTCGGGCAGCGCGTGACCCAGCCGCTCTGGCCGGAGGTGCGCCAGGCCCAGGAGGCCTCCTCGCCGCCGTCCGTGCTGCAGTCGACGCAGATGCAGCTGGCCGCGAACATCTCCTCGGAGCGCCGCTGCCATGTGTCGAGAACGGCGAGCCAGGCCGTGGGCAGACACCACGAACCGTCGGCCCGGCTGAGCAGATCGAAGACAGGGAGCCCCGCGATCGCGAGATCGCTCCTCCCGCCGGGGTACCCGTGACGGTCACGCATGCGCTCGAGTGCCGCCGTGGCCTGGAGCAGCAGCGCCGGGTCCGCGTCGGCGTCGAGCAGGTGCGATCCGTCGGCCGTCGGCTCCCCAGCGACCCGCGTGAACAGGTCCCGCTGGACCTGCAGGCGCCAGTCCAGGTCGCGGCGGTCGGAGCGGGGTTCGATGCCGGTCCAGACGAAACGTGCAGGCACGAGCTGGCCAGGCTCGGCGGCGGCGCGAGTGAGTGCCTCGATTGCCGCTGGCAGGTCGCGATCGTCGACGTGCCACCTGTTGCTGCGCTTGTAACCCCGAAGAGGAGTGGCGCCGAGGAAGAGATGGCCTGTGGTACGGAGCCAGTGGGCTTTGAGCGCACGGGGCATGTGCCGGAACAAAGGCCCCGGCAGGGCCTCGCGCACTGAACGCTGCGCTGACGGCAGGGAGATGAGCACCAGCGGACCATCCCATGCAGCAGTGACATCGCCCATCCGGTTGAGGATTGCGGCCGGTGAGGGGGTGAGCTGATGCCCGCGGCGGACAGGCTGGTGTTGAGTAGGTCGGCACAACCGGACCGGGCAGTTTGATGGGCCGCACGCCAGGGGGGATTGTCCTACCGGGTCGGATCGCATGCCAGCTCTGCGTCTCACGGGCCCAAGGCCTCGTGGAGGCCATCGCTGTCGATCCGGCGAGCGCGTTCGTGCGCTGGAGAGTCATCCGACGCGACGGAACTGACTGCCGTTCCGCCCGCGCCACTCGGACACGGTGATCACGCGGCCGCGTTGTCGTTTCGTATCGTGTGCCTGGATGCGGACGACCGCTGAGCATGCGGGCTTGATGCTGCGGAGGTCAGCGGTTCCGGTGACCGGCCCACACTGATTCGACCGTGCCTGACCGGTCCAGCCAGGCGTCGCGGATCGCGCGGGTGGCGGCGGCAGCGTTGTGTTCGAGGAACCCGATGCCGTGCGGCTGGGCGGTCAGGTTCACGTACTGCCACCATGCCCAGTGTCCGCCCCACCCCTTGTGTATGAACCGGCGGTTGATGTCGGCGCTGACGGCTGGGTCGGTGCAGTAGATCCCGTAGAAGGGCCGCAGGTAGTTGTCGTCGGGGTCAGGACCGCAGTGCTGGTCGGTCTCACGGCGGATGCCGAGTCCGAACCCGAGCACTGGGGTGTCGCCGGTCAGCCACTGTGGCCGGCTCATTATGACGGCCGTCTCCGGGTAGCTGGCTTCGTTGCCTTTGGCTATGTACGGGACTGTGGCGACGGTGAGGTCTTCTCCGATCTCCGCCGCCAGGGCCGTGAGGGCAGTGGTCATGTGGGCGGGCAGCAGCTTCAGGAGACGGCGCGCGGCGTCCTGTGCGGCCAGGAGCGCGGTGCTGTGCGTGATCCAGAACCGGGCGTCGTCATCGTCGTCGGTGCTGATACCCACGGTTGTCTCCAAGTCGTCCAGGTAGTTCTCTGCATGGCGGCGGCCTACCGCTGCTGGCCCGGCCATCGGCATGGCGAGTAGGCGTGCGAGCTGGCCGGCGAGGTCGCGCAGGGCGACAGGTCGAAATCGCTTGTCCCGCGCGGGCTCGCCAGCGGCGGTGAGATAGACGAAGACCGGGTCGGGCAGGTCCGCGAAGTCGTCTCCTTGGCGGGTCGTCTGCTTGTTGCCTTCCGGCGCGTCGACTTTCAACTCGATGACGACCGACGCCGCGGGGCTGGTGACGATGAGGTCCGGCCGGCTGGTGGCACCGCGGACCTGCTGGTGTACGTGTGCCCGGGCCAGGCGGGGGTTGGCGGCAAGCTCGGTCAGCCCCGCGAGGCTCAGCAGGGCGCTCAGCATCCCCGTCCCGAGACCGTGGACCTCGCGGGGGGCGAGGAGGAACTTCAGGTATTGCTCATGATGGGCCTCCTTGCGTTGCCCGTTCAGGATCTGCAGCGCGCTCGGTCCCCGGCCGCGACGCCGGGACCGCGGCAGCGTCAGCAGGTCGGCTTCGATATCCGACCAGCGTGTGGCACCGATGGTCACCTCGGTGCGGGTGGTGTGCTCCTCGGCAGCCGGAGCCGACTGCTGCTTGGGGATGGTCATGGTTGGTCCCTGGTGACGTGGTGAATGGCAGTGCGGACCGTCGGGTCCACGCTCGTCTCGCGGGTCTCGATCGTCTGCGGACCGGCGCCGGTCGCCATCAGCAGATGCGCGCGGCCCTCGAAGTCGTACGCGACCTGCGGCCCGTTGATGGGTCCCCTGGTCACCTCGCACTCCTCGTCCGGTACCTCCAGCAGGCGCCGCACCAACACGAGCAGCTCGGTGAAACCCGTCAAGGCAGGCGTCCGGCGCCAGCTCCCATAGGCGACCGGCCAGTCCAGTCCCGTGTTTGTGTCCGCGCCCATGCTCCGCCCCTGGTCGACCGCCGCCCGCCCCTGGGTTCGGCGCCTCACATTCTGGCCCACGCCGCGGACACCCGGTAGCGAGTTGTGAGCCCGCGTACTGGGCGAGCGGGGCCGGCCTCCACAGGCAGTGCGAAGTGGCATCCAGGCCCGCTGCGGGCGCACTCCGCGCGCAGCTGTCCGTGACCTGGACCAGGGACCCCAGCACAGGGTACTCGCCGACGTGCAGGTGACGTGCAGCGAGGGCGGGCGGGCCCATTGGCTCTCATCCGCCGATGCCCGCAGGGGACGGAGCAATTGTCAATTCCTGTGGATCGCCTGGGCAATGCAAAGGGGATGACGGGCGTGGAGCTGAGTCGCCGAGGCTAGGGGTGGCGGCTGGCTCGGGGCGCTCCGTTCAGTCCGGCGGGCTCGCCTACTGTGGCAGCATGACGATGCACAAGGCTGGCCCAGTGAGTGTTGACGCGATGATCGAGGACCTGAGGACACTCGTCGATGTCGAGTCCCCGTCGCGTGACATCGATGCCTTGACGGCATCGGCCAAGGCTGTCGCCGGTGTTATCGAGAACCGTCTCGGCGGGCAGGCCGTCTTCTTTGAGACCGATGCCGGGCCGCACGTCCAGTGGTCCGCCGGTGGCGACCCCAAGGTACTGATCCTCGGGCACCACGACACGGTGTTTCCGCTGGGCACTCTCGAACGCCGACCGTTCACGGTCCGGGACGGGCACGCCACCGGCCCCGGGGTCTTCGACATGCTGGGCGGTCTCGTGCAGGCCATTCACGGGGTGGCGCTGCTCGACGACCGGTCGGGCGTGGAAATCCTGGTGACCTCCGACGAAGAGGTCGGCTCCCGTACCTCGCGGGCCCTCATCGAGGAACGAGCCCTTGCCTGTGACGCAGTACTCGTCGTCGAGGGCGCGGCCGAGGGCGGGGCCGTGAAGACCGGGCGCAAGGGATGCGGCACGTTCGAAGTCACTGTCACGGGCCGGGCTTCGCACGCGGGCCTTGAGCCCGAAGCCGGCGTCAATGCCCTGATCGAGGCATCTCACCAGGTGCTGGACATCGCGGCGCTCGGGCGACCCGACATCGGCACGACCGTCATCCCCACCGTCGCGTCGGCGGGCACGATGGACAACGTCGTTCCCGCCGAGGCGACGATTCTCGTCGACGTCCGTGTCACGTCATCCGATGAGAAGGACCGCATCGAGTCCGCATTCGCCTCTCTGGCCCCGCACCTCGACGGGGCGGAGATTGCGGTCCAAGGAGCCGTCACCCGGCCCCCGATGCCAGAGACCGCCTCGGCCGATCTCTTCGCGGTGGCGCGGCTGCTCCTTCCCGACCTCGAAGGCAAGGCGGTCGGGGGCGGAAGCGACGGCAACTTCACGGCCGCTCTCGGCGTGCCGACACTCGACGGCCTGGGAGCAGTCGGCGGCGGGGCGCACGCCGACCACGAGTACCTGGTGATCGACGCCATGGCCGAGCGGGCACATCTCATCGCCGGCCTCGTGAACGCGATCCAGAACTCGTAGAGAGAGGCTGCCGAACGGTCCTGCTCACGCGGCCTCCTCCTGACGCTCGACCAAGACGCCGTTCTTGAACCGTGTGCCCGCGCGGACCAGGGGGACCAGGTGGGCGCCGGTGATCGCGCGCCATCGCGCTTGGGCGGACTCGACGAGCTTGAACACCATGGCCAGGGCTGCGGCCGGGCTGCCGGCGCCGCGGGTGACCTTGGTGCGGAGCTTGACGGTCGAGAACGTCGACTCGATGGGGTTCGTGGTCCGCAGGTGGATCCAGTGCTCGGCTGGGAAGTCGTAGAACGCCAGCAGTTCGTCCTGGTCGTCGGTGATCTTCGCGACGGCCTTCGGGAACTTGGCGCCGTAGGTCTTCGCGAACGCCTCGATCGCCTTCTCGGCGTGGCCGCGGTCCTCAGCGTTGTAGATCTCCTGCATCGCCTTCGTCGCCCCGGGCTGCGCGGACTTGGGCAGGCAGTTGGTGATGTTGCGGGCTTTGTGAACCCAGCACCTTTGCGGCCGGGCAGCGGGGAACACCTCGGCGAGCGCCCGCCAAAGACCCATGGCGCCGTCGCCGACGACCAGCTCGGGGTCGCGCATGCCGCGTCGGCGGCAGTCCCGCAGTAGGTCGGCCCACGACTCGGTGGATTCCCGCAGGCCCTCGGCGAGCGCGATGAGCTCCTTGGTGCCGTCCAAGCGGACGCCGAGCAGGACCAAGACGCACGAGTGGGCCTGGCCGAGGCGGACCTTGGGGTGCACGCCGTCGGCCCAGACGTAGACGTAGTCGCGGTCGGACAGGTCCCGGGTCTGGAAGGCGGCGTGGTCGTCGCTCCATTGCTTGGTCAGCCGGGTGACGGTGGCGGGCGACAGGCCGGCGGTGCCGCCGAGGAACTGCTCCATCGCGGGTACGAAGTCCCCGGACGACAGCCCGTGCAGGTAGAGCAGCGGCAGCACCTCGGAGATCTTCGGGGACTTGCGGCACCATGGCGCGAGGATCTTCGAGGAGAACCGCTTGCGCTCGCCGGTGGCGTCGTCGACGCGGCGGTCGTTCACTCGCGGGGCCCTGACCTCGACGGGACCTGCCGCGGTGACCACGGTGCGGGACCGGTGGTGGCCGTTACGGACCACCAGGCGGTGCCCGCGCTCGTCGGCCTCGGCGGCCAACTCGGCTATGTACTGGTTGACTTCCGCCTCCAGCGCGGCGGCGAGCATCCGGCGGGCGCCTTCGCGGACGATCTCATCGATCAGGGAGCCGGACTGGGTGGAGCCGTCGTCGGTGACTACGCTGAGCACGGGCGTGCCCTTCCCGACCCGCGGTGCAACGCGGGCCTACTCGGAGACCTTACGGATCATTGGGGAAGGTATGCCCTCTATGCGCCCTCCCGGGACTGATCCACAAGTCCTGAGCATTGCTCCAGGGGACGGGCGGCCTGGTGCTGACGACGGTGCATCAGGGGCTTTGGGCCCCGTGATCCTGCCGCGCGGGAACCGTCGCCGGATGTTCCCGGGGCACGGCATCTGGCCACTCCCAGGGGCGCATGGCCGCCCGCCGGATAGGGGCGTCTCCTATCGTGCAAAGCCTCCAGGGCAGCGTGCCGCCGGACAAGCCGGCCACGTGCGCGCTGCGACACAGAACGACAGTCGTCGCCACTCGAGACCCGCGGCGGTGCGGACGGGGGCGAGCCGACCAGGCGGTGGCCGATACGGCAAGACCAGAGCCCGCCCTCCTCCGCCGCACGCGTACGGCGCTCTCCGCGCCGCCTCATGCCCCGAGCCGTCAAGAGAGAGGGACCGCAACGGATGAGTGCCGGGATCGTCAGCGTAGGAGCCTACGTACCTGCCCGCGCCGTAACGAACAGCGACCTTGAGCCGCTGACCGGTCTCAAGGCTACGTGGATCCGTGAACGCACTGGGATCGAGGAACGTCGCCACTGCGCCAAGGACGAAGACGTGGTCACCATGGCTCACAAGGCCGTGGCCAACGCCTGTGCCCGCGCGGGGATCGCCGTGGGAGACATCGATGCCGTAGTCACCTCGACCAACACACCGACGTTCATCATGCCCGGGCTGGGTGCCCGCCTCATGGCACAGTCCGGCCTTACCCCGCGCTCGGCGCCCGTTGACATCGTAGGACCGGGGTGCGCGGGCGCAGTCAGCGTCCTGCAGGTCGGAGAACAGCTCGTCCGGTCCGGCGTGAAACTCGTAGCTGTCGTCCAATCGGAGGCGAGCAGCACCTTCATGGACTTCGACGACATCAGCCCTCAGTCAGCGTTGGCGGCCAGCATCTTCGGGGACGGCGCCTGTTGCTGGCTGCTACGTCCCTGCCGGCCAGGCAGCGGCATCGTCTACAGCTCTTCCCGCACCGTGCCCGAAGGGTATGAGGGGCTGGTCTTGCAGGGCCAGAACCTGCGTGGTTTCAGCATGGACGCGAGGGCCGTGAAGGGCTTCGCCATCAAACAGGTCCCCGCCCTCATCCGCGACCTGGAGGCCGGCAGCGGGAGCGCCGTTCGGGACGCCGGCCTGGTGCTTTTGCACCAGGCCAACCTGCGGCTGATTGAGAGCGTGCTGGCGGGCCTGGACGTGCCGATGTCGAGGACCTGCACAACCGTCCAGGACCTGGGCAACACTGCCTCGGCATCTGTCGGCATCAGTGCCGCTCGCGCCATCGACGCCGGTCTCATCCAGCCGGGCGTGACCGTCTTCCTCGCGGGTTTCGGATCCGGGTGGACCACCGCAGGATCCGTCCTGCGATGGTGCGGATCATCCGACTTCGACCTCTGACCTCCGGGGTCGATGTCCCGGCCTGGCCGGGCTACGGCCAGGAGATGGTCGACGTCGAGCAATCGCCTCTGTGCTGGATCACGGTGTGTGCCGACGTCCTCGACACCACAACGCGCCCGGGCTGCCGCACACCGGGAAGCACTACAGCAGCGGCCGGAGCACCGACACTACGGGCCCTCGTTCCAGCGCACCGAGCCACAGTCGGCAGGGCACCGCTGGCGAATACGGCGAGGCTGACCTGATCCGTGACAGGAGCTGGCGGGCGGGCCACTCACTCCGCCCTCCCGCCCGGCCCGACCCCCACTCGGTCGTCCTCACCGCCTGCACACTGCGCACCGCCGACGAGCAAGTACCGCGCTGGTGAAGACCGCCGGCTTGGCCAGGCCTTCACCGATCCCGTGCCCGCTGAGCCATCCCGGCCGGTCTACCGGTTGATGCGGGCACCAGGCCCCGGGCGTTCTCAGCTGAGCACTTCCATGAAGGAGTTGGCGAGAGCGCGACTGCCCCGCCCTGCCGGGTCACGAACGGGTCAGGGCCTCTTCCCGCAGGTCGTTGAGTAGCGCCTGCACCTCGCTCCGGTCATCCCCGGCGGACGCGAAGCTGAGGTACGTTTCGAAGACTGCGCGGGCGAGGTTGCCTACGGCCTCGACGCTGGAGTCGGCGTTGTGGGCCCAACCGTGAAGGTAGGCGGTGGTCAAGTCGGCCAGGTGGCCAGGAAGGCTGGCGTTGAACGTCTCCGCGGCCTGCGCCTGCTCCGCCTCTGGCAAACGTCCGATGCCGGTAACGGTCAGCAGCCATTTGTCGAGCATGATCGTGCCGTAGTCGGCGATCAGCGAAGTCAGCGGCTCCTCACCGGGACTGGGGTGAGCCAGCGCAACCAGGGCATCGTCATCATTCTTCCAGGCTGCTTCGAACGCGGCGACCACACGAAGGACCTGGTCCGGAGTCAGGATTTTGGCGGGCATAACCACACGGTAGCCAACCGGCCACGTCTGCGGGCAAGTTCCCGTTCGCCGGTCCGCGTACGGCGGGCCAGGGCGGGCCGCGGCGCCACCAACCGCGCCTCGGTCGGGCCCACCGGCCAGGACGGGTTCCTGCACCGACACCAGTCAGCACGCAAGCGGTCGTCAACTCGGCGCCTCGTGTCGCCGCCGACTGGGATGGTCAAGCCGAGGAGCTGACCCGGTTGCCAATCCCATCCTGGTGACAGCCACCAGATGCAGCACAGCAGCCAGTGGAGATCGCGCGAGACTCTGGTCGAGGAGGACGCTGTCTGCTCGGACGCCCTCGCGGTGCGGCCCGGTCGCTCCAGCCGACGGCACGGCCCGACGGGCGCGGCCAGACGCTTCCCGGCAGGTGCAGACGCACCCGCTCGGCCCGGACAGCCGGATTCCAAATCCTGTCGGACGGGAAGTTGTGGCGGAGTTTCCCGCATCGCGGTCTGCCGGCGCCGTCAACCGCCCTCATCCGGTGCCGGCGAGGAATCCGATGCCTAGCGTGTACCACGAAGCCAGCGGAGAGGCTTCGGAGCTCGGCTCGGCGTTGTCGCGTACCGCCGAGCCGAGCCGGTCGACCTTACCGGCGTGAATCCGCCAAAGGAGCAACCACTGTGGACTGGTTACATTGCCGGATAGCCGAATTCGACGCCCAGGAACGGGCGAGAAAAGCGGAATTCGCGCGTATGGCCAGCCTGCTGCGAGAACGCCCTGGCCGCCGTTGGTGGCCCAGGCGCTCCGGGAACCGCCGGGGGACCAGGAACAAGACCATCGGCCCGCGGACCTGAACCCCACCGCTGCGACCAACGCCCGTACCGCAGCACCTTCGCGGAGGGACCCGAACCCATCCGAACCCCTGGGACCTGCATGCCTGCCCTGACCCGACACCTCACGGCTGCTTCGAGCCGCGACGACCTGGCGGCACCGATGCGAGCAGTCCTCGGCGCGCCTCACGTCCCGCGTGTCCTCACCGGGTCCCTGGTGGGCCGCCTGCCCGTCGCGGCGGCACCGCTGGCCATCCTGCTGTGCTTGGCCGATGCAGGAAGCGGCTACATGTGGGCGAGCGCGGTCGCGGCGATCTACGGACTGGCAGCGACCATCGGACAGCCGGCCCTGGGCCGGCTGGCGGACCGGTACGGGCAGAAGCCGACGCTGCTGGGATCGGCATCGGTGTCCTGCGTCGCGTTCATAGCCCTCGCCGCATTGCCGGCGCGGGCACCCCTGCTGTGCGCCGTGGCTGCCGCAGTCGCCGGGGCCGCCACACCGCCGCTCGAAGGAGCTCTGCGCGCCCTGTGGCCGCGGATGGTCCAGCAACATCTGCAGCAGGCGGCGCTCGGCATGGACGTCGCGTCCCAGTCGGTGCTCTTCGCGCTCGGTCCTCTCCTGGTCACCGCCATCGTGAGCTTGTCGGGGCCTGCAACGGCGCTGGCCCTGGTCGGCAGCATGGGGCTGGTCGGCACGTGGGCGATGGCCAGCAGCGCACCATCGCGCTCCCAGCACGGCCATCCGCGCCACGGTGACTGGCTCGGCCCCCTGCGATCGAGAGAACTGAGGGCCATGGCGTCGGTACTGGGACTCGTCGGGGTCTGCCTCGGAGCCCAGAACGTCGCCGCGACCGCCTGGGCGCAGCAGGCCGGCAGCAGGGCTGGCGCGGGCCTGCTGTTGGGCGCGTTCAGCGCCGGCAGCGCCATCGGAGGCGTGTTCTTCACGCGGCGTCGGGAAACCAGCATCCGTGCACTCGCGCTGTGCCTGCTCGCCTTCACTCTGGGCTGGGTACCGCTCGTGGTGGCTCCCTCCCAGCTGTGGGTGATGACCGCTTTGGCCGTCCTGCCGGGGCTGGCCCTCAGCCCCCTGCTCGGAAGGATCTTCGAGCGGGTCGGCCGCGCGGTGGACCCGGCCTGGGCCACCGAGGCCTTCAGCTGGCTCGTCACCGCAGTGGGAATCGGCAGCGCGGCCGGCACTGCCGCGGTCGGTGCCCTCATCGACCGTACCGGGCCGTCAGCGGCCTACGGATTCGCCGGAGCATGTGCGGCCGGAGCCCTCTCGCTCCTGGCCTTTCAGCAGCCGAGGCCCCGAAAGGAAACGCGGACGCACGCAACTGCACCCGTAGGAAGCTGAAGCACCGCATCACCACGCACAATCCATCCCAACCCCGTGCCACCCCCGCCTGGATGACCGTACGCCACGACACCGGAATGACCGAAACCCCATTATCCGAAAGCCCTGCGGCACCACTTCCACCACCCATTCCTTGAGCCTGGATAAAACCGCCGCAGGCATGGCCGAGAAAAGACAACAATTCCATGAACACCCAGCGCAGACACGCCGTATGGGACTGGAACGGCACCCTGCTCGACGACAACGAAGCCCGCCTCCTGGCCGTGAACGAGTCGCTCGCCGCGATCGGCCAGACTCCCATCACCCTGCCCCAGTACCGCGACACCTACTGCGTCCCGGTCCCCCGCTTCTACGCCAGGCTCCTCGGTCGCCCGCTGACCGTCACCGAGTGGCGAACCGCCGACGACACCTACCAGGCCGTCTACCACGAGCACCTCCCCCAGTCGGGTCACCTCATGTCCGGCGCCCGACAGGCCCTGCTCTCCTGGATCGCCCGCGGCGGCACACAGTCACTCCTGTCCCTGCACTCCCACACCCGGCTGCTCACCGAACTCTCACAGCACGGCATCGGAACACTGCTGCGCGCGGCCGAGGGCCGACGCGGACCGACCGGCGGGACCAAATCCGCCGCGATGCACCGCCACGTCCAGGCGCTCGGCATCCCCAGGGAGCACGTCGTGGCGATCGGAGACTCCGCCGACGACGCCCTCGCCGCCGAGCAGGCCGGCATCGCCGTCGTCCTCTACACCGGCGGATCCCACAGCGAGACCGCTCTCGCAGCCACCGGTGCGCCCATCGCCCACACCCTGGCCGAGGCCGTCGACATGGCGCTCGGCACGCCGGCGAAGACCCGGCCCAGAGCCCAGGCGGGCGCCGCCGCCTGAAAGACCGGGCGCAGCCGTCCCGGAGCTCGGCTTACGAACCGGGCCCTCCAATCGCACCGACCGCTCAGACAAGGACGGAACCATGACCACCTTCACCCGCACCCGCACCCGCGCCACCTCGAGGACGCGCCGGATCATCCTTGGCGCCGCCACCCTGACGCTCGCCGCCGCCAGCGTGATCACCACCACCAGCGCAGCCCAGGCCAGCCCGGCGATCATGGGACCCAACCCCACCTGGATCAATGGGTGGAGCACCTACAGCAACCCGTGGCGCTGCACCACCGGCAGCGACTCCGCCACGTTCTGGTGCCTCTACTACAACTCCAACGCCGAGGGCGCCGCCTACAAGTCGCCCTTCCGGGAGGGCCAGGGCCCGCGCGACTGGACGTACGGGATCTTCCAGGCCGACGCCTACGGCTCGCGCGGCGCGGGCCAGCACATCTGGCACAACGCGGCGTCCGCCGAGAACGCCTCGGGCTGCCCCCTCGGCGTGTGGTCCGGGTACGGCGCCGTCGGCGACTCGAACTGGGTGCCGCCCTACCGCGGCGGCAACCTCACCAAGGCCGTCAAGAACAAGAACGAGTGGGCCGGCGTCTACTGCGACTAGCCCACAACGGCGCTGGCAGAAGCACTGGTTGACATCCATGACGGGCCGGACACCACAGCCCGCCAACGCCGCACCACCGAGGACCGGCCCCGCACCCCAACGGGGCCGGTCCCTCAACCGTCCTTCCCACACCGTGGAGACCCGTGCAGCCCCCTCGAATCACCACCAGCGCCGCGGACGCGGCCCCCACAAGGGTGCAAACGCGGTGGATCCGCCGCGTTCTACGGACGACGGCGGTCCTGCCGATCACGGTCCTCATGCTCGCCGGCTGCTCCGGACCGCAACCGGCTCCGTCGGCTCCGGTGCCGACGCCCAAGGCCACCAACGGCGTCGAGGGCCTGCATCTACCGATCGAGGCCTACATGCTGACGTCGAGCCAAGCGTCCGACTACAACTGGGTACGCCAGGTTGCCATGGGCTCATGCATGCGGCGCTTCGGCCAGGACTACCCGGTCCCCCCACAGCCCGCCACAGAGGGCTCCCAGATGTACGGCCTGCTGGAAAGGAGGTACGGCATCGCCGATGCGCAAAGCGCCCGCATCTTCGGATACCACCAGCCCCACAGCAGTGCCGGGCCCGGCGGTACAGCCGCTACCCAACCGGTCACACTCGGACAGCTCAGCGACAGCGCCCGCACCGTCCTGACCGGCGCCGACCCGAAGACCGGCGTCCGCGTCACCGAGTACGCCGGAAAAGCACTGCCCGAACACGGATGCCTCGCCGAGCTCGAGCGGCTGATGCCCAGCGCGGCAGGAGGGCCCGGCGGACCCGCCAGCGGGGGAGAAGGCCTCGTCACAGAGATCAAAGCCCAGACCTTCACCGACTCCCAGGCCGACGCCCCGGTGACTTCCGCCATTGCGGCCTGGTCCACCTGTATGAAGACCCGCGGCCACGACATCCACGATCCCCTCAGCGCAACCGCGAACATGGACTCCCTCTCCGACCCCGCGCCCGACGCGAAGGAGATCGCCCAAGCCGAGGCGGACGTCGCCTGCAAAAGCGACACCAACCTGATCGGCATCTGGTTCGCCGCCGAATCCGACCGCCAGAACGCCCTGATCAACCGCCACGCGGACGAGCTCTCCAAGATCAAGCAGACGCTCGCCGCCGAGGTCACCGAACTCGCCAAGCTGCGAGCCCGCGACTGGAATGCCACAACCCCGTCCTGACCAACCGTCCAAACCAACCAGACGCGTACCCCGCGCCGGAGGCTCTACACAGCGACCTTCTCGCAGTTCCCAATCGGCGGCCGAGTCGTCGTGGGGAACCGGGTGGCCGAGCCTCCGGAACCATGATCGGCAGCGACATGAAAGCCACGCCCGGTCCCCCTGGGTGCCACAACCCTACGAATGGCTGCAGCAGACCCAGGAAGGAAGGTAGAGCGACATGAGGTTCGACATCACACACAGCGACGAACTGGAACCGATCGACATCGCGCCCGGCATCACGGCCCGCCGCTTCCCTCCCGGCCCGGACGGCGCGACCGTGCTCCAGGTCGACTTCTCCGCCGGCGCCCGCTGGCCCACCACGGACGTCCACGAGCTCACCGAGATCATCGTCGTCCAGTCCGGCGACTTCCACGACGGCACCCATGTCCATCCGGCCGGAACCTACATCTACGGCCACCCCGGCAGCGCACATCACCCCCAGAGCACCACCGGATGCCGGCTCCTCGTCATCCTGCCCGACGGCGAGCCCCAGGCCGCGTGAGAGCCCGACCAGGCACGACCCGAGACCACCACAGCACAGCCCGCACCGACCATGCCGCAGCACACGCACCGGTCCTTCCCACGAACCGTCCGACCGACCACATATCGCTACCGACCTGCCAGCACCATCCCGCTCTCACTCCTCCACCGCTACGCCCCTGTGAGAACGGCGTGACAGCTCCCACCCGGCTGCTGCGCGCAGCCATGCCAGCGCAGTGCTTGCCCTGCCGCACCCCGACCGCCGTCCGCGAAGCCGGCCGTGAACGACCGCAGCCGACTGCGCTGTGTGCGGGGATCGCCGCCCAAGGGGCGCGCCCTTCGGGCGCCCCCGTACGCCGTCTACCGGTCGGCGGCGGGGTGAGCGAGGATGGGCGGCTGACCGTGTCCCAGACGCGAGAGGGCAGCAGTATGGGCAAGCACGAGAAGCCGGCACCTGACCCCGGGTCGGGAACGCCTCCGCCCGGCAACAAGGACGGGCAGGTTCCGCCCCCGCCGCCGGGCACCGGCAAGCGGGGGCGGTAGCGCGCAGTGGGCGGCGAGGGTCTGGTGGGGCGCCGGGCGGGCCTGGACGCGGCGATGGAGGACGAGCGGGCGTGGCCGGCCGGGTCCCCGTGGGTGCGTGAGGCCATGGCGGCGCTGCCGCGCGACGCGTTCGCGCCGGAGCGGTTGTGGCGGTGGGACGGCCGGGCGTACGTGCCGGTGGAGCGCGCGGTCGATCCCGAGGGCTGGGCCGGCGAGCTGTTCACCGGGGTCCACGACGCGGCCGTCACCCAGGTGCGCGGCGGCCTGCCGTCCTCGTCGCTGTCCGCGCCCGCCGTGGTGGCGGACATGCTGGACAGCCTGCGGCTGGAGCCCGGGCACCGGGTGTGGGACGTCGGCACCGGCCAGGGCTGGACGGCGGCCCTGGCCGCCTGGCGCGCCGGCCCCGGCCGAGTGGTGTCCACCGAGGTGGACGAGGGCCTGGCCGACTTCGCCCGCGCCCGCCTGGCCGCAGCCGGGCTCGACGCCGAGGTGGTGGTCGCCGACGCGAGCGGCACCGGGGTGCCCGGCGGCGGGCAGGTCGACCGCCTGCACGCCACCTACGCCGTGGAGGCCGTGCCATGGACCTGGGTGGAGGCGGTGCGCCCGGGCGGCCGGATCGTCTACCCCTGGGGCCGGCTGGGGCACGTCGCCCTCACCGTCGCCGAGGACGGCAAGTCCGCGACCGGCTGGGTGCAGGGCCTCGCGCAGTTCATGGCCGACCGGCGCGGCCCCGCGCCGACACCCGCCGGCCACGCCGCCTACACCGCGGTGCGCGGCACCGCCGAACCCGACTCCGAGCGGCTACTGAAACGCAACCTGGCCCCGCTCGACGAGAACTGGGACCTGCGCTTCGCCCTGCGGGTGGCCGTGCCGGACGTGGTGCTGCTCACCGGCCGGGACGAGGACGGCGTCAACGCCTGGGTGCACGACGGCGACCGGTCGTGGGCGGCGCTCGCCGCGCGCGGCGACGGCACCGTGGCGCTCTATCAAGGCGGGCCGCGCCGCCTCGGCGACGCCGTCGCCGCGGCCTGGGATGAGTGGGAGGAACTCGGTCGCCCGGACAGATACGACTACGGCATCACGGTCACTCCCGACGCCCAGTGGGCGTGGCAGTGCAGCCCGAACGGGCCGCGCTGGCCGATCGCGCAACCGGCGCCCTGAGTGCGGCCCGGGCGGGCGGTGCGATCCGGCGGCCTGCGACTGACAAGCTTGGCTAAACGGCCGTTTCGGCAAGAGAGAGAAGCGCCGCTGCCTCCTCGGGTTCATGCCGCGGTCCCGGGCGAGGTCTGGATCGCCGTGCACAGGACCTCCGACGGCTGCCGGTCGGATCTGGGCGTGGACGCCTGCCGCTCCAGAGCGAGGACGGCGGCAGGTGGTGGCCGGCGGTACCGCGACCAGTAGGGAGCCGCGGTCTCGGCGTCGGCCGGGGGGAGCCAGCGGTAGCAGAGCAGGCCGCGGACGAGGCTGGTGCCGGGATCGTGGACCTCGGCGTGAGGGGGCCGCCCAGGCGCGACGGTGGTGCCGCTGACCGCGCAGCGGCCCTGATGAATTTGCTGCAGGCGTTCCGTCGGACGCTGGCGGTGATCCTACGGAGGAACGTCCCCCGGTGCGCACGGCGCGCAGCTGGCAGCCCGGCGGGCATCCGCAGTCGGCCGGTACGCAGAACGGAACGGTGTCGAGGAGTTGTCCCAGGTTGGCACGCAGCTGTTGGACGGGGGACAGGGCGGCCGCCGCCCGGTGGCCGGTCAGGGGATGGTCGCGAAGCACGGCGGGGCCGTGGGCGACCCGGTCGGGCGTGACCGAGGCGGGCCCGAAGATCAGCTCGGACCAGGTGTCGAGGGCGCCGCTCTCGTCCGGCTTCCTGCATCTCAAGGGATGCCTGCCGCCGACCGCTGACCGCGTCGAGGACGTCCGCGACCGGCGCCGCGACCCGGCCGCCGCGCGCGACATCCTCGACCTGGACGGTCTCGATCCCCGAGTCCAGCAGATCGTCCTCAACACCCCTGGCGCCCGCGAACTGATCGCCAATCTCGCCGACTACGCGGACCTTCCCGCGGGCCCCGGCGCATCGCCACCGGATGTGCCGGGGGTCGGCACAGGGCATCCGTTCTCACCTAAAATCCTCGCCCGCGAACGTCGCGACCGTGGCCACCAGGTCGAGGTCGAGCACCGCCACGTCCACCTGCCCCGTGTCCTGAGGAGCAACGGGTCATGATCAACGGTTTGGTCGATCGTTCAGCTCCCCGTCCCGAACCACGACCCGATGTTGTTCCACATCTGGAAGTGCTCTGCGGGAACCCCGTCCCGGTACTCCAGCTGGAACGTGTTGTCCTCACGCACCCAGACCTGGACATACCAGTCGCCGGGCTCCTCATCGAGGCGCTCAAGGATCAAGGACCTGCCACGTTGAAGGTTGGCCACCATCGCGCTGATCGCCGGCTTCGACGGGCGCTTGGCCATGACGACCGCGCCGCTTCTCATCACAAGCATCCCGAGATCATTACTCAGGCCCCTGACAACCCCTTAGTCCGGAAAATGGCCACGCCCTTCGAACACGGCCCCGGAACCGTCAGCCCGCAAACGCCCGCCGCACATGATCGAGGCGCGCACGCTGGTCCTCGATCCAGCCGGCCGACGGCGAGAGAGGCAGGCTGACCGTCACTTGCGAGGACGGAGCGTCCTGAAGCGACACTCCGATCGCTCCAGACGCCAACGGCTTGATTCCGAGCTGGACCGTCCGGCCGGAGTTCAGCCACGAGACGAACCGATTGCCGGCCAGCTTGTCCAGGGCTTCCTCCCACTGGTCCAGGTCATCGGACGTGATGCCGACGGGAAAGCTGCCGTTGATGGTCCCGGTCGACACGACGAACTCGCAGTCGAGGAACTCGCTGCCCGAGGCGGGCCGCTCCAGCACACGGAGAGACACAGCGTGACCGGTCGTTCCCGGCGGATCAGCCAGGTGGATCAAATCGCCCAGCTCGTCTTCCATGACAGCCCCTCTCCATCGACCTCGAACAGGGGCATCATTCCGGAGACCACCGACACGCACTGACACCCCCGTCGGTGCTGTCAGTTCTCACCGACATTCCGCAGGCCCGCAGATCAGCATCTGCTGCCCAAACCCGTCGCCAAGTGCTGTCCGTCGTCACCTACGCAGCCAACGGGTCGATCTCCACCAGGGCACTGTATGTGCAGATCGGGACGGAGGGGGCGCAGCACCAGGGCGGTGGCAGCGTCACAGCGACCAAAGCCCGCGACCAGTCCCCGAGAGATCTGACCCTGCGGACGAGTCAGCAGCGCCGGATCTGCTCGGCGTACCTCCGAGACCAGTAGGCTGCCAGGCGCTCTCGCCGGACGCCCTCCGGGTCGAGCCCGTCCGGGCGGGGCGGGTAGTACTCGGCCCGGTGCTGCTGCTCGGCGTAGAAGAGGACGACCCGCAGCCGCTCCGGCGGGACGAGCCGGGCGTCGAAGGTCTCCCCGGCGCCGCCCTGCGGCACCTGTTGCCGACTGAGGAAGCCGCCGCCGACCCGTTGGAGGAATGGCTGCCCGGGCTCCCCGCCTCGGCCGCAGTGGTCACAGCGGCTCCCGTTTCGGTGGTGCCAGGGCAGGCCGGCCTGGTCGTAGCGCCAGCCCCACCAGATGCGCTGTGCGACGGCGTCCATGACGGCCTGCTCGATCTGCTCGGCGTCCGTGGCCGTAGGCGTGCCGTACGCGGAGATGAGAGTCCAGCCCTTGCGGGTGAACTGCCCGATCCGGCGCTCTCTCGGCTCGATGCACACCCCGACCTTCACCGCGCCGAACTCGGGGTGGTGGAGGCCGTAGACGGCGCTGGGCTCGCTCCTGCTGGTGATGGTCACGGTCCTTCCTACCAGCCCCTTGTGACACAGGTCACTTTGCGCACCGCTCGGGCGCCGGCCGCTCCGCTGCCGCTGCGTGCAGGTTGGCGCCGCCGGATTGCCTCCCGGGGACGGCAGCGGCACGCGGAGAAGCGGGGCGGTCAGGGCAGGCGCAGCGTGCTGTCGGCCAGTATCGCCAGTATCAACACCCAGTTCCGCCTGGGGCGCGCTGACCGGGCCGCACCTCGATGAAGGGGCTGCCCCGCAACCGGACATCCCCAGCAGCACTTTCAAGTCCGACGGCCCGGCGCCCGGCCGGGCCACTCGCGAAGGCGGCAAGTGACGAATGATCACCCGGCGGACCTGCTCGAAGAGGCTGATAACCCAGTCGACACCGTTGCCCCCGCGAGGCTACTTCCTCCCCGACCGGGACACGGACCGCGGGACTGCCTACATGGTGCACTTCACCAAGCTGGTCGAGGCCCTCTCTCAGCACCGGATGGGCCACGCCGCGCACCTCGTCTTCTGGCACTTCGTCGAAAGCTTTGTCGACGCCCCCCGGGCGACCGGTTGGGCGGCGAAGGCGTCCATCCCGGCCGGCTTGCAGCTGACCGCGATGCTGATGCCGAGATCGCCTCCTACCCCCGCCCAACTGGTCATTTGGTCAACACCGGATTGAGGCCTATCGTCCGAAGGGCTGCCTGCGCACAGCCCGCATACCGTCGCCTCCACGTGGCGAGGTGGAACCGCGGAGATTCAGCCCGGCCAGGCAGACGCCACAACCCCACTGCGCCCGGCGCGCCCGTGCGTTCGCACAGACGATGCAGCCGCGGCCCCAGAGGTCACCTCTGACCCACCACAGGAGCACCACATGACCGGCATGCCCATGCCCATACCCGGCACCACTCACATCAACAACACGCCTGCCAGTTGCGAGCCGACTGCAGACAACCAGACAACCCCGCAGCTCCCCGCCGACACCAGCGACGATCTCGGCCGGTGGACCGTGCACGAGGGGAGCTACGGCGCCACGGACGATCCGCCCGCACCGGGAACGACACCCCTGATCGTGGCCGACTGGGACCACGACGAAGTCAAGGACCCCCGCTACGGCGATCTTCGCCTGATGTGCTTCACCACCGACGGACAGCCGGCGGTGGTCAGACTTTCGCCGGACGGCGCGCTGCAACTGCGGGACAGGCTCGACCGCATCCTGAGCTGAACACGCGCCAATCCCAGGCGCCGGCCTGACCCGCAGGCGACCAGCCAGGGATTCCCGCCGGCACAGTCACCCCGGCCCTGTCGCCGACCGCCAACCCGCGGAGCGCACCAAGACGAACACAGGCCAGTCCTCCGCCGGCTCCGCGACCCTACGGGGCCGGCTCCATTGTCCACACACAGCCGGACCCGCCCCTGGCTCGGGCGAAACAACTCCCACGGGACGTATCCCGACCCGCCGTAGAGAGCACCGGCGTCCTGTACAAGCGGACGCCTCGGCTCATCCCTGGACCGGCACCGTCATCCCGGCAGGCGTTCGAGCAGGAAACCGCGACCTGCACGATGCCCCTTGACCGAGCGAGCGAAGTCGATAACTTGCCTCGCCACGCCGGCCTGGTCCTCCGCAGCATGCGCGGCTCGCGCACAACGCCCCAACCTCGCGTACCGGACCGCCCCAGCTGCCAGACCAGCCGCATGCAGCAGCCCCACGCAAGCCCACCCGACCCCGGAAGGCCTCCATGTCCACCTTCACACGCGCCACAGACCCGCATGACCCCGACCCGACCGGACAACTGCTCCTGACGACCCTGGACGCCGCGCCCCCGATCGCCCTCGTGCTCGCCGAACTTCCCGCCGCTGGAGGACCTGGTGTCCGCTTCACGTTCACTCCGATCGGGGTGACGGTCTACTACGCAGACCGGGGAACTGCTCAACAGCGCACCGCAGTTGCTCGAGCAGTCACCAGTCACTTCGGCGCCGCCCACTGGGGACAGAAGCTGACCCACCACGGCATTGAACTCACCCACCCACGCCACCTCAGCCCTCACGCGCAGACGGATCCGCTGACCCTCTCCGCTGCGCTGCACGCCGTGGCCGGCGACAACGCCGCCCACCTCCTGGACACTGCGGGGTACCGCACGCAAGCGGCCGCACTTCGAGCAACCCTCCCTCAGCACCGTCACGCGTCTGCGAGCTCCCCGACGCAGACCGCGCCCGCGCCCGTGCGGGCAGCCACGACCTACACCGGATTCGCAGACCCGGTCGAAACAGGGACCGTCTACGGGGATCCCGGGACGCACGTGACCGACGCTCCGGTCGTCGCAGTGGAGCATCTTGTCGCCAAGCCGGCCGTCCGGCTGACGGTGCGCGCCCCCGGAGCGCAGTACCTGGCGGTGGTTCTGACGGGTTCGACCGGACCATGGGACGTCCACCCGCGTACCGCCGGACCGGACGACCTTCCACAACCGGGCAGACCCTCCGCCACCGGCCCTGCAGCCTGACCGGACAGGCCAGGAAGCCCCGCGATCCGTTCAGCGCTCCACCCTTCCTGACCATCGGCCCCACACCGGTTGAACCCAGGGGGTCCGCGCACGCCCCGAGGCTGATCCAGGGGCGTGCGCGGCCTCGCACTCCACCGCGGTTCCTCGGCCACAGGCTGACGCACCACCGAGGTACTCGAGGCTGCTCCCGCGCGCCGAGCCCAGCGCATGGCCGCGTCCGGCTGGGAAAGATGCACCTGCGCGCTGCACCACGCGCGATCTGCCATGTTCGAGGTCCCAAAGCCAGCTAAGACCCGAATCCACCCAAAGCCAAGGAGAACCTCCATGCCCCGCGCCCATGCGGCCACCCAGCGTCCCGGTGACCGGACGTACCAATGCGACGCGTGGGTCGCCCGGCATAGCACCCACGGCGAACACGCCTATGTGATTCTGGATGGAATCGGAGACAACGCGGCAACCCAGCGCTGGACGCGACGACAGGCGATGAGGATCGCTGCCAACTGCACCGCGCTCTCCGAACCGACCGAAGCGCTGCGCATTCAACGCGCCGCCGCTCTGGCCGCCAAGGAATGGGCCGAGGACGACTACGCGGACGCCGTCGCGGTCGCAGCCCTGTGGAACCCCGCATTGGGCTGCCTGGAGGTGGGCTGGTGCGGTGACTCACGTGCCTACCTCCTCATGGACGACGGCAGGATGACACCGCTGACCACGGACCACAATCTGCGTCAAGCCCTCGTCACGCAGGGCCTCGAAGCACACCCGGACGATCGCAACAGCGTCACATCGTCCCTCGCATGGCACGGGGACATCGGCACCACGGTGCTCGACCTGGAGGGCGGCCGCCTGCTCCTGGCCTCAGACGGATGCTATGAGCCGATCGACGATTCAGGCCGGGACCTGGGGCAGGAGTTGGCGCGCTACCGCGATCCCCTGGACACCGCAAACCATCTTGTGAATCTCGCGATCAACCTCGGATATGGCCGCTACCGGGATAACGCGACCTGCCTGGTGGCCGACCTGGCCCAGCCCCGGCCGACACCTTGCTGACCGATAAAGCGGCCGCCCGCAGCCGTAGCCGGTTCGACCAGCCGAGAGCGCTGTCGGTCAAGGCGGTAGACGCTTCCTGACTCAACGCGGCTGCCGCGGCGGTCCGCCGGCCCGCATCCGACAGCTGCGGCCTTGACGCCTGGCGGATGCCACCGAGTCCAGCGCAACGAGCCAGACGTCGGCCCCGCACCTTCGAGGGTCCGCCTTCGACCCGAAGCGCGGCGTGAAAGTCGGAGCGGGTCGGCGGCGGAATCCATTGTGCGCCGCTGCGCCGACGCCCGAAATGAGGCTGTGCTCCACGCCAAATGGCAGTGCGTCGATCCCCTCGACCGCCCGTCACGAGCCCGCACAAGGGCAGGCGCCCCAGGCGTAGAAGAGCAGGCAAGAGAGGCCACGCGCAACGCTGCGGCCGGCGCTATCGCTCTCCTGTACAGCGGCAGCCGACGGGACGCCATCCGCCGGCCCTTCGCAGGGCGTGCAAAGATGCAAGAGCTGTCACAGACTTGACCCCTCGCCGGTCAGGGTCATCACACCCCTGGCGAACCCCAGCCGCCCGCTCCACCTGCCGGTGGCCGCCCGTCCTCCACATGAGGGGGTGGGCCATCGCCTCACCGGGCCAGCGCACGAGCGCACCCAGTAGGCAGGCCTTGCTCGCGAAGCCGTGCTCTCGGCGGAGGTCCCTACGCGTGCCGCTGCGTACGCAACACCGTCCATCTGCCGGCGCCAACCGGCGGTTCGACCCGGCGGGAAGGTCGGCCGGGAAGACCGACGCGATCAACGGATGGACCGGGCATGGGAGACGGCAGACATCCGTTCTGCCCCCACCACAGGTGTGCTGCGACACCGACGGCGGGGACCGGCGCCGGGACGTGCCAGAACCGGTCGGCCACCCCGGCCCTCCAACGGCTCTGAGGCACTCGGGAGAGCGCGAGGTCGCACCTGGCCGCGGCCGCACACGCGAGCAGGCGAACACTCGCCCGGCGCCCCGTCCCCCTGCTGGCCCCACCCGAACTTCTCTCGGGCGGGGCCAGCAGGGGTTGACCACTCCCGCAGGGCCGCTATGGTTCCGGCCGGTTCACCCGATCCCGCTCGCTCCGACTGTTGAGGACCTTTGGGGTGCTCAAGAGGTGCGGGCCTCCTCGGGGCCGCCCTCGCCCGCCAACCGCGATGAGGGACCCAAGAGCCCCGGACCGGCCGTCATTGCCCCGAGCGAGCGGACCCCCGCAGCCCGATACTGCGTCGTGCGCTCGTCCGCGACCGGAGGCTCCTCGGGACACGCCCGCTCTCCCGGTTCCGAGGCTTTGCCGTCGGTAAAGCAACGCCTGCTCCGACTTCGGCGCCTGGTGGTGCCGACCCATTCCCGTCAGGGCGCTTCCGACCGCTTCCGCCTTGACGGTTCCGGACCGTCCAATCACCCCTGGAGGCATTCTTGTTCGGTATCCCTATTCACTACCTCCACCTTGCCTTCGTGGTGTGGTTCGCGTTCGACCTCGGGCTGGGTGTCGGCCGTCGCGAACGCCGCCAGTGGGTCGAGACCTGGTCCCCCTGGAGCCGTATCTGCATACGCTGCCAGGGCATCGGCCCCGACCAGCAGACGACGCAGACTGCGCAGCACCCGGCTGAGCACTCGGACACAGGCCCGGGAAAGGCTTCGGAACCACGATGACCCGCTCGGCCGTCGGCCACAGGGCTTGACCCGCAGGCCTCCACGGGTACCGTCCTCATGTTCTCCCCGGGAGAGCCCCGCAGGGCCCTCCCGGGGAGTGTGGTCCAGCCCACGCGGTCGTCGAGCAGCTTCCGCCCGCGCGGGCTTCCTGGCCGGGCCGTCCCGCCCCCCTTCCCCCCCCGGGGGGCGGGACGGCCCCAGACACGGGCCTACGGGGCCAGGCCAAACATGCCCCGCCAAAGCGGTACAGACAGCCCTTCCTCGTCCATCCACCGGCCGAGCACTGGCCGAGAAGGCCGGCCTCAACCCCTCGAGCCGGTCGTCCTACGGGAACAGCTACACGGTCGTCCTGGACGCAAAGGCCGGGCCGGACTCCACGTACGGATCGATCACGGTCGGCTGCCGTTCCGGGCGTGTCCTACGCGGCTCGCTCGTCCACGGCAAACGGCCAGCCCATCGTGCGCCTGGACGGCGCGCTTGCAGTTCGCGCCGAACTGAAGCGCTATGCCTGCACGCGACGGGCCAGGACACGAGAGCACTGAAGAGTATGGGCCCGCCTGCCCCCGCCTCAGTACCGAGCGTCCCAGCACCCATTCCTGCACATCCGCTCCGGCCCGGCAGCTTCTCTGTCCGGTGCCAGCATCAACCCGAAGGAAATCCTGTGACCGACCACGATGCCGGCGAGCACATCGCCCCGGTGAGAGCGCCCGGCGAGTCTGCTCAGACGAACACCACCAAGCCCGCGACCACCGAGCCCACTTGGTACCCGAAGGCCGAGTCCGCCTATCAGGCGCAGCGCCTGGAACGGCAGGCCGACACGTACCTGCGCCTGCGGCGCCAGGCCGATCAGGTCAATGCCCGCCTGGCGGAGCTCGGCATCACTCCGGTCCGGCCCGCCGATGTTGTCCAGGGACTGGTCCTGCAGCCGGCTCTGCTGCTGGAAGCCGACGACGAACGTGAGCCGTATGAGGTGTTCGCCACCTGGGACGACGACAGCGGCTCGGTGGCCGTGGCCGTCCAGGACTGCCGGGAACCTTGGCAGGGCGGACCTCGGGTCTCGCGGCCGCTCACCGACCTGGGCGACATCGCGGCCGCCCGGCATGAGGGTGCTCCCGCACCCAAGCCTGTGCCGCAGGACCTGCGGGCGCACGCTCTTGCCTCCATCCGCGGACTGAACGCGGACCACCTCACACCGGACGGCCACGTTATCGCCGAGCAGATCGCCGCGCTCACGGCCGCCGTCCTGCACCTGTCCGACTTCATCACCCGCGTCCACGACCGGCCCTGACCGCCCGAAGCGCCCCGCCAGGCCCCGCCGTCTCAGTGTCGCAGCACGAGAGCGGCGGGGCCTGGCCCGTCAAGGAACTGGGAAGTCACCTCCTGCCCCCTTCTTCCCGGGCATGGTGTGGAGCGGCTGACCCCGCCCCATGCCGGGGCTTGATCGGTGGCTGTGCGTGGCTACCTTCCTCCCCGTCGCGAGATCCGCCGTACCCTGGGCCGCGCCCGGGCCGACACCACGGAACGAAGGAAACCCGCATGCCCGACCACAACACGCCCGTCTCGACCACCGAACCGGCTGCCGCCACCGCCCACCAGCGGCAGGAAGCCCGCCGGACCCCTGAGCAGCACGCCGAGAAGGAGATCGCGGCCGCCGACCGGATGAGCGCGCACCGAGCCACGAACCCCCACCACACCATGAACTTCCGCGAAGCCAGCGGCAGCGGCCCCTCGCGCTGCCCCCACGACCCGAACAACCCCGCCTACACCCCCCACGCGGCCGAGCCCGTGGACGCCCCCGCCCCGATGACCGGAACCACCTCCAACCACCAACCCCCACAGAGCCCGTCACCACGATCAGGCCGCGAAACACGCGCACCAGCGGCAGGTTGGCGCCAGGTCCCGATGCCCGCCGCGATCAAGACACTGCCCCGGGACGGGCGCGGATACCCCGTTGGATGGGCGACCAGGTGGGACAGCGGCACCATGACGGTCCGCAACATCGCGGACACGGGACCCACCCTGGTCTGCACCTGCGTCACAGGCCGTGGCCGACCCCTTCTCGGACAGCTCTGCCCGCAGCGCCAGCGCGCCTGCATAGACGAGCGCAGGTGCCAGCAATGCGGGCAACGCATCAAAAACCGACACCCCGCGCTGTTCATCGCCGGAGCCCCCGACACCAGCGGACCCGACTGCGTCATCGAGGCCCCCCTCCACCGTTCCTGCGCCGCCTACACGATCCAGGTGTGCCCTCACCTGATCACCGGCTACCGAAGCGACGCCCTGTACGTCGCCCAGGTGCAGAACTACCTCGTACTGGAGCAACGCGCCCGCCCTGAACGCCTCGACATGGCTCATCACACCCGCATGCTGACCCAGCCCTTCATCCCCGGAGACCCAGCCGCCCACGCGTTCGGAGCCCTGGACAACCTCCTGGCCGTACCCCAGGGCCCCTGGGTACCCGCGACCCAATGGCTGGCGGACTACCAGACGGCCCAATAGGGCCCCCGAACCCCATGCCTGCGCCACAGGCTCACGCACCCACCACGACGTGTCGATGCCCGAGACACAGGCACCGCTGCCTGGGGCCGCGCTGCGCCCTCGGCCCGGCCCGTACCGGCCTGCCAGTGCGGTGCCAGGCAACAAGCCCCCGCTTCGGCGGTGGCCGCGCTTGGCCGGGCGCAGCGCGCCGCCTCGTCCATGACGTGACTGGGAGATCAGCACCGCGGCGCCGTCCGCGGCCAGCTGGTGGAACAGCTGCCACAACTCCTGCCGAAGCGCGGGATCGAGCCCGACGGTCGGTTCGTCGAGCACCAGCAGCCTGGGGGCACCGAGCAGCGCCGCGGCCGGCGAGACCGGGCGCGCTGGCCGCCGGACAGGCGCGCGATCCGGTGGTGCGCGCGGCCGGTGAGCCCGACCAGGGCCACCATCCGGGCCGGATCGGTGCGCGGTGCGCCGAGCACCTCGGCGAAGTAGCGCAGGTTCTCCAGCACGCTCAGGTCCGCGTCGACGGACGGTGACTGGGTCACGTAGCCGAGCCGGTCGCGCAGCCGCGGGCTGTCGGCGGGTCGGCCAAGCACGCGCGTCCCCGGCCCCGATCCGCTGGATTCCCATGATCGCGGGCAGAAGAGTGGTCTTGCCGAAGCCGCTCGGCCCGAGCAGCCCGGTCACCGAGCCGTGGGCGACGTCCAGGTCCAGATCGTGCAGCACCCGTTGGCCGGCCCGGGTCACTCTCAGTCCGCGGATCTCCACGGCGCGCGGTCCAGTTGATGCTTTGGCCGGGCACTTGCCCCTCGTGGTCGAGCGCCTTCGGTGGTGGGTTCTGGACGTTCATGGTGACAACGGCGCCGTCAGCATCTCCTGCTGGCCGTGAGACACCCAGGGTTGGGGTGGAACCAGTACCCGCCCGGCCTCGTTCCTGCCCCGGATGCTCCGGCTCGGTAGAGCCGTCCGGATCGCAGCACGGTGCAGTACGCCGAACGCCCCGTGCCCGGCGTGCGGGAGCGTGTCGGCGCGGGTGCACAGCCGATACGTACGAAGACTCGCCGACACGGCCATCGGAGCACAGGCCACGGCGATCGACCTGCTGGTCCGCCGCTTCGCCTGTGTCCATGCCCCGGGAGGACCCGGACCAGGGAACTCACCGGGACTTGATCGGGGGGCGGTGTTTTCTATGGTGCAGCCACGCCACACGGGCCGTCCGATTTTCGGCTCGTGTGAGTCCAGCTCGCCCGATCTCGCCCTGGCTGGGCAACCCCCCCCCGTGACCTCATACGAGAGGTCCTGGCAGATGGCGCGCCTTTGATGGGTCTCACGCCAATCTTCGAGCCCGGGACGGATTCTGCCCGCTTGTCAGGACTCACGAGATCAGGGCGGACACCGGCACCCGCCCGCTGATGGGCGACAACATCGGAGACAAACTGTGACCAGCTACCGCTTTAACACCGACCCCACCCATCCGGCCCCCGATCCTGGCGGAGCCGACAGGGGCAGAATTGAGGGGCTGCGGATCCGCCCTGCGACCCCCGCCGACGCCGACACTGTGATTGACCTCATGTCTCACATCGACCTCCACCAGCGTGCGGAGGACCTGTCCCAGATTTTCGACACCATCCGCCTTCTGATCACTACCCAGACCACGGACTTGGCCGGGCGGGATGCCGAGCTCGGGTCTGGCTGGCGCCTGTCCCACGGCATCAACCATGCGCTGATCGCCGAGTACGACGGGAACTCTGTTGGGATGGTCCGCTGCGGACCGTCCCCCTGGCTCACAGAGAACCCGCAGTTCAAGGCGATCTACGGTATGCGCCGCGCTCTTACCGCGAAGCTCAGCTCGATCGGCGAGCTCGCGGTGATGCCCGCGTACCGCAAGCGCGGCATCGCCAGTGCCCTGCTGCTGCAGGCGGAGGATGACTACCGCGCTTCTGGTTACAGGGCCCTGACACTTCAACACGACCGAAGCTTGACCAGCTTCTACACCAAACTCGGCTACGCCAGCGCTTCCCGCCTTACCCTTGAGCTCCCCGCCCTTGGCCGCGTTCCCCGCATCAACCGGGGGTGGAGGCAAGCTGTCAAGGCCTTGGTGAACGAAGCGTCCGTGGTCATCGTGTACGGCGACCCGGTCCTCACCGGGCTCTTGGACCGCTGACCTGCGTTCTGCCCGTTTGTCAGCACCGCTTTGCCCCGGGCCCGTCTCCGTTGGGGGCGGGCCCCTCACATGTGTTCCGCCGGAGAGCCCGCCTGTTCCCGGTTCCCGATGTCGACTGGCAGGGGTGATCGCCATGCCCCGGCCGCCCATCCCCCGGCGGGCCCTGGCCGTCCGGTCGCTGGGCCGGTCTGCGTGCGGGCTCTGGTCGCGGTTCGGCCCACCCGCCGTCGTGTGACCGTCGATCCCGCCCGGCTGCGTTGACCCGTCAGATGCCCCGCGGCTCGCTGCCGCGCCGTCCGGGTAAGCGATCCAGCGGACAGCCAGGGTGCCGGCTCCCGCTGCGCCTTGGCTGTCGGCCGCCCGGGCCGGGCCGGGGGAGTGGCTTGGGCCTTGACCGGCAAGGACGGGCCATTATGGTCCGTCCTGCCCCCGGTCCGCCCGCTGCTGGCTGTCCGGAGCACCCCGCTTTGGGTGCTCTGGCTGGTACGGGCACCTTGCCGGGGCTCGCCTCCCCACTGGCCGAGCCAGTGGGCCCAGGGGCGACGGCGGTGCCGCGCTGGTGCGCCGACAGATCGAGGCGGCCCGCCCGGGCCCGCAGCGCCGGGACACAAGCCGCTTCCGTTCCCGTCCCGGGTCCCTCCGGGCCGGTGGGGCCGGAACCCCATTATCCCGGCCGGTGGTGCGGGAAGGTCTTGCCGGCCCGGACCACATCGCGAATCCCAACCAGGAGATGAATTGTGACGGGAATCAACTTACCCGCTCCGTCGTCCGGCCCCAGATCCGGCACCCCGCGGCCGGATACGTCGGTCGTACCCCAGCGCCGGGGACGCGCGTCGGACCTGAACATCCGCAGCTACCTGGACCTCTCCACCGCCCACCTCCGCGCGGAGACCCGTGCAGACCTCGACGCCTACGAGGACGTGGTGGCCTACAGGACGGAGTACGGATGGCTGGTGTACGCCTCCGAAGATCCAGAGGGGGAGTGGCCCTCGGAGCTGGTCCCGATCGTAAGGCTTGCCCGCGAGCACGGTTGCGAGTACGTCCTGTTTGACGCCGACGCGACGGTGGCCGACCGGCTTCCCACGTTTGACGCGCAGTAGAGGACTCCGGCCGAGGCCCGTTGCCGCGCGCCGGGTGCCGAGAAGGGCCAGGTCCGGCTGTTGCGCACGTCCATGCGGTGGCCCAGGCCTCTGGGAGAGGGGCAAGATGCCCTCTCCATCCCTCTTCCTGGCGCCCCGCACCCACTCCCGGTGGACCCCGGTGGCCTGCACCACACGTGCCGCCCGCCCGTCCGGCCGCCGAGACCCTGCCTGCGCGCTGGTGGCCGGGCAGGGGGCGGTCCCGCCCCGCCTGGCGGCCCCGCCCCGCCCCGCATCCCCCTTACCGGGGAGTACGCCCCGCACCCTGCCCGCGTGCAGTGTGCGGGGTGGCTCCCGCCCCCGGTCCGGGGTCCTGCGCTGGGCGTCACCCGCCGGGCGTCCGCCTACGGGTGTCCCACCGGGCGGGGGCGCCGCGGCCTGTCGGCGGGTTGTCCGTTCACTGACTGAATCATGGAGGGAATCCCTGTGCACGACCTGAAGTTCGATCCTGCATCGCCGCTGGGAGCAAAGATCGCCGGGCTGTTCAACCAGATCAAGACCGACATCGAGGAGGACGACGGTTCCTGGCCCGGCGGCGATGTCGTGGACGCGTTGGACCGGTGGTTCGGCGAGTTGGGAATCGACGTCGAAGACGACGTGATCGCCACCAACGCCACGGCCGATGCCAGCCCCGCCGTCGACTTGACCACTGAAGCGATCGAGGACGAGGACGAGGACGACGGACACCATGACTGCCTCGGCGTCCACGCCGGCCCCGAAGGTCCCCGGGACTGCGACGGCCGCGAGTACTGACCAGAGCGTGCCGTTCAGCAGGCGCGACCCGCCCCCGACGGCGGGAAGGGGGTTCCCTGAGGGTTGCCCTTCCACTCCTCCGTAGTCTTGAGAGGGGCGAGGGCAATAACCGGGCATGGGGAAAGTGCCCACCCCCACGGTGGGGCCTGCGGGGTCCTGCCCGATGGTTGTTGTTGACCGGGCGGGGTCTGCGTAGTCGGCGTCCACCTCGGGCCCGGCCCCCGTCCGCGGCTGCCCGCCAGAGCCAGGCGAGCGCCCCCCGCCGCAGCCCCCCGGGCCCGTGCCCGCAGTGCTTCGGCGGCAACGGGCCGAAGACGCCCTCATGCCCGGTTCTGTGTCCCGCGTTACCCGCAGTGCCGCGCCCGCCCGGGTACCCCGGTTCCTGTCGTTGGACCCGGTCCCGCACGCCCGCAGCGCTGACATCCTGGAGAACTCCCTTCGCCGGGCCCCGGTCGACCACCTGGGCCCGGCACCACCGACCGACCGGCGAAGGAGCAGTACCGTGAAGTACGAATGGGAGCAGAGGAACCCCGGCACGAACTGGGGGATCGAGCTGGACCACAACGGCACCGCCCGGCTGGTGTCCGGTCCCTACACCGTGGACCTGGAGGTCCGCGACGCCGCGTACGTGGAGTCCGGCACCGGCGACGTCTCGGCCGGCGTGCGGATCATCGCCCGCGTCCACGTCAGCGGGAAGGGCCTGTTCCAGCACCGGCTGGCCCGACACACCGCCAACGTGATCCCCCTGGACGCCTGGGACCGGCGCCCCGCCTACCTGCGTGAGACCGTCCAGGACGCCCTGGTCCAGGCGGAGCGCGCCTGGACCCGCCTGACGGCCCTGCACTACGACGCCATGGGAGCCTGACCCTGGACCTGGACCACACCCATCCGCGCTGGACGTCGTCTACACCGGGGCCCCGGGGCGTTGTCGTGCTTCGCGTGCGGTTGCGCCGGGCGGCGTTCCTTCCGGCTGTGGTCTGCGGTCCGTGCCCGGATGCCCCGGCCAAGTCCCCGCCCGTCCTCGGGGTAGTCCCGCCCCGAAGGCGTGCGGCCGCCGCTGGCCTGCCCATCACCAGCCTCACCCCAACCCGCCAGGCGGCCGCCTCGGAGAGGACCCGGACGGCCATCGCCCCCGGGAGGGCGCACGGCACGACGGCACCAGCCATGTCAGCCGCTTCCTCCGAGGCCCCTGATACCTCACGGAGAGTCCCGCATGAGTGAGCCCATCGCCCGCGACCGGCCACCGCACCACCGCAGGCAGTGCCCGGTGACGAACGGTCAGACCCCCGCCCCACCCCCCCACACCGGGCGCGACGATCCCGCCCCGTGATCCCGACTGCGCCTGCGGCTGGTCCCCGGTCCGAGGCCGGATCTGGTGCGAGCACTGCCTCATCGACGGCCCCCGGACCGGCACTCTCGCCGACCCCAGCACCACTGCCGAACCGCCCCGCTGACACCCGGCACCGGCCAAGCCCCCCGGGGGTCGAACCCGACGCCGCCACCTGACGACCCGGGGGCACCGGCGGCAGGCCCCCACCACACGACCGAAGAGACCGCCGCGCCCACCGTCTACGGCGCCGCGAACAGCAACCGGCCCCTACGCCGCCTGCACCAGCCTCCAAGCCGCGCAGGCCGCCATCGAGACCGACCAGCGGACCTTCGAGCGGAACCCCACTGACTACCGATGGGACGAAGAGAGCAACGCTGATGGCGGCAGCCTGTGGCAGCTGAGGACCAAGAGCCTCACCGGCCGCTGGGCCAAGGCCTACATCGCTATCCACGAACTCCCGCTCAGCTGACCACGCCCCGGCCTGCCGTCACCCCGCGGCAGGCCGGCCTCCCGACCCGAGGAACCGGCGGATCCCCCGGCGTGTCGTTCGGGCGAAGGGGCCGGCAGGTCCTCGGCCGAGGCGCCGCAACCGGCGATGAGGACGAGCCGCAGCGCGGCGCCCTGCACACCGCAGCCCGTCTGGCAGGCGGGCCCAGCAGTCTGGCCGGCCAGACAGTCCCGGAGCCCCTCGAACCCGGACAATGCCACGCCGGTTGCGGTCGCCCGGTCCAGCTCCCCGGCTTGGGGATTGACCGGGCCGGAAGCCCGCATACGGTACGGCGTGCGCCGCCTCCCTGACCGGCCGCCGCGCCTGATTCAAGGTAAGGCCACGTCCCCGGGGCCGGCGGCAGGCACCGCCTCCCCGGGGGGCCGTCGATTAACGCCGGCCTGGAACCACGTTCACAACACGCACTGACCTGGAGCCACGATGCAGCTCTCCCTTATCCTCACCAGCCCCGGGCGTCCGACGGTCCGGATCGGTCCCTTCGACAACAGGGTCGCCGCGGACCAGTTCCGGTGCGGGCTGGGCGGCCAGCTCCACACCACGCGCCACCCGGAGGGCCTGACCGTGACCATCGCCCCGTTCGACCCCCTTGAGTCGCACCTGACCGCCTCCCTGCCCCAGGACGCCCGGGAGCTGGTCATGCTGGTGCTGGACCACCCCACGGAAACCTTCCCCCAGCTCTACACCCGCCTGATAGCCGAACACGGACCCGACACAGCGCAGGACGTCTGGGAGGAGGTGCAGGCGATGGCCGCCGAGTTCTGCAAGGCCCGTGTGGTTGGCGGCCCCGGCCATTGGTGCGCGCTGCCGGTCGACCACCCGTCGGTCGTGCACGTGGATCGCCACGGATACGGCTGGAAGAACGGCTCCGAGCACCCGCGTACGTCCGTGGTGCTCCTGGCCGACCGGCTCAACTGACAGGCCGCCGGACGCGGCCCGCATCGACACCTGCCCAAGCGCCCGCTCGGGGCTGCGGCTGGCACCGCCACCCCGAGCCCCTTCGAATCAAGCACTGAAGCCCCGGGGTGTCCGTCAGCCCGTGTTCCGGCGGCCGCCGCCGGCGGCGCCGCTTGCTGGTCCGGGGTCTGGGGGAGTGGCTCACCTCGATGCCCCGGCTGGCGGCTGCTCTGGTCTGTCTGCTGCGCCTCCTGCTGCGTCCGCTGCTTCCGCCTGGGGCGGTCTCAGGGCCGCCGCTGCGCCCACCCGCCTACCCCGGGCGTCCCGGGCCTGCCGCCGTCCCGGCCGCCGCTGGCTCCGGCGCACATCGGCCCCCGGGGCTGCGCGGCTGGCGGGTTGACTGGCTTTCCTGCGCGGCTACCTTCCCGTTCCGACGCGAGACCCCGTACTGCCGCCCCCTGGGCAGCCGGCCTGGGGCGGGGGAGCAGCGGCACCCCTCGGGCCGTGCCGCCCGGGCGTTCCCACCGTTGCCGCCGGGCCTGGGGCGGTCGCCTGTGAGTCATGACCCGGATACAGCCGCGACACGAAGGAGCATTCCGCCGATGACCAGCCAGCACGCCAGTACCTCGGGCGATGACTGCCCCGCCCACACGGTACCCGGCGGCGGCCCACACACCGTGCACCGCCAGTGTGAGGGCTGCCTGTTCCCGACTGCCGCTCTGGAAGAGGCCTATCTCGCGGGTCGGCTCACCGTGGTCTGGGAACTGTGTCCCCGCCACGAACGCGAGTGCGCCATCCTCCAGGCGGGATCTAACGGGGCCCTCGTAGCGAACGACGGCTACCACTACTTCTGACAGCCCGCCCCGCTGCCCCGTCCCCTGGCACCCGGCCATCACCCTTTGACGGCCGGGCACCAGGGGACGGCCGCGCGGGTCTGCCGGGCCGCATCGGCCCATCACGGTGCGGTTCAGACCAGTTGACCGGCAGTGCCGCACGGCTACCTTCCCTCCCGTCGCGCCCGTACCGGTGAACCCGCCCGGTGCACCACCCACACCTCCCGCCCGGCGGCTTCCTGCCACGCCCTGGCCCCTTGTGGCCAGTCCTGTCCAGGCAAGGGCCGCCACCACAACCGAAGGAGAACCCTCCCGCCATGAGTGGCTACTACGGCTCGCAAGGCGTCGCCTGGCTGGACGAGGCGCTTCCGGCCGCCCGGTTCCCGGCCGGGCCCTGGGACACGGCGACGCCGCACCAGGCATCCCTCCTCGTCCCCGGCCAGGCCCTGACCACCGCCTGGAACCAGGAACAGGAGCACGTCCACGCACACACCCGCTACACCCTGCTGCCCGGCGACCTGCCGGACACCGTCACGGGCCTGGCCTGGACGACCCGCGACCCCGGCGGCGACGACGGCGCACGGCTGCACCTCCTCGACACCCTCAACCGGTTCGCCGCGTGTGCCGACGGCGCCAGCGCCGTGATCTGGGGCGTCGCCGTCGGCTACGAGGTCGAGTACTTCCCCCAGGTGATCACCTACACCCCCGGCACCGGCTTCACCGACGAGTCGTTGCCCGAACAGGGCACGTACGCGTTCTTCCACCCCGCGCAGTGCCGCACCGCTGTCTTCACGGCGCCGACGCCCGGCAACGAGCCCGCCGCGGAAGAGCGGCGCCGGGTGCCGGCCGATCACTTCACCGCGGTGCTCACGGGCCTCGGCTACCCGACGGCGGCCAGCCGGGTGCGGCTGGTTACGGAGAACGCTGCCTGCCCCGACTGCCTTCAGCCGGCGCTCTTTCCCGCGGACGGGAACCTGGGGAGCAGCGACGAGATCCGCGCCAGCGTGTGTGCGTGCCAGCGCTGTGACGGGACCGGATTCCTCCCGCTGCCTGGCTGACGACCGTGTCCAGGCGCGGCACCGGGAACGCACGGTCCCGTGCCTTCGCCCGCAGCCGCGCAGGCCCGTCCGCAGTACCGCCCCTGGCAGGCAATGCCCGGCCACTGTGGCTGTCCTGTCGGCGTGTCCGGGGGTGACCCGGCCGCGCGGGGTGGCTGCCGTCCTACCCGTCGTGCTGCCGTCCTGTGGTCCCTGCCGGTTCCCGGCTGCCGAGTCGTGTTGCGCCGGCTTTGCGGGGCGGGCATCCCCCCGAGGGCCTCCCCGTCCCCCCAACCCGCCCGACCCGCCCAGGCACATCCCGCCCGGCCGCCCTCGTCCCCGGATCTGCGTCCGGTCCCCTGGCTGTTCTGGTCCGGGGTTGACTGGCCGTGTCACGCCGTTATGGTCCGGCTCGTTCCTCCCGGTACCGCCCGCAACGGTCGTTGAGCAACCGGCCGTTGCGGGCTTCCCCGGGAGGGGGCGTGTCCTCCCCGTGTCCCGCGCTGCGGGTCGAGGATCCCTCCTCCCCGGGCCGCCCCGCACCCCACCCCCCCCCGGGTGCGGGGCGGCCCCCGTCCAACCCACCAATGCCACCTGGCAGCCCCACAGCCCCCGGTTGCGTCCCGCGCGGCGCAGCCGGGCCCCGCAGGCCGCCCGGCACCGCCGACCGCCCCTTGCAGGAGCCCGCCATGAACGCCCCCGTCCCCGCGTCCGGTATTCGCACCGGTTTCCGCCTCACCACCGTCACTCGCGCCATCATCACCGAGAGCCTGAACTTCGGCCTCGTCCTCGACGCTCTGGACGCCGCCGTCGACGACCCCGCTCTGAAGAACCGCACCCTGTGCGTCTGGGAGGTCCCCGGCACGGGAAAGCCGGGCGCCCTGGACGCCACCGTCCAGGACTGGCGTCTGGTCACCCTGGCCAACCCCTGCCCCCGGCGGTACCGCACCCTGCACGACGCCGGGTGCGACCCGCAGGAGCAGGGCTGCTGCTCCTGCGAGCGCCGCACGCCCGTCGCACCCGGCGCCTGGTGCGACTTGTTCGCCGGGCTGACCCTCTCCCACCTGTTCCACCTGGCTCCCAAGACCCGCGCCGAGCTGAGCGCCCTGCGCTGGCCCTTCCCGCCCGACGCCGACCGGTGGACCTACCCGGGTGTGGCCGACACCGTCCCGCACGCCACCCTGGACGCCACCCACGTCACCGCACCGGCCCACTGAACTCCTGGCGGGCGCAGCCGCGCTGTGCGGCCGCACAGCGCGGCTGCTGCCTGTCCCGCCCGGGTGATGGAGGCCCCCACCGGCCGGCCGCCGACAGGCCCGGACCGGCCGCGCGTCGCCCGTCCGGTATCGCTCGCCCGTGCGCCCGGACGAAGGTGCCCGCAGCCGCTGCGTCCCGGCCGCTGCTTCGCAGGCCTCTATCCCACTTCTACCGCCTACTCAGGAGAAGACCCCGTCATGACCGGTACCGAGTCCACCGACCTGGAGACCACCGCCAGGCGCCTCGCGCCGACACTGACCACCATCGAGGAGGAGATCACCCTCCTCGCGTCCTACCTCGGCCCCAGAGACAGCCTGGACCGCATCACGCTCCGGCTCATCCCCCACCAGAGGACCCCGTGGACGACACTGCTGCGCCGTCACCTGGTCATCGTCGCTGACCTGATGGAACAGGCCACCGCCGGGCTGGACATGATGGACCGCTACCGCCAGCTCCCGGGCGTCCCAGCCTCGCAGGTCCGCTGCGGCCTCGACAGTGTCAAGACCATCCTCGACGAGGCCTACCAGGCTGTGTGCCGCCGCTCGCCCGACGAGAGCCTGGACGCGGTGGACGAGGTGCTGGACACGATGCGCCAGATCAACCAGATCCTCATGCAGCACCGCAGCTGACCAGGATCCACAGCACGCCCCGTACTGCCGGACACCGCCCTGGCCACCCGGGCGGCTGGCGCCCACCGACCGCCCTGTTGACCCTCCTCTCGTCTTGACTGGCCCGTTCCCGTCGATACCGTCCGTCGTGTTCCGCCCTCCGGTCCCGCCCGATGCCGACTGTTGAGCACCCCGCCCTGGTGTTCCGGCCGGTACCGGGCTTCCCCGCCGGGGCCCCGGCGCCTCCCCACCATCCCGCTGCGGGAGGTTGAGGCAGGGCCCGGCCCGGCCGCCCCACGTACCCCACCCCCCAGGGGCGTGGGGCGGCCCCCGCCCCGCCCGGTCCCGGCGTCGGGCCGGGCCAAGACACGGGCCGGGGCGGGGCGGGGTCTTGGAGGGCCTGCCTGGACCCATCCCGACGGATTCCTCGAACGGTCAGTGGAACGACCGCCTCGCCGCCCCCATCGACCCCCGCCGCGAACACTCCACCGGCAACTGCCCCTACCTGCCCGGGGCCCGGACCGCCGCGACCGGTCACCCCCGCTGTCACGCTGTGTCCGTTCACAGGACCGCCCCCCACGTCCCGGGCGGCCCCGCACACCACGCCCACGGGTCCGTGTCCCGGGCAGCACAGTGTCCGGCAGGCCACTTGACCACGCCATCGAACTGGCTAGCTTCCTCCCCGGCACCCGCCGGTCGGCGGTGGCCGCGTCCCGGCCGGGCCTGTGCTGGGTTCGCCTTCCCGATCACTCCCAAGCCTCTCGGAGGACAAACCGTGACCAGTACCGACACCATCGATTTCGAGAACGTCGCCGCGTGCTTCCTGACAGCGGTGGACACCATCGAGAAGGAGATCATGGGGCTCGCGTCGTCCCTCGGGTTCTTCGACGACCTGGACCGCATCACACTGATTCCCGACCGCCACCAAACGATCCCGCACACCGCCTCGCTGCGCCGCCGCCTCGCGATCGTCGACGACCTGCTGGAGCAGGCGGGCGCCGGCGTCCTGCGCAGGGAGCTCTCCCAGCCGCTGCCGGGATCCTCGGCGCTGGCGATCCTGGCCGTCATCCACGAGGCGAAGTCGACCGTCGAGCAGGCCCACCGGGCGGTGTGTGCCCAGGTGGAGCATCCGGCCTTGCGAGAACTGACCACGGCCGCGAACGCGATGCGGCAGGTCAACCGGGCCGTACTGGAGTCCCCGCGGCTGGCCGAACAACGCGCCGCAGCGGCGGATGCCGTCGGTGAGGCTCCGCAGAGCTGACAGGCGACAACAACGCCCTGCGCCCCGACCTCCCGGGGCTGTCTCCTTCATCGGCTCGTCACGCGGCGGGCCGATAGCCCTCGCCCACCAGACGGCTGCGCCGTCGTGCCGCCCCCGGCGGCCCGGTTCCCGATACCGCACCCCCGGGCTGCGTGCCGACGGGTCCGGCGGGTGCCGGCCCTTGCCGACAGCCGCCGCCACCCCTGGGGCCCGGCCCCAGGACCCCCGGCCACCTGCGCGCACCGCACCCCCACCCACAACACGACACCCTTCTTGACCGGTGGTCCACCACGGCTGCCTTCCACCCCGGCTTCCCTCCTGGTCGCGAGCCTCACCGACCTATCGACCATCCACTCCCGCCCCGAAACGGAGACGACCCGTGGACCCGGTCCGCATCCACACCCAACGCATCCTCGGCTGGACCCTCACCCTCACCACCAGCCCCACCGCTTTCGCCTCCCTCACCCTGCACCGCCCCCACACCCCCGACCCCGAACCCGATCCATGGCGACGCGCCCCGCAACCGGCCGCCGTCCTCGATCTGACCCTCCACTGGCGCATGGACGACCTCGACAGCGAGTTCCCGCCCCTGCAACGCGCACCACGCCCGCTTCCCGCCCGGCTGCGGGCCTGGCTGCGCCCCCACCCGTCCACCACAGGACGCGGCGAGCGCATCCGCGCGTTCGGACCATGGACCGCCAGACCCCTCCCCACTGTCCACGGCCTGAGCATCGAACGACTGCCCGAACACGACTGCCCCACCCACACCCTCCACCTCTACGACGACGAGGACCTCTACGACCACGGCTGCCCCGAACCCGACAAGACCTTCCCTCCCGCACCGACCCCCTGCACCTGCCCCCGCTACCTCGGCTTCCTGAGCGTCAGCGCCAGCCGCCCCGAGCGCCACCCCACAACCACCACGGACGAACCCCCGTTCTGACCCGCTCCACACCCCCCAGGGCCCGCACCCCGCCGACCGGCAGGGGCGGGCCCTGACCTGTGCCCCCTCCCGCGCCCGCTGCCCCGGGGCGAACGCCCCCACACCCCACACCCCTCGCCGCACCGACCGCCCGTCCCGACACCCGCACCTGCCGCGGACGGCCACCCCCCGGGCCCAGTCGGACGGCTCCGCCCGGCCGCCGCCCCCGAACAGCCAGCGGGATGACTGTCCCGCCCCCGTCCCTGCGGGCCATGCCCGTACACCAGCCCGGCAAGCGGCTCGCCTTCGAACGTCCCGGGGGCGCCAACTCTCGCCGTCCGGGGGGCGCTGGAGTCCGGCACCGACACGCACCCCTTCGAGACCCCGCCCCGCCCGGCCACCAGGACCCGGCCCCGCACGTTCGCCCGCGCGTGGTCCGGACACCAAGCCCCGTCCCGGGCCAGGCCCCACGGCGCACCCACGGTCCCACGCTGCGCCCACCTTGCCCGCCATGCCGGCCGCCGCCCGTGCCCACCGGCTGTCAGGACAAGCACCCGGGCCGAAGCCACCACGGCCGACCCCTGCCCCCGGCCCGGCCGCAGGACAACCCCCGAACCCCACACCACCACCGCCTGCACGGAACCCAAGAACATCCCCGCCTTGACCGGCCGTATCCCGTGGCTACCTTCCACCCCGTCACGAGACCCCGGCACGCCCCAGCCCCGGGCCCGGCCACGCAGCGCCGCCCCGGTGGACACCCACCCGCGGCCCACGCCACCACGGGCCGCCCGGCCACCGCACCCGCAGCCCCCGGCCCCGGGCCTGCCCAGGTCTCCCCACCCCGCCCACGGGAGAACCCGCCATGCCCACCCACGCCCTCACCACCACCCTCACCCGCTACACCATGACCCCGCTGCTGAACATCGCCACCGGCCCCCACGGCTGGCCCGACCACCATTTCGGCTACCGCCCCGGCCACACCCTCGTCCACGCCGCCGACCCCCGCACCCTCACCCAGCCCCTCACCTTCACCCTCGAAGCCACCGACCTGTACGAAGCCATCACCCGCGCCCACACCATCGGCCGCCGCCTCACCACCGACCTGAACCGCAACGCCTGGCCCCAGCACCTGCGCCACCTCGTCACCGGCGACGTCATCGCCATCGCCCGCCAAACCAACCCCCAGGAGCCCCACTACTACGCCCTCGGCCCCTACAGCACCGCCACCGCACTGCCCGGCATCACCCCGCCGCTCCCGCTCGCCCTGGCCATCCGGCACCCCTTCACCCGCGCCCGCCTGATCAACAACCGAGCCCTGACCACCCACCAAGCCCTCTGACCGACACCCCACACCCCCCGGCGGCCCGCCCTGACGACGGGCCGCCCCAACCCGCCCCAGAACAAGGACCAAACACCATGACCACCGACGCCCACGCCCGCTACCACCACGCCCTGCACGCGGTATCGGCAGCACAGACCGCGCTCAACTCCACGCAGGCCCGCAGGCCCGCGCTGACCGGCGACGGTGTCCAGGACACACAGCCCTACCTGCTCTGGGCCGCCGACATGACCAGCGCCAGCGACAAGATCGCCGATGCAGTGTGCAAGCTCGCCGACGCCAAGGAAGCAGCCGCTCTCGCCACCCAGCCCAGGCCGACGCCATCCGGAACCAGGCCAACACCGCCCGCGCGCAGGCCCACGCCATCTTCGGCTCCACCCTCACCGCGATCCGCGCAGCCGCCCTCGACCTCCACACCCAGGACATCGCACCGCACTGACCACCCCGTTATCTTGGGCGGCCCGGAGCCGTTAGCCACATGAGGAACAGCGCCCGTGGACCCTTTTGGCTAACTGATATCTGGGGGCTCATGAGGCACACGCCGCACAGGCCGAGGTCAAACGTTTCGGTCGAAACGTTTGGAACGTCCGTGCGATGAGTTTCGACCGAAACGCTTCCGCGCGAGCTGACCTCTGACAGCCGATCTTGACGACTACTCGTTTCCTGCCACCTGATCCTGACCAGTGCGCTCGCTCGTACCGGATCGTTGGTGTCGGCCGCTGTGTTGACCCGGCCGCGCTACAGGCTCATCGGGTCCACCCCGGCGAGTTGGAGGTTGAGCCAGCTGGTGAGCAGGGCGAGGATCGCGGCGTGCCGCGGGACGTCGTACTGCCGCAGCAGTATCCAGGCGGCGGTGCCCTCGCCGGCCAGATGGAGCCGCAGGACGCGCTGGGCCAGGACGGCGAGGGCGTCGCCCTGCCGGTCGCCCACCGCGACGACCTCGCCGCTGGGCAGGGCGTTGTGCAGCAGCGCCTTGCAGGCGACCTCGATGGCGCCGCGCAGGGGCTCGCCGTTGCGCTCCTGGCGGATCAGGGCGAGGACGTGCTCCGTCGTATTGCTGTTGCCGGCGTCCGGTCCGGTGGCGGTCATTGCGGCCACGTGGGGGACGGCTCGACGCTGGCGAGGGAGGACTGCTGTATCGACGAGCCGAGCTTGGAGGACGGCCGCCTGCGAGGGAGTGAGAGTGGGCACGAGCCGGAGCGTAGCGAGTTCGTATGCCGGTGGTACCGCGACTGTGGACCGGAGTGCCTCATGTACCTACAAGGCGGTCATGGGGCTGATCTGCGAAACCACCATCCTCACCCCAGATAACGGCGTCGCCCCCACGCCCGCGCACGGCCACGCCCCCTTGCCCGCCCCCGCATCGGCGGGCAAGGGGGCAGCCCCGGCCCGGTCGCCCCGCACACCCCCGGCGGCCCCCCCGGGAGTGTGCGGGGCGGCCCACCCACCCAGGTCCCCGGCCATCCTCCGGCCGGTGATCCCTTTCCCGGCCCGAGCCCCGCCGTTGTCCGCGAGTGTCCGCCCGCGGACCCGACACGGCCCCGCCCGTCACCAACCACCTGCAACCCGTCCAAGGGAGTTCCCATGTCGCGCCACGTCATGCCACTGTCTGCGGCCGCCCACCTGGAATGGGGCTACAACCGGCCCCTGCACAACGTGTTCGCCCACCTGGTCGTCGACGGGGAGTTCGTCGACAACCGCGGCCTGGACCGGTTCATCCCGACCGTCAGGGAACTGATACCCGCGATCGACGCCATGATCGCCGAGCACCACGCCCCCGCCCTGACCGAGGTGGACCGCGCGATCATCACCCACCAGCTCGTCCACGACGGTGCCGACATCGGCACCCCCGCCTGACAATCCCCCCGGCCGTCACGCCGGTTGACCGACCCCTGTGGGCCCGCCCTCCACCAACGAGGGACGGGCCCACAGTCCGTCCGGGCCGATGATGACCGGGCCCGCGCTACCCCGGCTGCCGGCTGTGTCCCGGCCTGCCGCGACTGGCCATCCCTGTCGCCTCCCGCCACCGGGCTCCGGACGGGACCCACACACGGCCACGGGCCGCGTCCCAGGCCGTGCCCGGCAACGCACCTGACCACGCCATCGGGCTGACTGCTTCCGCCCCGGCACCAGACCCTGGGCCCCGCGCCCCGGACCGTGCTCGCAGCCGCGGCCCCAGGGCCGACGGCCGCGAGGGCCCACACACAGGGCCCGGCCGCAGTCGCCACCGCCCACCCGGCCGCCCGACCCCGCCCCGGGCTCAGCGTCCAATGCCCTGGCTGTTCTGGTCCGGGGTTGACTGGCCGTGTCACGCCGTTATGGTCCGGCTCGTTCCTCCCGGTACCGCCCGCAACGGTCGTTGAGCAACCGGCCGTTGCGGGCTTCCCCGGGAGGGGGCGTGTCCTCCCCGTGTCCCGCGCTGCGGGTCGAGGATCCCTCCTCCCCGGGCCGCCCCGCACCCCACCCCCCCCGGGTGCGGGGCGGCCCCCGTCCAACCCACCAATGCCACCTGGCAGCCCCACAGCCCCCGGCTGCCTGCCCGGGGCCCCGGCCGCCGCGACCGGTCACCCCCGCTGCCACGCTGTGTCCGTTCACAGGACCGCCGCCGCCCGCCGCCCGGGTCCCGGGTGGCCCAACACGGCCACGAACCCGCTCTGCCGTCTCGGTTGCCGTCTCGGTGGCTGCGCCCGCCGCCCGCTTCCCGGGCTGCTGTTGACCGGCGTGCGCATGTCGTTACCGTCGCTCCGGCCACCCCGGGTCCTGCCCGCCCCGGCCAGATCCTCCGCTCCCTCAACCCGCTCGGCGGCCCCACCATCCGAATCGTCGCAGAGCCGATCAGCACCTCGGGGCTGTACGGCTTCGGCAAAGTCGACGTGGAGACTGTCCGCCGCGACGGCACCGGCTACCGGCGTCGCGCGCTGGAAGCCACCCAGCTCCACGACAGCTCGACCACCAACACCGGCCAACCCCGCCGCACCGGCTACGTGCTCGTCCGAGACAACGCGTGACGGTCATCCCCTGGCTGGTCCTGGCCGGCGCCCTCCTCGGCGCCGGTCTCACAGCCACCCTCCTCGCACCCCACCCCACCCGCCGCTGACTAATCGAGGAGAGAGCCGTGGCCACCACCGCCCCCAAGCCATCGCCCTCACCCTCCGCCCTGGCAGCTTTCCCGTCGTCGTTGCCGCCGTTGCTGTCGGCACTGGCCGCTATCTCGGTGCTGGGGGGTATCGCCGCCACTGTCCCCGGTTGTCCACCGGGGTCGGGCAGATTCCGCTTCCGGGGTGCCGGGGTGACCGTTAGCCTGCCCATCACCGGACCTGCCCGCACCCGCCCAGCCCGGCCGCTTCGGCCATACCCGTCGCCCCCCGGGGGCGCCTGACACCACGCCGGAGACCTGGGCATGAGTGAGCCCACCGCCCGCGAGAGCCTCGAAGAGCTCCTCCACGGCTACCGGCCCGAGACCGTCAAGAAGCATCTCGACGGGATGAACGCCGACGCCTACCGCCTGGCCGCCGACGCCCTGGAAGCCGGCTGCGCCCCGGACCGCGGCCCCGAGTACCGCGAAGGCGTCGACTGGGCCGTCGCCACGCTGCGCTCGGCCGCCGACAAGATCGCCGCCGGTGCCCGCCGGTGACCGCCACCCCGACGCCCGCCGACGACACCGGCCTCGACCACCGCGAGGCCAGCCTGCGCACCGCCCTGGAGGAGGCCCGCGACACCGTCCTGCGCGCCGAACGCCGGGCAGAGCGGGCTCGCCGCCTGGGTAACGACCCCGAACCCGCCCGCGCCGACGCATACGCCGCCCAACTCCTCATCCAGCGCCACCGCGCCGAACTGGAGGCCATCCGCTTCGAGCGCGAGGACCGGGCCGCCGCCCGCGGCCCCGCCCCGTCACACGCCCCCGGCACGACCGGCACGACCGGCACGACCGGCCCGACCCGACCCCACACCACCACCGAAGGCAGTGCCCAGTGACCCACAGTCAGACCTCCCCGCCCCAGGACACCCCCGCACCGGGCACGACGACCCCGCCCCGCGACCCCGACTGCACCTGCGGCTGGTCCCCGACCGTCGGCCGGATCTGGTGCGAGCACTGCCGCACCGACGGCCCCCAGCCCGGCACCCTCGCCGACCCCAGCACCGCGGCCGAACCGGCCCGCTGACCCCCAGCACCGGCCAAGCCCCCGGCGCCGTCACCCGGCACCCGTCATCTGGCGACGCGGGGCCGCCCGCCACCGCCGACACGGCAAGAGAGCAGCATGGACCTGGTCCTGTACCACCGCACCGACAGCGAAGCCGCCGCCGCCATCCTCGCGTCCCGACGCATGGTCTCCCATCACGCATCGGGACTGATCTGGTTCTCCAACCGGCCTGACGACCCCAACGGCACGGACTACGGCGACACCCTCGTCACCGTCCGCCTACCCGCCGCAATCTGCCGCCTCGACCAGACGCTTCCCCACGGCGAGAAGCACTACACCGTCCACGCCCGCGACCTGAGGCCACACCACTTCGACTAGCGCCCCGAGCCAGCCACCCATCGGCGGCCCTGCAACGCCGCCGACCCCAGGACACGAACCCCGTCCCTGCCATCCACACCGGTCCCGCCCGGACCGCCTGCAACCCTCAGGACACCGATGCCCGACACCCCCGCACCCGACTGGTACGAACGCCTCAGGGCCGAACTAGACGCCCCTGGCCCCCGCCACTTCGCCAGCGCCGACGTCACCGCTGCCCTGGACGCCTTCGACCGCACCCGCCACATCCCCACCCCCGCCGCAGACCTCGACGACGGCGAGAACACGTCCCCACCGAGACCGCCGACGTGAAGACCGGCGGCAGCTGTTCGACCTGGTCGACCCGGCCACCGCCGGACGGCTCTCGGCCAGCCCCGGCCCTCCTCACCCCTGCCCCCCTCGACGCCAATCGGCCGGCACCCCCGGCCGCCCGGCCACATCCACTCCACCTGCGGCCCCGCCAGCATCCCCACACCCACAGCGCCACCCGCGGCCGCACCCACCCCCAGCCCCATCCCGGCAGGCCCGGCCGCCCCTGCCGCGCCCCGATGCGGCGCCCGCGCCAGGCCGCGCCGGCAAGCCCCCCGACCCCCCCGGCCCGCACCACCACCACACATGCCAAGGGCCCGCCCCCGGAACACCCCGGGGGCGGGCCCACACGCACTTCCCACCACCACCCCCGCACCCGGGGAGCCAGCACCGTCACCGCGGCGAAGCCACCGCCCCCTCGGGCAGACCGGCACGAAGAACGACCTCGTTCACACCCCCGAACAGATTCCGCGGATCCGACACGAACACCGCGTCCGTTCCCCGCAGCCGCTGCTGCTCCCGACGGAAAGCGCCGTTCAGGGGCACACCGAGATACCCCTGCACCATGCCGTCGGGCAACGCCGGGTCAACAGCACGACCATCACCACCGACACACCACGCGTGCTCGAACACGACGAACGGGACAGCCGAACGCGCCAGAGCGTACCCCTCGGCATACACCAGAGCACTGCGCTCCGCGTGAGCACTGGCCGCTTTGAAACACCGCCCCGGCTCCTGCCGCACCTCCCCGGTCCAAGGCGCGGGGGAGTAGAAGACGCCATGCTCGGCCACCAGGTCCGCGAAACCCGGATACGCCCACGACGAATCGCCCAGGGCGAGCTGCCGGTACCTCTCCAACCAGGACAACAACTCCCGGCGCACCGCCGGGCCAAGCTCAGCAGACGGGGACACACGCACGAAGGACACTCCCTGACAACTCTCGATCCGGGCGAGGCCAGCCAGCACCGTACTCACGGGACCAGACCACCGCCTCCAGCGGTGCGACCGTACCGAAGCCCCCCGAACAGGCAACCCGTCGTCCCGGCCCCGGGCCAACCCGCCCCCGACAAGCCGCCGGCCCCGCCCGCTGCGCCCCGGCCCCGGACCGGGAAGGACCCGCACACCGCCGCCCCACACGCTCCCGCCACCCGCCCCTCGACAGGCCACCGGCCCCGCCCCGCCGCAACGGCCACCCCCCCACAGCCACGCTGCGCCCGACCACAAGGCCGCCGCCCGACACCCGGCACCGGGCGGGCCCCCACACAGCCACGGGCCCGCACCCCCACACGGGGTACGGGCCCGTCGCCATCGGCGGCCGGGACCGCCTCACGGCCCCGGCCGCGGCCGCATCCACGGCACCGCCGGCGCGCCGGGAACACCCGGAGGCACCACCGGGGCAACCGGCACGACCGCCGCCTCCTGACCCCCCGCCACCGGCCACCCACCCGGCCCCGCAGCCGCCGCGTACCCGCCCCCCACAGCCGGCCCGCCCGACCACCCCCCACCCTCCGCCACCGCACCCGTGAACCGCCCCGGCACCGCGGCCTCCACGAAGAACACCAACACCACCCCCGACCCCACCACCACACTGGTGTTCTCACCCACCAGCACCACCACATCCCGGCCCGTCACCCGCCGGTACGACACCAGCCGCATCCCGTGCACCAGCGGCCCGTCCGGCCCCTCCTCCGTCACCTCCAAGACCCGGCCAAGCCACGTCGGATCCAGCTCACCCGCCATCACCTCAGCCACCTGCGCCACCACACCCCCCACCCCGCACCGACCCGCACCCGCCCCGCACCCGAGCGGCCGCCCTCATCACGCCCCCGCCCCGTCCGCACCAGGCCGCGCCCCCGCCCAGGCCCCGCCCGCCCCCGCGCCGGGCACGCCCGCGGCAGCGACCGAAGTGACCGAAGCCGGCACAACCCCCCGCGCCCCGCCCCCCGGCCCCGCCTCCCCACCCGGCACCGCGCCAGGCACCCGCTTCGCCCCCTGCCCCTTCACCCACGCCACCATCCGCCGCACCTCACCCAACTCCACACCCAACCGCTCGGCCACCTCCCCTTCCTTCACCCCGAGCCCCCGCATCCGCGCCGCCACCCGAGCCCCCCGCTCCCACCCCTCCCGCTCCTCCCGCACCCGCTCACCCTCCAACCCCTCGATCTGACGCGCCCGCTCCTCCCGCACCCGCACCAGCTGACGCTCCCACTCCACCTCCACCCTGACGATCTGACGCCCGATCCCCTCCACCGCCTTACCGGTGCTCTCCCGACCGGCCAGGAACTCCTCCGCCGCTTCCAGCAGCTTCTGCTCCCGCTCCAGGAACCTCACCCGCAGATCCCGGGCACGCTGGCGCGCCGCCACCGACGCCGCCGACTTCCGCGTCGCCACCGCCACCACCCCGCTCCCTCACCCCGGCCCCACCGGCCCCTCACGGACCGACAGCCACCACGCGACACCCACCCGGGGCACCGCCGACCCCACGCAACCCCCACACCCGCCCCACCCCCAACCCGCCCCGCCCCCGGATCCCGCAGGACGGAATCCGCCGCACCGCCCCAACGAGAACTTCCCACCCGACGACACACCCCCTCACCCCCCTCAGCTCTCCACCACCACCGCCCCCCACAGCGGGCCCACCACCCGCGGCCAGCGCGAACACCGACGGCGGCCGTCACCGGCCAGGGGTGCGGGCCCCTCGCGCCACCGTGCGCACCGGCGTTGGCGAGGGGGTCAAGTTCCTGACAGCTCTTGCATCTTCGGCGGGCCGCTTCGACGGTGGGGCGGTGACCGTGGACACGGGCAGGCTCACCGCCGGGGACGGCTGGCGCTATTTCGCGCGCCAGATCGCCACCGGGGACGAGCTGCGTGTGGGCGGCCGGGACCTGGCCGAGCACCAGAGGACCGCCGGGATTCCGCCCGGCCGGTGGGTGGGCCGGGCGGCCACCGTGCTGGGCGTTGCGGGAACGGTGACCGAGCCTCAGATGCGGGCCCTGTACGGGGAGGGCCTGCACCCCCGGGCCGAGGAGATCACCGCCGAGCGGCTGCGCGCCGGCGACAGTGCGCGCAAGGCCGTGCGCGCTGCCCGGCTGGGCGCCGCGTACTACCAGTTCGGCAGCACACCGACCGAACTCGCCACGGCGATCCAGGGGAAGATCGCCGCCCTGGAAGCCAGGACCGGCCGGGCGGCCACCGCGAAGGAGCAGCAGCAGGCGCGCTGGAGCGAAGGCGCCCGCGCCTTTCGCGCCGAGTACCGCAGGGACCCCAAGAACGGTGCCGAACTGGGCCGCTACATCGCCCGCCAACTGCGCCCGGCGCGCCAACCGGTGGCCGCCTGGCACCCCGTCTTCCGGCCGCCCTCCAGCGTGGACCAGCTGTGGGCACTGGGCGACGAGAGCGTGCGCGCGGCGGTCGAGCAGGCCCACGACGAGGCCATCGCCATCACGCTGGCGTGGATCGAGGACCACGCGCTGGCCACCCGCTCGGGCAAGGGAGGCATCGCCCAGCAGGATGTGCCCGGCGGTCTGGTCGCCGCCCAGTTCCGGCACTTCGACAACCGCTGCGGCCAGGCGCTTCTCCACGACCACGTGCTGATCGCCAACCGGGTCCAGGCCGCCGACGGGCGCTGGCGCACCATCGACGGACGCCTGCTGCTGGCCCAGATGGTCGCCGCCTCCGAGCTGTACAACGAGGAGGTCCTGCGCCGGATCTGCACCAGGCTGGACCTGGCCGTCGAGGAACGGATCCCGGCGCCCGGGCGCAGGCCCGTGATGGAGATCGCCGGCGTCGACCCCGCCCTGTACGGCGCCGACGGCGTGCGCGCCCGCGCGATCCGCGAACGCCTCGAGCAGCTGGCGGACGACTACCGGCAGCGCCACGGCCGCCAGCCGGACGCCAAGACGCGCATCGCGCTGATGGACCAGGCCGCCCGCCAGACCCGCCCCGCCAAGAAGCAGGCCAGGCCGCTGCACACACTCCTGCGGATCTGGCGCCACCAGGCCGTCGAAGCCGCCGGCGAACAACGCGTCGACGACCTGCTCACCACCGCCCGCACCGCAGCCCGCAACCTCCACGGCGACCAGTCCCCGCCCGAACTCGACCTCTACCTCGCCGCCCGCGACGTCGTCGGCGCGGTCTCCCGGCACCGGGCCGTCTTCTCACGGCGCCACATCCTCGCCGAGGCCCGCCGCTACACCACCCGCACCACCCGCGGGCGCGGCGGCCAGGGATGGGCCGAACGCATCACCGACCACGCCCTGGCCCGTGTGTGCGTCGACCTCACCCCACCCGACATCAACCCGCCCTTCGCGCCCCTGGCGCGCCCGGACGGCACCAGCATCTACCGGCACCGCCAAGGCGAGCTCTACACCACCCGCGCCCTGCTGGCCGCCGAGGACCGCATCGTCGCCGCCGCCCGCGCCCGCATCCCCGCGGCCTGCGACCACGCCACTTTCACCCGCGTCCTCGAGCGCCATCAAGGGCCCCTGGACGCCGGGCAGAGGGCCATGGCCGAGGCCTTCGCCACCGCGGACCGGCGCCTGGTCGCAGCGATCGGCCCCGCCGGCGCCGGCAAGACCACCGCCATGCGCCTGGCCACGGCCGCGATCACCGCCGCCGGACGGCGCGTCATCGCCCTGGCCCCCTCCGCCCGCGCCGCCCACGTCCTGGGCACCGAGATCGGACACGACGCGCACACCCTGCACCTGTGGCTGCGCCGCCAAAAGCTCGCCGACCACGGCCGCCTGGTCCTGCCCCACGGCGAGCGCCTGCGCCCGGGCGACGTCGTCCTGGTGGACGAGGCCGGCATGGCCGCCACCCTCGACCTCGCCCAGATCACCGCCCGCGCTAAGGACGCCGGCGCCCACGTGCGCCTGATCGGCGACCCCTCCCAGCTCGCCGCCGTCGAATCCGGTGGCGCCCTGCGCCTGCTGCAGACCGAGGTCGGCGCTCTGCACCTCACCGCCGTCCACCGCTTCCGCACCCGCGGGGAAGCCGACGCCTCCCTCGCCCTGCGCGACGGCACCCCCCACACCGCCTTCACCTGGTACCGCGAGCACGGCCGCGTCGCCGGCGGCACCACCACCGACATGCTCGACGCCGTCTTCACCGCCTGGCGCACCGACCTCGACGCCGGCCACCACACCCTGATGATGGCCCCCGACCGCGACCTGGTCGCCCGCCTCAACACCCGCGCCCAGGCCCACCGGCTGGCCCGCGGCGACATCCGCCCCGCCCGCCTCAAGCCCGCCGCCCGCCTGCGCGACGGCCACCTCGCCCACCCCGGCGACCTCATCGTCACCCGCCGCAACCAGCGCACGCTCGTATGCCGGGGCGGCAAGGACTTCGTCAAGAACGGCGACGTGTGGTGCCTCGCGGGCTACACCCGGCGCGGCGACGCCATCGTGCGCCACACCGGCCACCACGGCCGCCTCACCCTGCCCGCCGACTACCTCACCGAGCACTGCGAACTCGGCTACGCCTCCACCATCCACCGCGCCCAGGGCATGACCGTCGAGCGCTCCCACGCCCTGCTGACCGCCCGCACCACCCGCGAGGCCGCCTACGTCGCGGCCACCCGCGGCCGGGCCGGCAACCGCCTCTACATCGCCCTCGAGGACGACCAGGACCTCGGACGCGTCCTGGAGCGGATCGCCGCCCACAGCGCCTACTCCAAGAGCGCCCGCCAGAGCCTGCGCGAGGAACAGCAACGCGCCTGGGGCATCGTCCAGTTGGCCGCCGAGTACCAGGACGCGGCCCAGCGCGCAGACGAGCTGCGCTACCGCGCCGCCGCCCACCAGACGCTGGGGCCCGCCGCCGCCCGCCTCGACTACGACGGCGCCTTCACCGCCGTCGCAGGCGCCCTCGCCCGCGCCGAACAAGCCGGCTTCACCCCGGCACGGATCCTCGCCGCCGCCCACGCCGAAGGCACCCTCACGGGCGCCGACGTGCCCGGCGCCGCCCTGGCCTGGCGCATCGACCGCCGCGTCAAGGCCGCCCGCGCCGCCGAAGCCCAGGCCGACGCCGACCCCCACCCCAACCGGCGCCTGCTGCGCGCCCTCGACGACGCCCAGCTCGAACGCCTGGCCGCCCTCGCAGCCGACCACCGCGCCCGGGCCCTGACCGAACTGCACGCCGCCGACGCTCAACTCGCCTCCCAGCCCAAGCCCGTCACCGCCCATGGGCGCCGCCACGCCCCCTGGCCCGAACGCCCCCACGGCCCGCTCACCGCACCCGACCTCGCCCACCGCCTCGCCGCCACCCGCCGCACCGCGCGCCGCGCCGCCGACGAAGGCGACCACCGCACCGAACTCACCGCCGCGCACACCCTCGCCGGCCTGCGCGACGAACACCGCCTACGCCGGGCCATGCCCTGGCGCGACCGGGCACGGGAGGACTACCAACGCCGCCAAGGCCACTCCCCGGCCCACAGCGCCGACCCGCCGGCCGCCGCCCGCGAGCACCTCCACCGCGCCCGCCGGCGCACCGAGGCGGCCCACCACGCCTGGCAGCGCGCGGATGCCGTCACCGCCCGCATCCACGCCGAACGCCGCCTGCGCCACCGCCTGCCCGACCACCGGGCCCACACCAAACCCGGCGGCGACCTGCCCCACTGGCTCACCCCCACCGCAGCCCTGGCCGACCACCTCACCCCGGCCCGCTGGCGCCACCACCTCACCGAGCGCCGCGACATCATCGACCGCCACCTGGCCGCCCGCGGCGCCCAGCTCGCCGCCGACACCCCGCCCTGGGCCCGCCCGCTCGGCCCCCTCCCGCCGGCCCAGGCCGGGGCCGCGCTGCGCGCCGACTGGGAACGCACCGCCGCCCTCCTGGACGCCTGGCGCGCCGTCAACTCCGTCCCCGACACCACCCCCGGCCTCGGCCCCCGCCCCGAGGACCCCCTCCAAGGCGCCGCCTACGACAGCCTCGAACAGCGCATCCACACCCTGCGCCACCGCATCCGCACCGCCCACCAGCACCGCCACTTCGGGCCCGGCGACCTGGCCCGCCAAGCCCTGGCCCACTTGGCCCGCCTGCACCTGCTGCGCGCCGCCGCCGCACCCCACCCCGACGCACCACCGCGCCCGGCCGACCGGCAGCCCGCACCCGCCGCCGGCCCCGCCCGCCTGCCCGCCGTCCAGCCCCTGCTGCCCCAGGCCGAACGCCTCGCCCTCGCCGCCCTCGCCGCCGCCCTCACCGACACCGCGGCCCCCGAGGAATGGGTCGAGCAGATCCCCGCCCCCGACGAGGACGACACCGCCCAGCAGCACCTCTACCAGCGCCTGGTCGCCGCCATCGCCGACTACCGCATACGCCTGGGCATCACCGACCCGCACCCCCTCGGCCCTGCCCGCGAGGACCACACCGCCGACGAACGCCAGCACCTGGCCCGCGCCCTCGACCTCTACCAGCGCGCCCGCATCGACGACCGCCTCCATCTGCTGCGCCTGCGCCGCGAGGCCGACCGCCAACGCCTGCAAGCCGCCGCCCAGCAGGCCGCCACCGCCTGCCCGGCACCCGCCCGGCCTGCACGCCCCGGCTCCCCGGGGCGCCCGCGCCGCCCCGGGCCGCGGCGCCGCCGCTGACCTGCCCCGGCCCGCCCGGCGCGCTGGCATCCCGCCCCGGGGGAGGGGCCGCGCGCCGCTCCCGCGCACCGGGAGCGCGCCCCCGCCCAGATGGCCCACCCCGGCCCGCCCCCCGCAACCTCGGGGGTGACCGCGGCCCCCGGCAGCAGAGGGAAACCCCACCATGGCGGCGCCAGCACAACCCCAGCCCGCGCACTACGCGCTCACCAGCGTCTACACCGACTACCGCCTCGCCGGTGCCGAAGGCCCCACGCTGCTCACCGGCGACCCGTTCCTCGCCGCCGAGTTCTTCCTGCGCCACGACCGCGCCGGCCACCTCGAGGTGCTCACCGACAGCGCCTTCGACGACGGCCGGCTGACACCGTGCCAGCCCGCCGAGATCCTCGACCGGGCCCTGCGCGAGCTCGCGCACGACGACCCGCGCCGCAGCCTGCTCGACCACGCCCAGGCCCAGTGGCTCGAACACCGCCTCTACCCGCCCGGCGACCCGGCGGAGTGGGAGGACGACGAGCCCTCCTGGGAACGGGCCGGGACCGCGTGGGGCGCCGCCTTCGGCCCGCGCCTGCCGCTTCCCGAGGCCCAGGTCCTGGACCGCCTCGCCGAGGCGGCCACGCCCGGTGGCGAGGGACGGCACAGCTTCAGCTGGTCGGCATTCGCCGTCACCCGCGCGATCCGCCAGGCCGGCACCCCGGCGCCGCAGGCCGACCCGGCCCTGCTGCGCGCCAACGCCCAACTCCTGGACCGTGCGCCGCACCGCGAGCCCGCCGTACGGGCCGCCGCCCAGTGGTACCTGGAGCAGCTGGCCGCCACCGGCCCGCTCAGCGCCCGTCCGCCCGCGCCCGCACCCGCACCCGCGCGCGGCACCGCGCCCGGCCGCGACACAGGCCCGGACCCGGACGCCGCCGCTGCCGCCGACGACCCGGTGGACGCCCGGGCGCTGCTGGAGGACGCCGCCCGCGAGGCGCTGGACCGTTGGGGATTCGACGAGACGACCCGCACCCGGCTGGAGAACACCGTCGCCCGCACCCGCGGCAGCGTCGAGGTGCAGCTGCCCGCCCAGCCCGCGAGCGACGTCCAGGCCGCGCTCCTGTGGCGCCGCATGGTGCCCTCCGCAGCCCGGGACGGCCGCGACTGCGACGAGTTCCTCAACAGCGCATTCGACTACGCCGCCCATGCCCGCCGGGAAGCGGAGGCCGGAACGAGGTCCGCCGGCGACACCGGGAGCGTGCGGGCCGCCGAGGAACTGGCCTACGAAGTGCAGGGCCGCCACGCCATCCTGGGCCGCCTGTACGCCCTGGCCCGCGCCGAGAACGCCGCCGACGCACTGGAGATCCCCATCCACGACGCGGCCCAGCGCTCCGCCGAAGCGGCGGGCCGCTCCGAGCAGGAACACGGCGCACAGGGCTGGGAGGCCCACGCCGCCGGGCAGGCCGCGCTCCTGAACACCTACGACAGCGCCAGACGCGTCGTGGACCAGACCCTCGAGCAGCAGCGCCGTACCGTGCGCGCCACCGTGGCCGCTCACATCCCCCGCCCGACCCACCACCTGTACGAAGACCTGTTCCGCGGCGTCGACGCCCGCACCCTGACACAGGCACGCACCGCCTACGCCGCGGCCAGCAACCAGCTCGACCACCTCACCGCCCGCGCCGCCGACCCCTCCGAGATGCACCGACCCAGCAATGAGGACCTCGCCGCCGCCCGCGAACTGGCGGCCAAAGCCCAGCAGCGGTGGGAGGACCTGCAAGGCCGCGAATGGCCCGCCGCCCAGGCGGCCATGCGCGTACTGCGGGCCGTGATGGACCTGCCCGCCCCCCGGCAGCCGGCCGACGACGGACTCGAGCGCCTGGCCGCACACCGCCGCACCCTCACCGAACGCCTCACCGAGAACCTCAACCCCGCACCGCCCGCACCAGCGCCCGTGGCGCCGGCACGTGCGTCCGCCCACCCGCAGGCCCGCCAGCAGACGGCACGCCCGGCCCCTTCGGCACCCCAGCGAGGTGTGCGGTGACCGGCCCCCACCAGGGCGTGCGCGCCGCAGACTGGCGCCGCCGGGCCCAGTGCCGGGAGGAGGACCCCGAGCTCTTCTTCCCCTTCGGCCCCTCCGGCACGGTCACCAACCAGACCAGCCAGGCCAAAGCCGTCTGCAAGCGCTGCCCGGTACGCGCCGAGTGCCTGACCTGGGCTCTGGAGACCGGCCAAAACTGCGGCGTATGGGGAGGTCTGGACGAAGACGAACTGTGTGCCAGCCGCCGGCGCGCCGCCCGCCGCAGGAAGCGCGAGAGCACGGACAAGTCCACTCCCGGCAGGACCACCGCCCCCCGTCCGCAGAGCCCCCAGCCCACGGCACCCGCCGTCGGCACGCCCGGCTGACCCCGCCGCCGCACCGCGCCACCCCGGGTGCACCGCGCTGCCGTCCACTCGAGCCCCGCCCGCCCTACGGAGCCCGCCCGCCGCGCGATACGGTGTGCATCCGACACCACCCCAACCACCCCAGCTGCCACAAGCGTTGGCCCGCCACCGGGCCAAGGGGAAAGCCGCGGAGCAAAGAGTGCGACCATGACTGCCCAGCACTACCGGCGCCTGTACGGGCACGCCGAGCTCCACGCCGTGCACCTCATACGCTGCGCCAGCGCGGGCCGCCCCCTCCTGCCCGCAGCCGACGAAGCCATGGCGCTCCTGGCCGCGCAGCATCCTGCGCTCACCGCCCACGACGCGGCCCTGGCCACCGTCGGAGCCCTCGCCCGCCTCTCCTACGCGGCACTGAGGGCAGCAGCCCCCGACCCCCGGGAGTCGGCTGCCGACCGCTGGCCGCCCGTCGCGCCCTGCGCCCCGGTGCCGGAGCAGGCACGCGCGATCACCGCGGCCCTCGACCGCCACGACTGGGATCTGCTCGCCGTCGGCGCCCATCCCCACTGCCACACCAGCGTAGAACTGGCCCGCCTGGCCATGGCTGAACAGCTGCCCACGGGCAGGCCCCTGCACGAAAGCGCCCTGGGCCCGCTCGTGCGCGCGCTCGCCCACGGCCCCACCCCTCACGCCGCGCTGATGTCGGTGCTGTCGGCCGCCGTCGAACTGGCGCTGTCATGCCTGTGCGAACTCGTCGTGCGCGGCGCCCCGCGCCAGGGCGACGAAGCCACGCTCGCCCGGCTCCTCGACGACTTCGAGCTCCACAAGGTGACCCACACCGCCGGCACCGCACCCGCCTGACACCCCCGCCAGCCGTATCCGCGCCCGAGCCGCAGGGCCCGCCCTGCGACAACACCCGCCGGACGGGGCAAGGACCGCGCCGCCGCCACCAACCTGCCTTTCACCAATAGGACATGACGGCCCGGATCACACGCACGGCAGCGGCCCGCCGCGCATACCGGCCGGTACGAATGCGCTCTTGTGCCCCCCGATAGCGTGAATCAGACCAGCATCCATGCCACTGGGGGACGAGGATGTCGCGCAGCCATGCCGCCCTGGCCACACGGACCACGCGCGCCCACCACCCGGCGCCGCGGCGACCCCGTGCGGCCGACCGGAACCCTGCCCCGGCGCTGTGTCCGCGCCCACCCGGCGCCGGCACGTCGGCCCCGCGTCCCCCCGGGGCCTTCCGACGGCTGCCCGAACCGGCCGAACGCACCAGCCCTCGGCCAGGCCGCGCCCCAGCGGCGCCTAGGCGCCGCTTCTCCCGCTAAGCCCCCTGCACCACCCGTGCCTGCGGTCCCGACCGGAAACAGCAGGCACGTTCTTCCACGCGCCCCCTTCCTGCCCCGCCGCAGGAAGCGGGCCCCGCCAGCCAGGTGCGCGGCCCCGCCGCGTATCGCCGGCCATCCCCCGAAGGACACACACCCCCGTGACCGCCCCAGCCGCCTACATCACACGCCCCGCCCTCGTGCGCGGCCCTCACGTCGTGCCGGCCTCCCAGATACGCGACGACATCCTCGCTCAGGACCCCGACAACCCCGACGCGGACAAGATCAGGAGGGCGACGGCCAACCTGCCCGGTACCCGCCGCTACTTCCACGACTACACCTCCGTCACCGCCGAGCGCACCGCAGCCGAACGCAAACGCCACGTCCTGGACACGCTTCTGCCCGCAGCCGAGGAAGCCGTCCGCCAGGCCGTCGAAGCCGCCGGCCTGCGACCGGAGCAGGTCGACTGCCTCATCGTCACCAGCGCCACCGGCGACATGCTGCCCGGCCTGCACCAGCACCTGCTGAACACCCTCGGCCTGCGCCCCGACACACGGCTGCGGGCCACGGCCCAAGCCGCCTGCATGGGCGGCGCCCTGGTGCTGATCACCGCGGAGGAGTACCTGGCCCGCCACCCCGACCACAACGTCGTCGTGGTGGCCGCCGAGCACCTGTCCTCCATCCACCAGCGCAGCAGGACGTCCCTGGACGACCAGATCTTCAAAGCGCTGTGGGGTGACGCCGTGGCCGCGGCCGTCGTCGCCACCCGCCCGCTGGGCCGCGAGGCGTGTCTGCGCATCGACCACAGCAAGGAGATCACGCTGCCCGGCACCCTGCACCGCTACCAGAAGGAGACCGACTACTTGGGCGACCACTTCGCGAGCACCCGCGACTCCCTGCGCTCCGTCAGTGACCTGACCCCTGCGCTGCGCACGTGGCTCGACGACGTCGCCGCCGGGGGACTGGACTTCGGGGTCCTGCATCCCGGCGGGCCGCAGATCCTCGCCAAGCTCGGCCGGGCCCTGGGCGTCGACGAGGCGTTCACCGCCCACTCCGCCGACGTCCTGGCCCAAGAGGGCAACCTCGGCGGCGCAACGATCTTCTCCGTCCTCGACCGCACCTACGCCACCGCGCCCGCCGACGGCGCCCGCGGACTGGTTTTCGGCCTGGGCCCCGGCGTCACCCTCGCAGCGCTCCTGGTGACCTGGACCCAGCCGGACACGGCGCCAGCGCAGGCATGACGAGCGGCGCGGCAGCCCGCCCCACCGGGCACCGCGCCCCTTCGGGCCCCGCCATCCTGTGCTGCGGCTCCCGCACCAGCACCGCCGCCCCGGGAAACGCCGGTCGAAAGCCCGCCCGCCCGTACGAGCGGGCCAGCTGCGGCGTGGCGGGCACTGCCGCCAGCCCTACCCGCTGTTCATCGGCCCAAGCCAGCACCGCGAACACCAGCTCCCGGGTGGCCTGCCCGTCTCGCCCGCCCGCCAGGCACGCCACCTCCGCCCATGCCCCGTCCCGCCGAAGGCGGCGCAGCACACGGCGCAACTGCGCGCCCGCGGGCGCCGCCCGCGCCAGGAAGGCCAGCTGCCACACCAGCAGGCCCGCGCCCGCGTCCAGGCCCGCCAGCGCGCCCGCCGGCGCCGAGCCGCCGCCCGCGCCGGCGGCACCGGCCAGCGCCCCCGCCCCCACGAGCGGCAGCAGCGCAACCCACAGTCCCAGCACGGCCGCCGGCAGCGCCACCGCGCCCCGCAGCACGCGGCGCCCCCACGCCCCGTTCTGACGCACAGTCACCGTGGCCGGACCCACGGCCAGGACCATTCCCGAGACCTGCTGCAGGACGGCCTGCACCAGCCAGAAGGGGACGAACAGGCGCCACAGCCGGCACAGGCGCGCCCCGGGAGGGGCGAAGGCGTTCGCGAGGACGGCGGCGAGCACGGGAAGGTCGCGCCAGCGGGCCCGCAGCCGAGCGGGGACCGCGGCCGCCGTGTGCCCGGCGGGTCGGCGTGTCACCGGGCCCACACCACCGGGCCTGTGCTCTGCTGCGCGAGCGCGAGGCGGGCGGCCTGGGCACTGGCGTGCTGCAGGTGCCCGCGGGCGGTGCCGATGACCATCCCGGGCGCGGCGGTGGGGTCGCTGGCGGCCTGGGAGATCGCGCCGGTGGCCGAGCGCACGTGGTGGCGGATGCTGGCCACCATCAGCTCCTTGGCGCCTGATCGGGCCAGGCCGGGCCGGCCGCGCTGGCTGATGGACCACACCGTGTCGGCGTCCATCGCCCGCGGGTCGGCGCAGCGCCGGTGGGCGTCCCAGACCACCAGGACAGGGTCGATCGTGCCGCCGGCGTCGACGGCCTGCACGATCGCCGTGTACAGCTCGGCGCGGCCCGGCTGGGTGAAGTCCTGGGCCTGCAGCCAGCGCATGCTCTCCAGCTGGCCCGGGTCGCGCAGCAGCGAGCCCAGGACCGCGTCCTCGGTGGAGGCCAGCTCGGTGCTTCGGGGCCTGGCGGCGGGCGGCAGGCTGGCCCCGGCTCCTTCGGGGCGGCCCATCGCCTGCTCCCACCGGTCCTCCAGCCGCTGCAGCAGGGCGAGGGTCTCGTTGATCTGGGTGGAGGCGGCCAGCGCGCCGGGATGGTCGAGCGTGCGCTCGACCATTTCGCCGCTGGCGGCGACCAGGCGCTGGATGCTGGACTGCAGGACCCGCTGGCCGAGCTGCAGAGCCTGTTCGGGGTGCGGGACCCGGTGAGCTCCGGTCAGGTCGCGGATCTGGTGGGCCACCACCGGCCACCACTGCTGCGGCGTCCCCCATTTCTCCACCGCGGCCTTGTGCTGCAGCTGCTGGTACAGAAGCTGCGCCAGGACCTGCGGCCGGTCCTCGGGACGGCGGATCGTCACGGCCGGGTGCGAGGCCAGGCCATCCTCCACCAGCAGCCGGTACATCTGCCCGTAGGCGGGGTCGGCGAAGTCGGTGGCCTTGATCCGATCCTTGAGGCGCGCGGCCTCCTGGGGGCGGGCCAGCACCGCCGCCAGCACCGCCCGCTCCGCCAGCTCCCCGCCCGGGCCGAGCGTGCGCTCCAGGCTGGCCTGGGCGACCACCCTGCCGTAGGCGGCGGCGTTCGCGGCGTCGGGCACGTTGTGGGGCAGCGGCAGCGAGGCGACGTACGCGGCGACCTCCTGCCAGGTCTGGGCCGACATCGGCCAGCCGTGCACGGCGGCGGTGCGGTAGAGCTGTCCCAGGACCGCGTGCTGCAGCGCCGCGCCGCGCAGGTGGGCGGGCTGGGCCAGGACGTCGGCGCGGGCGTAGAGGCCGTGGTCGGTCAGCGCCCGGTAGATCTCCCGGTCCCAGAAGCCCTCGAAGTCCTCCGCCCGGATCCAGTCGCGTACCTGCAGGGCCCGGCGCGGGTCCTGCAGGATCGCCCCCAGCAGCGCTGCCTCCGCGTACGCCGACGCCGGGGTGCTCATGCCGGGTCCGCCGTGTCCAGGGCCTGTGTGGCGAGGGCCCAGCGGCGGGCGTCCTCGTCCAGGACGGCGCACGCCGCCTCCTCCAGCGGCTCCCAGCAGTCCTCGCCCGCGCGCCACCACCGGTCGAGGTAGCGCACCGGGGCGCCGGTGAACTCGCCCAGCACGGTGGCCTGGCCCTCGTCGAGAAGGCCGCGCATCTCCTCCAGCCCCACCGGCTGGGAGCGCAGCCGGTCGGTGCGGGCGGCGGCGAAGTCCGCCAGCGAGGAGAGCTGATGGTCGGTCAGTGCCATGTGCGGGGCCTCCCGGGTCGGCGGCACGGGATCGACAGCGCCGCCCGGCCCCTCCGGGCGGAGGCCGTCGAAGTACCTGGGCCTATCAAAGGCACCGGGGCGGCCGGAGCCCGGGGCTGCGGAGGGCGGTGATCCCGCCTGCCGGGATCCGGTGCCGTCGTCTCCCGTGGGCCGGGAGGCACGGGGCGCGGCGCGGCGCGGTGCCGGGGTGCCGGGGTGCAGTGTTGGACGCGATCCGGCCCGCCCTGGACCGGTCCCCCTCCCGGGGCGGCGGCCCCCCAGTGCCGGCCGCCCCGGGATCCAGACACAGTGCGGCAGGAGACGGGCGTGAACCGGGACGACGTCGGTGACGAGGAGTGGGACGCGGTGCTGGGACGGCAGACGCAGGAGGGCGGGGCCGACGACGAGGACGGCTACGAGCACCGGCAGGCGCGGGGCTGAACCCGCACCGGGGCCGGGACGGTGGGGGCGCAGGAGCGGGGGAGGAGCGCGGGTGAGGCATCCGGTGGAGCGGGGCCGCCCCGCGCGGCGGCGCCACCCCGCCCGTGCCGGCGGGGTGCGGTGCTGATGCCCGCGCCCGGCCGCCCGGTCCCGGCGCCGGAGCCTCGCGCCAGTTACGGCCCCGGCCGGGCAGCCTGGCTGCTCGTGCCCGAGAGCGAGCGCCAGCTCGGCCCCGACCAGCTCGGCGCACCCCTGCGGGAAGCCGAACAGGGCGGCGCCGACGTCACGGCCTCCTGGCAGTGCGGCAGCACCCTCTACACCCTCATCCGCCACCGTGAGAGCGCCCATCTGTACGCCGTGCGCTCCTCGGGCAGCCTCACCGCCCTCGCGTTGGACGCCCCCACCGACCGGGCCGAGGCGGCCTGGCGGATGCTCACCTGCGCCCAGGCCCCGCAGGAACCCCTGGCCCAGCTCGCCCTGGAGGACCTGGTGGCCGCCGCTTTGGCCCAGCGCGGCGCGCTGGACGAGCTCGACGCGATGGAACGCGCCCGCTACCGGGACGGCCGGGCGTTCGTGGACTTCGCACGTGCCAGCGGCGTCCTGCCCGAGGCCGAGGCCGAGCGCCTGGCACGGGACGCGGAGCCCGACCCGGTGCTCCTGGACGCCGTGGAACGGGAGATGGCCGGCCACGCGGACGACCTGCTCGCCCGCTGGGCCCACGGCCCCTGGTTCGGCCTCCTGTCCGCCCGCATGACGCGCCTGGCCCAGCCCCGCCCGGACCGTGGGGGGCTGGAGCAGTGGTGGGACCCGCCGCCGGAACCCTCTGGCGGACGGGACGGCGGCGCCCACGCGTGCTCAGCGCGGTGCGAGGACCTCGACTGGCGTGGTGAGCGCCCGCACGCCCACCGCGGTACCGCTGAGCTGCACGCCCAGCTGGCCGCGGCCGAGCGCAGCGCGGTGCGGGCCGCCGGGCGGCTTGCCGCGGTCCGGGTCCTCGAGGCCCGGGCGCTGCGGCACGAAGCGCTCCACGAGGACGGGCCGGCCTCGGCGCGGCTGCGCGCACGCGCAGCGCACTTGGCCCAGGCGGCTGCCGCGATGGCCGCCGCGGTGCGGGTACAGCGTGGCCGCAACCGGGACCTCGGGCGTCGGCGGGAGCATCTGGCGTACGCGCGGGAGCTGGCCCGCCGCACGGGCCGTCCCGCCTGGTGGTGGTGGCCGCGGCTGAGTTCGGCGCGGGCGGGCCGGGCCGCCTGCCGGGCCAGGCGGCGCGTCCGCCCGGGAGAGGCCGGGACGGCGTGCGAACGCAGCGAGTGCGCCGCGGGCCGGGTGCGCGCCCTCATGGCCGGCGCCCGGGCCCGGGCGCCGTGGTCGGCGGACCCGCTGGGCGACTGGGAGCGGCTCCTGAAGGACCTGCCGCGCCTGCGGGAGGAGGCGGTGGCCGCCGACCTGCTGGCCGTGGCCGGGCGCGTGAGGCGCCTGGAGCGGGAGGCGCGGGCGTGGCAGAGCCTGACCGCCTGGTCCTGGTGGTGGTGGCACGGCGTGGACCACGAGCTGGCGATCCGCCACCACAGCGGCACCGGGCCCGCGGTGGCGCCGCCGCCGGTGGACCTGCCCCTGCAGGACGCGGTCCTGGACCTCTACCGGCGCATCGAGTTCCGGCCGGGGGCGGGGGCCTAGCGTGCGGCGGTGCCACCGCCCCGCAGCCGCTGTGGTGCGGGGGCGCTCAGGCGGCGGGCAGGGCTTCGAGCAGGTCGCGCATGCGGTCCTGCTCGTCCTGGCTCATCCGCAGCACCTCGGCCACCCGGGTCAGCAGGACGGGGTTGGGCTTGCGCACCCGTCCGCGTTCGAGCGCGCCGTAGTGGCGGCCCGAAACCCCCACCGTGACCGCCACCTGCTCCTGGGAGGCACCGATGCGGTCACGGCACGCCACCATGAAGTCGCGGAGCGTATCGGGTGCCGGCGGCGCGGTGATGACGGACATGGCGGGGCCTCCTTCGTGAGCTGCGGGACCGCCCGGGCCGCGGCCGGGACGTCGCCGCCCGGCCACCGGCCCCGCGTCCTACGCGCCGGGCGGTGCACTCTGAACGAAATCAGAGATCGCCGGATGGCGGTATTGCACGAGAGCACCACGGACACCGCGCAAAGCTCACCCGGCGCACACCGGCGCACAGCGCACCCGTCGGCGCGCACCGGGCGCGCGGCCCGCGGGAGAAGGCCGCAGCGGCCCGGTACAGCCCTCCGCCCCCTGGGACGGGGCCCGGCCCGGACCGGGCGGGGTCGCCAGCCGGACCGCGGCCCGCCGGGACGAGTACCGCAACCCCGCCTACGAAACCTCGAGGAACCGTTCGAGCGCCGCGACCCTGTCGGGCGGCATGTCGGCCAGCCGCAGTGCGATCCGGCGCACGTCCGGGCGGTCCAGCGCAGTCTTGATCTCCCGGTACTGCGCCGGGTCGTCCCCCGCGCAGTCGGGGAAGAAGAAGTCCGGGGTGACCCCGCCCCAGCGGGCCAGGAGGCTGAGCGTCTCCATGGTCGGGTTGACGGTCAGCCCGGTGCGCAGCCGGTACAGGGTGTTCTCGTTCATCCTGCCGCCGGTACTGGCGATGGCGGTGGCCACCTCGGCGTCGGAGGCCGGCCGGCCCCCGGCGGGAGAGTTGGCCCGGCGCAGGCTCTCGATCCGCTGGGCCAGGGTTGTCCCAGGGGTGTCCTCACTGTTCACGGCTGCGCCCCCTTCGACGATCGCCTGCCATCCGGTGGAGCTTTGGTGGAAGTCGCAGCAGCCGGCGCTGCCTGTGTGCGGGGCCGTCTACCGTATGGCCAACGTTCAACCGTATGGTCAGCGTTCAACCAGTTTTCTATGATCACAGCCCGCAGTTCTCTGAATCCGCTCAGACTGGCCGGGGGGCCAGCAGTCCGACCGGTAGGGGCGCTGCGCAGGCAGTGCCCCGGCCACGGGGCATCCGTACCCCGGGGGAGGTCAGGTTGCCCACGCTGCGATTCGCGACCAGTCTGCCTTACGTCAGGCTGGCTTTTGTAGAGGAAGCCGCCGCCACAGACGCTGATCAGCCACTCGAAGGCGTCCACGCCCTGGCCCTGGGCGACGAGGTGGACGACTCCGGCACCCGCCACCGGTTGGTGGTGGTCCAGGACCAAGATCCCCGGCTGGGGGAGCGCGCGCAGCTGAACCGGCTAATGACGGCCCTCAGGCGCTCAGGCGCCGCGGGCGCGGCCGTCGCCCTGCCGCCGGGCGCCCTGCCGCCGCCCGCCGTGCGCGCCGCGGCGCGACAGCACGGGGTGCCGCTGCTGTCCATCAGCGACGACCCCGCCCACTGGCTGACGCTCCACAACACGCTCACCGCACAGCACCACGATCGCGCGATGCGCACCGCCGAACTCCACCAGCGGCTCCTCGAACAGGCCCACCACCTCGGCCGACCAGACGGAACCCAGCGCATGGTCGCCTGGCTCGCCTCCTTCACCGATGCGTACGTCGCCGTCCTCGGAGCAGCCGGCCCGGCCACGGCCTGCGCCCCGGCGCCGGCCCCGGACGTGCTGGCGCCCGCCCGGGAGACGATCGAGGACCTCGCCCGCACCGGCCGTGGAGCCGCCGCCGTGGACGCCGACGGTCTCCAGATCCGCCTCTTCGCGATCGGCCCCCGCACCGCTGGCGATCCCGGCCCCGCCCACGTGCTGGCCGTCGCCGCCCCCGCCCACGCCTTCACGCCCGAGACCAGCACCGCCACCGCGCGCATCCTCGACCTGCTGGCCCTGCAGGCCAGTATCGAAGCCGCCGCCAGCGAACGGCGCCGCCTCAGGCGCGGGGAGGCAGGCGTACGCCAGGCCGTCCTGCAATTGCTGATGACGGGCCATGTGACCGATGCTCAGCGCACCGTCGAAGGTCTGTCCCCAGGAGTCCTCGACACCGACGAGTGCCGCGTCTTCATCCTCAGGACCCGGCACGCCGACCGCACCGCCGTCATCCAGGACTGCCAGGACGCCGTCGCCGGAAGCGCACTCGTCAGCGCCTGCCCCGCCTTCCCCGACCAGGTGATCATCGTCGTCCCGCACGGCGGCACCGAACAACAGGTCGTCGACGGCCTCACCGCCGTCACCAGAAAGGCCCCCAACCGCTACCTCGGCGGCAGCGGCACTCGCCAGCTGGCCGAGACCGACGAGGCCTACATCGACGCCAGCCGAGCCCTGATCGTCGCCGAGCGCGTCGCCGAGCGCGTCCACCTCTACGCGGCCGAGGCCCAGCTCTCCCACATCCTCGACACCCGCGCCGACGCGTGGGCCCGCGCCTACCTCGCACCCCTGCTGAACCTGCCGGGCAAGCGCCGCGAACCCCTCCTGGCGACCCTGCCCGTCGGTCTCCACTTCACCCCCGCCGCAGCCGCCAGGATCCTGGGAAACACCCACCGCAACACCACCCACCGCAACACGGTCGCCCGCCGGCTCAAGGAAGCGGGGAAGATCCTCGGCATCGACCTGCAGGACATCCGCCAGCGCTCCGCGCTCGCTCTGGCCCTCGAACTGCGGGCCCGCGCCGAGCGCCTGCCCGAGGAACCCGCCGAGCCCGCAGGACTCGAGGAGATCCTGCGCGCCGACGAAGTGCGCCAGTGGGCCGAGCGGCTACTCCACCCGCTGCGCACCGACCGCCGGCCGCTGACCGCCACGCTGACGGCCTGGGTCAGGGCCAACACTGCGATCGAGGCCACCGCCGAGGCCCTGGGTGTCAACCCGGCCACGGTCCGCTCACACCTGCGGGCCGCCGAGCGCCTGCTGCAGCGCCGCCTGGTCACGGGTACCTCATTCGACCTGGACGCCGGGCCCGACACGGACGCGGAGGCCGTGTCCGGGGTGGTCGGCGCGCACGACGTCGTCCTGGCACTGTCGATCACCAGCGGAGCGGATGGCCGGATCTGATCGGCCCATGCCAGCACGGGGGCGGGGTCCAGCCGTTCCGGCACGCACGGCTGCCGCACGGACGCCCACCGTAGCGCCGTGGTGCGCTCATGCATGCCACCGCGGCCGTGATGGTGCGCTCGTTCAGTTCCCGTGGTGCTCATGACCGGCTTACGGTCTCTAAACCGCACGTCACAGGGCACGTGCGGAACCGGGGGGACACCATGAGACCTGATTGCGTCACCGTCATAGGCACCGGATCCGTGGCACGAAGCGTCGCCGACCGTCTGGCCGACGCCGGCTTCACGACCAGCGCACCGCCCACCGGCGCTCAGCCGCCGGCCACGGGCACCCACGTGCTCGTGACCGCGTTCGCCGCCGCGGAACCGAGCCCGGCCATCCACGACGAGACCCGCCGCGTCATCGCCGCGATGGCACCGGGAAGCTGGTGGCTCGACATGACCCACTACCCGCTCACCGGCGACGACCTGTGGGTGCTGCCGCAGGACCTCGCCCGCGTGAGACGCATCCGGGTCCCCGTCACCGACGTGCGCGGAGTCCTCGTCGCCAGCCCCCCCACCGTCCTGGACCTGCGCAGCCGGGAGGTGTGCGACGCCATCCTGGCCATCGCCGACCTCGTCCTGCCCACGCAGCGCCCCGAGGTCCCCATCGCCTCTCTCGAGCTCGGCCTGGCCGAGCCGCCGCCGCGCCCCCATCACCTGCAGCCGCTCCCCGCCCGCCGCACCGCCCGCCCGCCGGCACCGGTCGGCCAGGCCTGCAGCCAGAGACGGCCGGGCCTGCGCCTGGCATGAGCGGCGGCGGTCCGTTGCGCAGGAGGGGAGCGCAGCCGGACCGCCCCACCGCCATCCCAAGTCCGCCGTACCACCCGCGCGGGCACCGGCCACGGCCGCGCCCCGGCCCGGCCCGGGGCGCGGCCGAGGACGGCCCCGGCCGCCCAAGGCCCGCCGAACCGAAGGAACACGCCCCGAGTGAGCTTCATCCGGTTCCAGGACGCATCCGGCTGCGCGACCCTGCCCGGCCATCCGCGCCCCCACCTTCTCGGCCTGGTCCACGAATCGGTCGCCGACACCCTCGCCCGCGGCAGGGTCCCCGGCCACATCGGCACCCGCCTGTACGGGCTGCTGCCCGCCACGAACCGCCTTCGGCAACGGCCCGCCCCCGACCCGTCCGGGCGGGGCATCGGCGGCTGGCTCACGGACTACACTCGCGAGCTGCACAACGGCTCCGGCCGGCCGGTGGTCGAGTACCGAGGGCGGCTGCTGTCCACCTGGTCTCTGCTGCTGAACAGCGCGATCGCACGCGGCGGCGACCCGGTGCGCCTGGCCGCCCGCCTCCACGGTCAGTGCGAGCTCCACTGCTGGGTGGGCGGTGCCCACCGCTCGTGGCTGGCCGGCATCGTGGAGGTGGGACTGCTCACCGAGGCCTACCCGCCGGCGGTCGGCTGGGAGGACGTCGCCGCCTTCCTGCGTCGGCGAGACGACGCCCCCGTCGTCGTCTCCTACAACCGCGCGTTCCCCCACCTCTGGGACTGCGGCTACGCCGGAGCCCCGGACCCGGACCGCGCGGTGCAGCAATGGCGGGCGCTGCCGCCTCAGCAGCGCTGGGAAGCCGGGACACGCGCACTGGGCACGCGGGTAGCGGAGGGCCTGGAGATCAGCCCCGCCCGTTGGACTTCCTACCGGTTCGGGCACGGGCTGTGCGTCGGCGACCTCCTCGCCACCGACTGGGAGCAGCGCCTGGACCGCGCGCTCGGCCTCCAGCCCGCAAACTGACCGCCCGGCCGCCGGCCACCGCCGACCCGGTCCCCGCACACCGGAGTGCCGTGACCCGTCCGGACCCGCCTCGTCAACGGCCGTCCACAAGCGCTGAACCGCGGCACCGACGTAGTGCCGTATCAGAGAACCTTCGCCCCGTTTCTCGGTGAGAGGATCATGGGCAAGCTCCGGGGCTGACCCCTCGGATCAAACAGGGCGGGAAGGAATCGATAGTGGCCGCTGGTGTGCCCTGGACGGGTGACGATCAAGATCACAACGACCGGTGCCATGCGCGCTGGCTCGTGTCGTTGAACCGCTCGACAGCCCAGGCCGACTACCGGGACGAGTGGTATGACGCCCAGTGCGGAGGATGCTGCTTCTGGATCGCGTTGAGCGGGCAACTCGGCCAGGACCACGGGGCGTGCACCAACCCCGGCTCGTCATTCGACGGGCGGGTGCGGTTCGAGCACGACGGCTGCGAGAGCTTCGTCGACCGCGCCGACGGCTCGTTCGGGTAGCGGCCGGTCAGGCGACATTGGCTCTGGCCACGACCCTGCGGAGGCGTTCGTCGGCTGCGTTCTTGTTCCGCACCCGCACCGGCTCGACGGCGCGGTCCCGGTCGCGGACGCGGTCGGCGTGGACGGCGGTCGTCCGCGAGCGGGCCGCGGGCCGCGGGCGGCGGTGCGGGAGTCGGGCCGCATTGCGTCGCTCGCTCTCGTCATGCCCTGCGGCCGCCCGATGCGGCCCCTGACGCCCCGACCGGTCCCGCCGCCCGTGTCACAGGTCGCGCCACAGGCCGACCAGGGCGCCGAGCCCGGGCAGCGGCGGGTGCGCGAACTGCCCGTACAGCACGGGGTCGAACCGGTCCGACCCGTCCCGCACCGCCAGAGCCTGCTCCAGGCATCGCCGGGCCTGCTCGCTCTCACCCAGCGCGGCCAGGGCCAGCGCCCGTGTCTCGCCCGTCCCGAACGGGTGGGAGTAGACGTCCGGCGACCCGGCGCGCCCGCTCATCGCGACGGCGGCCGCGAAGCGCCGCCTCGCCAGCGCCGGGTCGTGGACCCGCTCCAGGGCGCCGAGCAGGAGCAGCGCGCGTGCGGCACTTCGCGTCCTTCCCAGCAGGCGCACCGCCAGGCTCAGCTCCTCGTGGGCCTGGCCCCGGCGTCCCGACACCAGGTGGATCCAGCCCCACAGCCCGTGCGCCTGACCGTCCAAGGGATCCCTGCGCAGCAGGCACGCGAGATGGGCCTCGGCCTCCCGCAGCCGGCCGACCCGCACCAGCAGCCAGGCCAGGTTCCACCGGCACACACGCACCCCGGGGCCCAGGGCCACAGCCCGGCGCAGCGCCTGCTCGGCGCCGTACAGGCGCCCGCGCCCGATCAGAGCCCAGCCCAGCGCGTTGAGCGTCCACGGCGTCGCGTTCTCCCCGACGGCCCGCTCGGCGGTCCGCACCGCCTCCCGCCACTCCTGCGCCTCGCCGAGCGCGTGGCACAGCACCTCGGCACACCGCTCCCAGCCGGGGGCCAGCCCGTACGCACGCCCGGCCGCCCGCCGCGCCCCGGCGTAGTCCCCCGTGTCCAGCAGCACCTCGGCCAGGACCGCCTGCCCCCAGGCCGAGTCCGGCCACACCGCCACCGCGGCCCGGGCGTGCACCACGGCCGCCGCCGTCCCCCGGCGCCGCGCCTGCAGCGCCTCGGCCAGGACAAGCCGGCCGAGCGCACTGCCGGTGTCACGCGCCACGGCCGCCCGGCCTGCGGCACCGGCCTCCTCCATCCGTCCCTGCCACAGCAGCACATAGCCCAGCTCGGCCCGCGTGGGTGCGCACCACGGGCGCAGCTCGACCGCCCGGACCAGCTGCTCGTGCGCCTGTGCCCAACAGGACAGGGACACGAGCGCACGGCCCAGGTCCAGGCGGATGTCCCCGTCGTCGGGCGCGAGCTCGCACGCCTCGGCCAGGACACCGGCCGCCTCCTGCCAGCACTGCGCCCCCATCAGCTCACAGCCCAGCTCCCACCGGACCCCGGCGTCGTACGGCCAGGCGTGAGCCAGACCCTGCAAGTTGGCGATCCGCAGCTCGCGATCGTCCTGCGTATCCGAATCGGGCCACTGCTCATCCGCATCGGAACTCATGTTCGCCAAGGCCGCCTCACCCGGGTCGCGGCAACCGCTGAACCGGGTGCCCGGTAGTCAGTTCCCATGGCGAGGCTGTCCTGTTGCAAGACGCCTGCCCGGTGGTTCCCGCTGGGCGGGAACGGAAGCCGCGATGGCGGTGCGGCCGTCCGCGGGACGGATTCGCCCTGACAGTCCGCGCGGACGGCTTCCGTGTGGGGTGGGTGAGGCGACCTCGGCCGGCCGGGGTCGGCCGCGCCCGAAGGCAGCAGCGCCCGCTTCCCCCTTTCACTGGCTCGCTGCGCCCGCGGGAGTCAGGGCGGCCCGCCGATAGGACGGTGAGCTCATCCGCTTTCGGGACGTAGTCTCCTCGGCCTGGTCCGCGCCTCGTTTCGCACGTCCTCACCCAGCCTGTAGCCGGGTGAGGGCATGCGAAACGAGGCGCGCCCCTTTGCCCGCGTGCGGGACGTGCGAGGGGCAACCCCCGTGCTGGTCACGTGACAGGGCCTGCGCCGCGGTGTGGCCTGGTCCGGGGGTGCTGGCTCTGGGCCTGCGGACGGGTGCCCGGTACGGGGCGTGCGGGACGCTGTGCGGCACTGGGAGGCGGCGGGGTGATGCGGGCGATCGCTCCCGCCAGGGAGGTGGTCCAGTTCCCGGCGCTCCCGGCCGCGAGTTCGTCGATTGCGTGCTGGACGGTCAGGGTGAGATGCCGTACGGCGGCAGCGTCGGCGCCGGGGAACGGCGCGGGCGGGTGGGCGAGGACGGCGGCGACCGGTGCGGTGGCGGGGCGGTCGTCGATGTGCGGTGCGGCCTGCAGGACGGCGTGGGCCAATCCGTAGAGCAGCACCGGCTCAAGAGGGTGTTCGCGGTCGTGGGCGAGCTCGGCCGCGATGCCGGTGAACTGCCCGCTCTCCTCCGTGTTCCAGGGCCGGGTGGCTTCGCGCTGGTAGGCCTGCACCGCCCCGCTCGGCTGCTGCCAGGTCCGTGTGATCCGGCCGTTCTCCTCACCGGTCCGGGTAGCGGTGTTGTGGTGGAGCAGGTGACCGCTGCGGTCCGCGATGAACGCGGCCTCGCTGCGGTAGACGCCGCTCACCTGGGCACAACCCGCCCAACCACCGCAGTGAGGAAGCCGCAAACCACAGACCCGGGGGCACACCGAGTAGAGGGACCGGGCGTCGGACCGCAGATCCCGTCGGCCACGAGCGTTAGCACACCGAGCTGGCGCCTGTCCTACTTCGGATGCTTTCGGGCGTGCCGGCGCCGCGTTCTGGCATAGCTGGACATCCCAGCCCCCGGGCGCCCTCGCGCCAGAAGGAAGGACCACCGGTGCCGAAGCCCACGCCCATGACCGAACGCCACTGTGCCGCGTCCAGCCACAGGACGGCACAGCACACCGAACACCCGCAAGCGGTCAGGCAGATGCTCACCCTGGCACACTGGGTCGGCGAGGGGCGGCAGCTGACTCCCACCGGCCGGCTTCGCCGCGCCGATGCACGGGACCTGCTCGAGCTGCTGGCCACCGACGGCACACAGACCAGTGCCCAACCCGCCGCACACCCGCGAGAACCGCAGCACCTGCTCGCCTGGGCACACCGCATCGACCTCCTCCACACCGCCAGCCCCAGACTGCGCCGCGGCCCCGCCGCGGCCCGCCTGGTCGAGAATCCCGACGCCCTGCGCAAGGCGCTGTTCGCCACCGTGCCCCGCCTCCAGGACATCCGCCAGGGGTGGCACCTCGCGCGCTCCAACTTCGAGGGAGCGCCCGACCTCAGCGCCGGCCTGGTCGCTCTGTGGCGCCGCCTGCGCACCGGCCCCCTCACCGAGGCACAAGCCGCCCAGACGGTCTGGGACGAACTCACAGGCCCCTACCAACTGGAACAACGCCCAACCCCGCTCCCGGCCTCCTGGAAGCCACACCTGGCCTCCTGGAAGTCGATGGTGGCCAACGACGTGGCCGCCGCGCTGCGCCTCTACGCGGCCGTGGGCGCCGTCCGGATCGAGGGCGGCCGCGTCGAGCTGACCTCCTACGGACGCGAGCGCGAGCTGTCCGTCGTACGCGACAACGACTTCGACCCGCGCAAGCTGGGCGAGGCCTTCATCCACGAGAACGTGGCCTCCCAGACCTTCCACCCCAGCGGAGAAACCACCACCGAGCTCGCGGCCGCCGTGTGGACACTGGCCCACCGCGGCTACAGCGGCTCGGGCCGACTGGACATCTGGACCTACCCCAGCCGCAAGCACGCCCTGAAGGCCGGAGCGGACCTGGCCATGGCCTGCGGAATGGACGAACACGAGCAAGCTCGGTCGCTGTACCAAGCAGGCCGCTACGACGAACTGCTGGCCCTGTACGAGAGCCACCACCCCCAGACGCACCTCCTGCGAGTCCAGTCCAGCCTCCTGCAGACCGAGTCGTAGCGGCGCGGGCCCTCGGCTCAGCTCGAGCGGGACCCGCCCCGCTACTGCCGAGCCGCCGCCCGGCCCGCCGCCGCGTCGGCGTTGTGCAGGTGCCCGTCCAGGTCACCTCGGCCGGCGGCCCGCTTGGTCCGGCCGCCGACTGCGCCGGTCGGTGCCGGGGCCGCCCGTCCGCCGTGCCCGGCGGTAGGGCGGACGTGTCGTCATGCCGGTCACGACTGCCTGGGGTCGGTGGTGTCGTCGCCGTTCGCTCCGCTCAGGTTCTCGACCACCCGCAGGTCAAGCTCGGCGGCGACGAGGTTCAGGTATTCCCACTGGTCTAGGCCGAGGCCGAGCGCGGGATCGTCGGCAACGCGCAGCAGGGCGGCGGCCGCGATGCCGCCTCCGGCGGCGGCGAGCGCGTTGTGCAGCGCCTGGGCGCGCGCACGCTCGTCCTCGTCGCCTTGGTAGTGCAGGGCGATCTCGAAAGACTCGGCGACGCTGTCGAAGACCCCCCGGTAGGCGAGGCGGTCGAGCGGATCGGTGTGGTCGCAGCCGAGGGTCTTGGGCCGCTGGGTGGGGCGGGCACGGGCGGCGCCGGCGGCGGTGGCGCTCCGGCCGGCCTCGGTGGCGGCGGCCAGCTCGCCGGCGAGCGCGACACAGGACGGGAGAGCGGCGGCGAGCGCGCAGACGGCGATCAGCGGCACCCGCTCGCCAGGATGGAGTACGGGCAGGGTGCCGGTGGTGTGCGAGGCACCGAGCAGCACGTCCGCCGCCAGGGTGTAGCGCAGCTCCTCGGCCAGCAGGCTGTCGCCGCCGGGGACGACCTCACGACTGCTCGCCCGGACGATCGCCCCGGCCGCCCTCTCCAATGCCTGGGCGTGGTCCTCCTCGGCCTGGCGGCCGGCCAGCTCGCGCACCCACCGGGCGGCCGCCTCGCCCGCGTCGGCGGCCCGATGCAGCGCCGCCGACGCGGGCGCGGGCAGCACCTGGCCCTCGCCGTCGGTGGCCAGGGTCTCGTCTCGGGTGCCGGTGTGCAGCACTGGCGTGGTCCGCGCAGAGGTCGTCATGCCGATGCAACCGGCGCGGCGCCAGGTCGGTCACGGGTGGCAGCGGGTGCGGCAAGAGCCATCTGGGGACGCTCAGGAGCTGTAGGACACGCACGGCACGTCAGCCGTGGTCGTACCCGGCACTCTGGGCGACGCCCGCTGTGAAGTCCGTGCTCGCCGGCTTCCGTTGCGCCTTCCGCCGTTCCTGCCGGTTCACCGGCGACCCGCCCGGGCCGCTGCCCGAGACCAGGTACACCGACGTCGTCTTCGACACCTCCCGGCGCCCAGGCCGCGCGACCCGCTCCCCGGCCACCCGCACCCACATCTCCTCGCGCGATCCCATGCACGCCTCCAGTTACCGCTGTTGCTGTCGCTGTGGTCAACGAACCCGCCTTGGCCCGGGTCACCCGTCAGCGGACACGACCGCCTGCCTCCAACCCGCCGCTATCGGGGGCGAACGGACCAGCGCAGCCGCCCAGTACCTCCCCGTCACAGAGTTCGCCGACCGCGGCGGCCGCCGAACCCTTCGGCCGCCCAGGACACCAGGAGCCCGCCACCCATCAGGGAGGCGGGCTCCTCCCATATCCCATGCATCCCGCTGAAGGAGATGTCGATGCCGACGCTCCACTACACCCCCGCCGCCGCCCGCGTCCTGGCCCGCCTGGAGAAGGGCCGCCACGCCGACGCCCGCCGGCTGCGCCGGGTCCGTCGTGCCCTGGAACGCTTGGCAGTCGACCCGCGCCACCCTGGCCTGTGCTCCCACCGCTACTCCTGCCTGCCCGGCTATGAGCACACCACCACCTGGACCTCCTACGTCGACCAGGGCGCCGGAGCCTGGCGCCTCCACTGGACCTGGGGCCCCACCGACACAACCCCCACCGCCCACGCCCAGAGCGAGCCGGACAACACGGTGGTGGTCACCGTGCTGCGCGTCGGCCCGCACCTGTAGACCCCGACCACGACGGGCCCTGCTCCGGCCGACGCCGTCCCGCCCGTCCCGCTGCCGCCCGTCCCACCGCCGTTGCCCCGCTCGCCGCTGCGCCGGGCCGCCCTGGCCTGCCACCGGGCCTGGCCGCCCCACAGCTGGCCGCCGCCCGGCGGCCCGTCACCCGCCCGCCGGTTCTCGGCCGTGCCGCCGGCATGTCCTACCAGTGGTGTTGCCCGCCCGTACGGTGTTCACGGGAACGGACGTCTCGGGTGGGTGCGGCGCGGGATAGTGCGGGGGTGACCGCGACTCCCGCCCGTCTGGACCTGCCCGCTCGCCGACGTCGCCACGCCCGGCTGATCGCCGCCTTGACCGCCACGGTCGGGGCGTGCGCGTCGGCGGCACAGGCGTTGTACCAGCCCGTCGCCGACGCCCCGCCGGGGCAGGAGGCGGTCGTGGTGGACCCTCTGCCGGTCGTCTACCTCGGCCACACCGTGGCTCCGCTGCTGGATGCGGCCCGGGCCGAGGACGACGCCCGGTGGCCGGCCGCCGTCGCACGGGAGCGGGAGCAGGCCCGGCGGACGAGCGCCGCGCGGGTGGCGCTGGCGCGGGCCCAGGAGATCGTGGAGGAGCCCGGAGCGTCCTGGCCCGTGCCGCTGCCGACCGCGGAACAGGGCGCGGCCATCGACCTGGCCGGGGCCGGTGACCAGGTCGCCGAGCTGTGGCGTGCCGACCCCGCGCAGGCCGTCGTCCTGGTGCGCGAGTTGGCGGCGGGTGGGGAGTTCACCGCGGCCGAGGTCCTGGACGCGGCAGTCGACGCGGCCACTGGCGCCGGGGTGCTGGCGCTGGCCGACGCGGGCACGGCGTCCGACCCGGGCATGATGGCCGAGCAATGCCTGGAAGCCGTCCCGTACCTGGCGCTCGCGGTGGCCCTGGCATCCGCCGACCTCGACTGAACGGCGAAGTCGAGATGCCGGAAGGCCGCCACCCGCAGGTGGCGGCCTTCCCCTGCCTTCTCGGGGCCCCGGCAGCGTACCGCCGGCCTCGGACACTGGCCTGGAACAGGAGCGTGCGGCCGTGCGGTCAACTATGCCTTGACGACTCTGCTTCCGAAGCCCCATGGTCCGGGCTGGCCGACTGCTGCGTGCGTCAGTTTGACGGCCCACCGTCCCAGGGATCGTCGGGCACGGCTGCGGGGACCTTCGCCGCGAGCATCTCGTCGATGCAGCTGCGAAGTGCGAATCCGGGGGCGTCGCACCAGGTGAGCCAGGGCACCGACTGGAGCAGGTCGTCGTACCGGGGAATGCCGGGGTCGGTGAGGAGGGTGCGGAGTTCGTCGGGTGCGGGGTCGGTGACCAGGCACAGCCAGGCCAGGCCGGCGCCGATGCGGATCTCGGGAGGTCGTCCCGGGTCCGACCAGAGGTCCCGGGCCCATCTGGGAGCGTGGTCGTCGTGGTGTTCGCGGGCGAGTTGGGCGATGGCCAGGATCAGGCTCACCCGGACCGCCGCGTCGTCTTCGTTGGCCAGCCTGGACCGCAGGGCCGAGGAGACGCGTGGGATCTCGTCGGTCGCGGCCGCCAGGACGTAGGCGGTCATGGAGCGGACCTCGGGGTCGGGGCCGTCGAGAAGCGGGAGCAGGAGGGGCAGGTCGTCCGTGACGGCCTGGCGGGCGGCTTGGATCGTCCAGTCCGCCGGGCACGTCGTGCTGCCCTCGACCATCAGCGGCTCCTCGGCGACCTGGAGCAGGCCTTCGCGCGATCCGTCCCCTATGTGCTGGCACCGGCCGATCTCGGCGACCAGGTGAAGCGTTCGCGCGCGGAGCCCGGGGTGCCCGGTTGTCGCGATTCGGAGGAGGAACGGCACCGCCAGTGCTCCCACCGCGATCGTGCTGCCTTGGTGGTGAAGGTTCGTCCAGAGCTGCCGCAGGGCCCTGTCAGCGGCTTCGGCGTCCTGGGACGCGAGCGTGGCGAGCAGGCCGGGGATCTCCTCGCCCGGGCCGTAGAAGTGCTGGAACCGTCGCCAGGGGACCTCGTCGTACCTGAACCCGTCCTTGGTCTCCGGCGGGATCGCGCCCACAGCCGTCCGCACGTCGCAGTCCGTGCCGGCCCACCGTTGCGGCCAGCCGGCCCGAGGGTCGTCGTCCATGACTTGGCCTTCCAGTCCACCGGCAGCATCCGAACGCCGGGAGTCTAACGACCGGTGATCAAGAGGCGGACCGCTTCTGGCCTACTCCTGGGCGGGGGCGCACCGCTCCCTGGGTGAGGAAGGTGTTGAGGCCGCTGTAGGTGAGCGGGGTGTTGGGCTCGTCCATCATCCGGGCCCAGATCTCTGTCGTGGTCAGACCATCGGCAGCCATGGGCCTGATGAGCTCTCGACGGGTGGCATCCCAGCGGGGGACATTGCGGGAGAGTCGACGGGGCTCCTGCTGCTGGAGAGCCTTTCGGAGGTCCCCGGGGCGGAATCCGTGGCGCTGATCGGCGAGTCGAAGCGGGACTCCTCCGAGGCAACCGCCACCGAGGCCCCCAAGACCGATCAAGATCAAGTGGCAGAAACCTACTGTCCGCCAAGATCATCTGGCAAACGGTCAAGATCATTTGTCACGGGACAACGGAGCGGGTTGCGTGCTGCCTCGATCCGGTGAATGTGCGCCAAGATGTGCGATCCAGAAGTGACTTTCACGCTAGGCTGTTGGTCGGAGGTGGACCTGTGAGTGATGACCTGTTCGCGGCGATCGATGCGCTGCTCGCGCGGCCCCGTCCGGTGGACGACCTGCCGGTGCCCGAGGAGCGGGAGCGGCTGCGCAAGCTCGGCGAGTACACGCAGGAGGAGCTGGCCGCCGCGCTGAAGACCCGCCGGGAGACGATCGTGCGGTGGGAGGCCGGGACGACGGAGCCGCGGCCGCCGAAGCGCGAGGTGTACATCCGGTTCCTGGCGACGCTGGCACTCCAGCACGGCACGGTCGAGCCGACCGAGTGGCTGCGCCGGGCGCAGGCCGCCGGCCTGGTGCGCGCCACCGCCCCGGCCGAGACCGAGGACTCGGTGCCCGTTCCGGCACCGGCTGCTCCGGCGGTCCCGGCACCCGCGGTGCCGGCGGCGTTCGGCGGCGAGCAGCAGGACCAGGCCGTGGTCGAGCTCGACCGCACCCCGGCCGGGGAACTGATCGCCGGACCGCCCGCGCCGTGCGTGCGGTGCGGCCGACCGACGCCGTACCGCTCCCAGGGCCGCCCGGTCCACATGGGCGGCTGGTGCGCGCCCGCCCCGGCCGGACAGTCGGCGGCCGCCGTCCCGGTCGCGGAGCAGCCCGCCCCGCAGGCCCCGGCCGAGCCGATCGCTCCGGTCGCTGCGCCCCGCCAGGCCGCCCCTGCGGCTGCGCCGCGCCGTCCCGGGTCGTCGCGTCCGGCGACGTCGTCGCGGGCGCGCAAGGCCCCGGCGAAGAAGGCCGCCGCGGCGGAGGGGCCGGCTGACTGGGAGGCCGCTGCGGCCGCGCGGTTCCCGGCCGGGCCGCTCGCGGTGCTGGACGTCGCCCCGTCCGGCAAGGCCCTGGTGGCCTACCTGGCCGACGGCACCGTGGCGGAGACGGCGCCGGCGGTGCGTACGCTCGCCGCTGTCGTGGAGTGGGCGCTCGAGGTGAAGCTGGGCTCGCCCCGGCTGCACCGGCACGGCCGCGACGGCGACGCCCTGGTCGTTATCACCGACGCCGCGCTGGCCGAGATCGGCCTGCCGCCGCTCGGCCGCGACGAGAAGACCGAGTACGTACCCCGGCTCGGCCAGCTGCCGAAGACCCACAAGGCCGTGAAGGCTCTGGAGAAGGCGGGGTGGATGCTGACCCAGCGGGGCCTCGGGCCGTGGGCGCGGATCTACCGCACTCCCGAGGACGGCAAGCGCCAGTGCGTGCAGCTGTGCATCCCGGCCTGGCACGCGCTGGGCTCCGGCGGCTGGGCCATCCCTGACGGCCTCGACGCCGCCGACCTGGCCCGCCTCCTCGGCACCTACGCCAAGCGGGTGCTCACCCCGCGCGGCTCCACCGCCTCCAGCGGCCTGGAGCTGGTCACCGCGCTGCGCCCGCCGACCATGGCGGTGCGCACCGAGGCCGGCTGGAAGTCCGGGCCGGTGGAGGGCTCCCGGCAGCAGGCGCTGCAGCCGGCGCCGCCGGAGGTGCCGTCGATCCACCCGCTCGCCCAGGGCCGCGCGGCCGACGGGGAGCTGGTCACCGAGGCATGGGACTGGTTCCGCGAGCTCACCGCCGAGGAAGCCGCGGCACCGTTCGCGGTGGGCCTGGACGTCAACACCGCCTTCCTGGCGGCGGCGGGCCGGCTCTCCCTGCCCCTGTCCGACGCGGTGCACGAGCTGAACCCGGTCTTCGACAAGCGCATCCCCGGTTCCTGGCTGGTGGACCTCTCCCGCGTGGAGACGGACCCGCTGCTCCCCTCGCCGTTCTCCCAGGACGGTGAGCGGCCCACCGGCCCCGGCTGGTACTCCACAGTGAAGGTGGCGTACGCGATCGAGCTCGGCTTCGACGTGGCGCCGACCGAGGGGTGGCTGCGGTACGAGCACGGGCCCTACCTCGACCCGTGGCACAAGCGCCTCCGGGCGGCGTACGTCGACACCATGGCCGCTCTCGGTATCCCGCTCGACCTGGCCGACCGCGACCCGGTCGCGTTCCTCGACGCGATGGCGGCCCTCAAGAGCGCTGGCGACCCGGCCGAGCTGGCCGTCCTGGCCGCCGTCAAGCAGACCGCGAAGTCCACCATCGGCGCCTTCCGCCAGCGCCCCAGGGGCCAGCGCAACTACAAGCCGGGCGATCCCTGGGCAGCCCTGGAGCGGCCGACCTGGGAGCCGCTCACCCGCGCCCTGGTCATCGACACCGCCACCGTCAACCTGCACCGCAAGCTGCGCAAGATGCACAGCGAGACCGGCCTGCGCCCGCTCGCGGTGCTGTCCGACTGCGCGGTCTTCGCCTCCCCGGGCCCCGGCGCGCTCGACGTCCTCACCAAGCCGGACGGCACCCTCACTACCGCGCTGCGCCTCGGCGTCAGCCCCGGGCACGTGAAGTTCGAGGGCTCCCGGCCGATCGCGGAGATCGTCGAACTGCTCGCGGACGGGGCGAACCCGGCCAGCAACATCAAGCCGGGCGGCGTCGTCTCCGACGACGAGTAGCACCCGGCCGGCCAGGCCGCGAGGCCCGGCCGGCCGTGGCCATCAGCAGCGGCCGCCGACCGGCGGCCGGGCAGGCCGCCCACCACCGCACTGCCACCCTCCACGGAAGGAGACCTCGATGGGGGAGATCGACGAGGGCCTGGAGCGCGCCGAGCGCACCCGCCCGATCCCGCAGTCCACCGCCGCCCGGATGCGGTTCCTCCTCAAGGGCGCCAAGGGCTCCACCAAGCAGCTCGCCCAGGAACTCGGCGTCAGCCAGCGCACCGTGCAGCGCTGGCTGACCGGCAAGGGCAACCCGAAGCCCGCCGCCGCGAAGAAGGTCGAGCAGCAAGTCCGGGCGAAGTGGCAGCCGAGGGTGAAGGACCGCACCCGCAAGGCCGCCGAGAAGAACGGCTTCACCCTTCACATCAGCGGCGCCTTCGGCTTCACCTCCTCCGCCGGCTCCACCGACGACCCCCGCGACCGGGTCCTGGAGAACCTCAAGATGCCCGGCAGCGTCGCCCAGGCCCTCTACGAGCTGCGCGACGCCGGAGCCACCGAAGCCGAACAGGAAGAACTGCTCGCCAACGCCCTGCGCGAGCACTACTTCAAGGACAACGGCCACCGCGCCCGCGGCGTCTCGAAGGTCGAGCTCAACAGCCTCAACTGGATGGACATCGAACTCTGACCCCCTCCGACACCCTCCGTGTCGCCAAAAATGTGGTCGGGTAGCCGGGTCACGTTGCCGTGACCCGGCCCCCTCAGAACCGGACGTGCGGCGTTAACCGCATCCGGCTCAAGCAAGCCCCGAGGGCTTCGCAGGTCAGCAGGGTTATGTGGAGCGCTTGCCGTCGCCCGCGTGGTGCTGGCGATGGCATTCGGAGTGCACGAGGCGAAGGTTGTTCCGCTCGTCCGTGCCGCCGTCTCGTCGGTAGGTGAAGTGATGCTTGTGGAGCATCTTCTTCGAGGCCGCGAACCAGTTGATCCACTCACGTGGACTGTCCGGTTCGTACTCGGCTCCGACGATCAGCGCCTGTTTGCAGAGGGGACACAGCCCCTGCTGCCGGACCGCCAGGACGAGACTGGTCTTGTCCATCGGCGGCGGCGCCTTCTTCCGGCGGCGGTTGCGCCAGTACTCGTCCAGCGCGGGGTCGTCCGGGGACGCCCCGCCTTTGACGAGTTGATGGCGGACGATGCCCGTCCAGGCGAACTTGGGCAGGAAGGCGCCGCTGTCGCGGTCGCCGAACACCCACCGGTCTCGCCGGGACGGGTGGAACTGGCCGAAGTACCGGTCCACGACCCAGTACCTCGACTTGTTGCGGTGGCTGCGCCTGGCCCATTTGAAGGTCAGCCGCCACATGTAGTGATCCAGCGACGAGAACGTCGTCGAGGACGCCACCGCCCGGTAGTAGGCAGCCCAACCGCGAACGATCGGGATCAGCCTGCGCAACACAGCCTCGGCGTTGGCCCCGTGCAGGGCTCTCACCTCGGTCCGCAGTCGCGCCCGGAGCCTCTTGCAGGCCGCCGTGCTCGGCTTGATGATCAGCTTGTTTCGGCTCGTCCGGCAGACGTTGAAGCCGAGAAAGTCGAACCCATCGGCGAGGTGAACGACCTTGGTCTTCTCCTCGTTGAAGCGAAGACCTCTCGGCGCCAGCCAGTCCTCCAGCTGGGCCTTGACCTGGTGTGCTTCCGATTCGTCGTGGCAGAGCGCGACGAGATCGTCGGCATACCTCACCAGCACCGGGGTGCCGGGCATCGCTCCGGGCTCGCGCCCGGCCCGCACCGTGTATTGGCACCCGGCGGCCTGTTCCATCCCGTGCAGAGCGATGTTCAGCAGCAGGGGGCTGATCACACCGCCTTGAGGAGTTCCCTCATCGGTCGGTGCGAACCGGCCGCGGTCGATCACGCCCGCCTTCAGCCACCCTCGGATCAGGTCCCTGGCAGGGAACTGCCCGAGGGCGGACATCAGGTGGTCGTGGTCGATGCGGTCGAATGCCGCCGACAGGTCCGCGTCCAGGACCCACAGACGTTTCGGGTTCTTGCCCTTTACCGTCCAGAAGATCGATTGGATTGCGTCCTGACAGCTGCGGCCGGGCCGGAAGCCGTACGACCTCGGCTCGAACCGCGCCTCCCACTCAGGCTCCAGCGCGTTCTTCACGCGAGCCTGGAGCACGCGGTCACGGATGACCGGAATGCCGAGTGGTCGCTGTTTCCCGTTGCTCTTGGGGATGAACACCCGCTTGACCGGCCTCGCATTCCAGGGCTTCGACGACCGATGGATCTCGGCCGCCAGTTCCCCCCTCGCCTTCGGCGTGAGGGCTCGTTCCCCGTCGATGCCAGCGGTCTTGCGGCCACTGCTCTGCTGTGTCACCCGTTTCACGCTGACCAGCGTGTTGCTGCGGCTTCTCAGCACGAGCTTCTGCAAGTTGCGGACCTTCTTGAGGTCCCCGTCCCGCGTCGCCTTGAAGATCCTCTGCCTCAGCCGCCGTACGTTCTCCTCGCAGGTGGCCCAGTCGATGCTGTGCCAGTCGAGTGAGCCGTCCTCGGGTCCGTTCACCGCAGGCGGCGGCGTCACGGCAGATGCTGTGACCTCCATGTTTCCCCCTCCGGTGTCTAACTTGTCCCTCGGTTCGAGCGTTGTTGCAGTGGTGGCTTCAAAGGCTCACCTGATCCACGTGGGCGCCCTTTCGGGCCGGGCCACCAGGGCCCGTATCCGGCGAGTTATGCGGGAGACGGGTGAAGGTCCCAACTCCCGGTTTCCTCCGGCCTTTCGGCCTGCCGGCCTTCGCTTCTTGGATCATCCTGTTCCCGCCGGGGAGTTCAACTCTCCTTGCGGTCGGCCTACCAAGCCGGGTGGCTTGGACCCCGACGGGGTTTTCATGTTCCGCACCAGTAAGACGCGGCCGGGGTGGGCGCCCCCTCTACCCCGGGACCCGCGGTGTCCTCCCTCCGGGCTCAGTTACCCGAAGGTCGCGTGGTGCCTTCCAGCACCGGGTCCTATGACCGCCGCCCGCACGCCATCGACGCGGTCTTGAAGTCACGGGGCATCATCAGGGGTTCACTTGCGTTCGCCCGTCCGGCCTTCCCCTCGCCTGTGGCACTCCGATGGCCGGTGTGCTCTTGGGCTTGAACGCTCGGCTTCACACCCCGCCGTTGCCAGCGACGCATGCGAGCGCGGGGACGGGCCTTGGACACTGGCCCGAAGTTCAGCCGATCGATACCTCCTTCACGTGGCTGTCCTTACTTCCCTGGTGCGACCTCATGTCGCACACTGAGCGCTTCACTTGGCCAGTGAGCGGTTGGCCTGGCCGGCCGAGCGTTCGTCATCCGCATCGATGGCCGATCATTGTGCGGGACGGCGGCCGTGCGACACGACGATCGTGCTGCTGATCTGGTTGCATGGGGCCTCATGAGCGGCATAGCCACACCCGTCATCGCGGTCCTCGGCACCCTGCTGGGTTCGACGGCAACGCACGTCTTCCAGCAGCGGTCCGCACAGCGCACCGAGCAGAACTCACGTCAGGAACGGCTGCGCCAGGAGCGGTTGGACACCTACGGCACCTACGCTGGCCTGCTGGTCAACTTCCGCCGGGCCATGCTGCACCACTGGTTCTGCGTGCACGAGGGCAACGACGCCGACGACGAAGTCGCCCTGCGTAGACTCTCGTTCGAGCTGCGCTCCAACACCGAGCACGCCCTGTACCGCCTCCAGCTGCTCACTGATGGTTCCGAGCTGGCCACCGCTGCGGCCGACGCCTTCACGGCGATCGGCAAGATCGATCGCGCAGCGAACCGCGCCGACGTGGTCGTCCGTCGGGACGCGACCCAGGAACTGATCAACGCCTTCGTCGCGACGGCACGCCGGCACGTCTAGACCGTGAAGGGACGCCGGTTCAGGACAGGGGAGGCGGGGCGATATGGGGTGCAATAGAGCGAAATCGCCCCATCCCGGTCCACCTGAACACCCGGGTCAAGTTCCTGTGGGAGAAGGTCGCCAAGAACGACACCAAGCGCCTCGCCCAGGTAGCCGGCGTCTCGGTGCGCACCGCCCAGCGCTGGGCCCACGCCCTCCAGGCCGCCGCGGAGGGCGAGCTGACCGGCGACATCCCCATGACGAAGGCCAACGCGGCGAAGGTCGAGAAGGCGGTCCGGGCGGCCTGGCAGCCGCGGGTGAAGCAGCGGGTGCGCCGCGACGCCGAGAAGAACGGGTTCACGCTCCACATCTCCGGGACGTTCGGCTTCGACGCCGACCCCAACTCCACCGACGACCCCCGCGAACGGCTCCTGGAGAACCTCCGGATGCCCGGCAGCGTCGCCCAGGCCCTCTACGCCGCCCGCGACCGCGGAGCCACCCAGGCCGAGCAGGAGGAGATCCTCGCCGACGGCCTGCGCGACCACTACTTCCGGGTTGGCGGAGGCCGGGGCGTGGCGAAGGTCGCGCTGAACAGCCTCAACTGGATAGACCTCGAGGTGTAGAAGCACCCCTGCGGCGACCTCGTGTCGCCGAAAACACCGGGTCCTGGCTGCTGAAAAGCAGCCGGGACCTTTTTCTTGCCCACCACCGAATTCCCCGAAGGAAATCCATGGAATCCCACAACGGCGCAGAGCAGCGGTTCCTCCTGCCGGTGCACCGCGACCAGCACGGAGCCCGGGTGGTCCCGGCCGACCACGTCACCGGCCTGCTGCGCGGCATCGCCGCCACCTGGCAGGACTGGGCGGCCGGCGGCGTGCCCGGCCTGGACCCGGCTACCGCCGCGGGCCTGGGCGCCGTCCTGGACCACCTCGCCGACCAACTGGACGTCCAGTGCATCGCCAAGGCCGACAGCCAGAACTGACCCCAGGACAGACGGAGAGGCCGGGCCCCGGCGACTTCCAGGGCCCACCCCGTGCGACGGGGGGCCCTTTCGCATGCCCCCGTCGAAGGAGACCGCGATGCCGACACTGCACTACACCCCCGCCGCCGCCCGCGCCCTGGCACGCCTGGAGAAGGGCCGCCGCGCCGACCCGCGCCGGCTGCGCCGGGTGCGCCGCGCCCTGGAACGCCTGGCCGCAGACCCGCACCACCCCGGCCTGAAAACCCACCGCCACCCCTGCCTGCCCGGACACGAGCACACCGCCGCCAGGACCTCCTACGTCGACCAGGGCCCCGGTGCCTGGCGCCTCCACTGGACCTGAGGCCCCGCCGACGACGGCGCCACCGGCCGCGATGAGCCGGGCGGTTCGGTGGTCACCGTGCTGCGCGTCGGCCCGCACCTGTAGGCCGACGCGGCAGGCCCCGGCCGGGTTCGGCCTTCCTGTCCGGCGGCGTTCGCCCTGGCCGGGCGCGGCAGTCCGCGCTGCCGTGCTGGTCCCGGCCCCGACCGTGATGGCCGGAAGTTGCTGTACCAGACGCGTGCTGACGCTGTATCACGTGTACCGTCAGTGCTGCAGAAACCTACAGCACATAGCGAGACAAGGGAGCAGCACCTTGGTGTACCAACTCCGTCCGCTGGCCAACGGCACCCGGACCGACCACCCCGTCCCGGACCTGCCCTTCGTGGACGACTCCCACCTGCCGCTGGACGAGGGCCCCGAAGCCGTCGAGGCGGTCGGGCGCAACGTCGCCGACGGCATGTGGGGCCGCTACGACGAGATCCGGGAGGACGGGTCCTGGCTGGCGTTCACCACCGACCCGATCCGCCACGACCTCGGCTGGGTCGTGCGCCAGCACCCCGAGCACGGCCGCACCGTGCTGCTGATGCGCGACGGCGACATCTCGTCCATGCACACCGAGTGGTGGGGCCCGCAGCTCCTCTTCCGGGCCGGCGGCTACTGGTGGGACGGCACCACCTGGTACCGCCCGGGCCAGGTGTGGCACCCCGTCCACCAGCGCTACGAGCGCCGCAAGGTCGTCGCTGCGGTCACCCTGAGCGCCGCCGACCTGCTCGACGGCGGCGCGACGCCGGGCAACGCCTACACGGCGAAGGTCGCGGGCTTCGCCCCCGACGCGCCGCTGACGGGCAGCTGGCGCGACCACCTGGCCCTGTGGGCGCAGGCCCACCAGCAGCACCCGGCGGCCCGGGACCTGTCCGCGTGCGTGGTGAACCTGGCCTGCCCCGAACTGGCCGCCGACCAGCTGCTCGGTGCCCCGGAGATGGCCGACCTGGGAGGAATCACCGCCTCGACGCTGCGCGCCTACGTCGCGCGCGGGGAGAGCGGCGTGCCGCTCCCGCAGGCCACCGTCTCCGGCCGCAACCTGTGGTCCCGGCCGGTCGCCCAGGACTGGGCCGAGGCCCGCCGGCGCTCCGCCGAGGGTGTCACGGCCGTCCTGACCACCGGGAACCGGTACGACCTGTCCCCGGGCGCCGCCGAGATCCACGAACGGTTCTCGAAGAACTTCTTCGACGAGCTGTGGGAGCGCCCCGACCGGCGCAAGCAGTGGGTCCTGCGCAGCCGCAACGAGACCTCCGTGCGGGAGGTCGCCGACGACCTGGCCTGGAACGTTGCCACCGACCTGAAGCGCATCCTCCCCACCGACCTGCTCAGCGCGACCATCCGGCACGCCGTCCTGGACGAATTCACCAACGGCCTGCGCCGCCACAACCCGAGGGGGCCCCTGAAGGACGGCAAGAACGCCAGCCGCTTCGACCTCACACTCGTCGCGCCGGTCGCCAAGATGCTCGACTGGTTCATCCGCCACCACCCCGCCTCCGCCCAGCACACCCTCGGAGAGATCCAGCGGGAAGCCGAAACCCGACTCGGCATCCCGGCCGGCGTCAGCGCCGACGCGCTGCGCGGCGCGCTGAGCCTGGACGGCAAGCTGGAGAAGACGGCCCGCGAGGAGTACCTCGACCGGGTCCTGGCCACGAGCGAAACGGCCTGACCGCGCGTTTGCTGTGACGGCCCCGCGGCCTCGGCCCGGGACCCACGGGCCCGCCTCCCGGTTTGCCAGAGCCGGCCGGGAGGCGGGCCCGTGGGAAAACTCCCCGGCCCCACGGATCCGCGTCCGTAGAGTCTGGGCATGAAGGACGACGTCACCGAAACTCTGCGCGCCACCGCACAGATCCTCGACCGCTTCCTGGCCCAGTACGAACCGCTGCGGGAGACCCCCTGGACGGTGCCCCCAGGCAGCCCCCTCGCCGGCGACGACGCCAAGACCGACCCCTACCAGGTCTCCCACAGCGCCCAGCACGCCATCCAGGCGGCGATCGTGGCCACCAGGTCGAGGTCGAGCACCTCCACGTCCACCTGCCCCGCGTCCTGAAGAGCAACGGGTCATGATCAACGGATTGGTCGATCGCTCAGCTTTCCGTCTTGAACCACGACCCGATGTTGTTCCACATGAAGGCGTCCTTCCAGCTGAGCTCCTTCTTCGCCCAGCCGAGCATGGCCGCGATGACCTTGTCACGCGAGACCGTCCGGGTCTGGAAGTGCTCTGCGGGAACCCCGTCCCGGTACTCCAGCTGGAACGTGTTGTCCTCACGCATCCAGACCTGGACATACCAGTCGCCGGACTCCTCATCGAGGCGCTCAAGGATCAAGGACCCGCCACGTTGAAGGTTGGCAACCGTCGCACTGATCGCCGGCTTCGACGGGCGCTTGGCCAGTACGACCGCACCGCTTCTCATCACAAGCATCCCGAGATCATCCCTCAGGCCCCTGACGATCCCTTAGTCCGGAAAAGTTCGGCGGCCATCGCCGAATCGGCGGCCGAGTACCTGCGCACCGACGAGAGCGGCGTGGCCTCGGCCCCTTCGCGGTCCGGGCCGACCAGCCGGGCGGAGCACCAGGCGGTGGATAGGAGGAGTGAAACGGCCGGCGGCCAGGACAGCCCGCGCTGTCCCGGCCGCCGAGTTCGGGGCGGGTGGCCAGCTGTCCGCAGCGGCGGCCGCGCCGCCGGGGCCGAGCGGGCGGCGGGCGCCGGGAACGGGCCGTAGGCCGTCACCCCACGCGCAGGGTGACGGCCTTCCGCACTGATCAGAAGCCGGGGTACTGGGGGCCGCCCGGGGCGATGAAGCGGGCGCCCAGGTTGTCGTTGGGGTTGAGGTAGACCAGCGCGGTGAACCACGCCGCAGCCGCCTTGGGGTCGCGGCGGCGCAGCAGGTCGGTGTAGCAGTAGAGGATGCGGTGGGCGGGCCGGTTGTCGAGCTCGCTGTAGAGCAGGACATCGGTGAACGGCCAGGGCAGGCACTGCTGGAGGACGCACACCCCGGCGCGGGCCCACTCCAGCGCGGCGTTCAGCTCGCCGGGCACCTCGTCCTCGTCGTCGAAGCCGTCCTCCTCCTGGTGGAGACCGGCCACCTCGTAGGCGATCGTGGCGTAAGCGTCCAGGTCCCGCGGGTGCAGCCGACGGTCGCCGATCGTCACCGACGCCTTCTCGTACGCCGCCTCGTACGCCTCGCTGCTCTCCTCGTCCGGACTCCAGACCCGCTCCATCCGCCAGGACTGGCGCACCGGCAGCTTCGCGATCCGCTTCTCCAGCTTCGACAGCTTGTCGCCGGCCTCGCGGTGCTCGGCGTAGAAGTCGGCGGAGTCGAACTCGTTGTAGTCCGGGTCCTGGATCCAGGCCAGCAGCGGCCGGTCCAGCTGCGCGAGCGCCTCGGCCGCCAGGCCGGACGGCACCAGCCACGGCAGCGTGCCCTCCAGGCTCTTCTCCACGGTCTTCGGATCCTGGCCCACAGTCCTGTCGTCCATACCGGGGAGTCTCCAGGACGGTGCCGCACCGCTGCCCGAAGCAGCAGGATTCACCACCACGGAGCGCGCGGCAAGGTAGAGAAGCCGAAGGCCGCCACCCGCAGGTGACGGCCCCTCCAGTGCTTTCTCAGGGCCCCGGCAGCCTACGGCCGACCAACGCGCCAGCCCGGCCGGGGCGGGGTTGCGGCACCGCCCCGGTCACGGGGCGACAACCGGCCCGGCGACCGGAGGCGGTGGGATGGTCAGCATCGCCAGAGCAGGAAGGCAGGGCCGCCAGGCGAAGGCGTAGGCGCCGCCGCCGAAGTTGAGGACGTCGGGTCCGCGCTCGCACGTGGCGGCTACTACGGTGACGGGCAGAGCCCCCACGTTCGAAGGATCGTTCATGCGCCCTGCCCGTTTCCAGCAGCTCCTCCTCGATGCCGCCGCCACCCTGCCGGGCGCCACCGCGAAGCCGTTCGAGGGTGGCGGCCGGCACCCGTACGGCATCACCGTCGACGCGGCGGGCCGCAGCAGCCGCTGGCAGATCGTGGTGGTCAGCGCCCCCGGGGAGAAGTGGGACGCCGAGTCGGACCCCGCACCGGTGCTGGGCGACAAGCCGACCGGGCCCGCCATGCCCGCCGAGCTGGGCGACCTGGCCGCCGTCGAGCACGCCCTCGTCGCCGCCCTGCTCGCCGCGGACCCGGGCGAGATCGCAGCGGTCGACATCTACTCGGCACGCCCGACCCCGCCAGCGGTCGGACACGGCGCCACCCTCGACCTGCACGACGGATCCCGCATGTTCATCAACCACGCCCGCTGATCACACTGCTGCGCCCCACCCGGGCGCGGCGCAGCAGTGTGATCAGGGTGCAGGGGATCCGCGCGTTGCCCTTCCCCGCGGCACCGAGCCGGTACGGCGACGCTTACGGCGCGGCCGGCCCGTGCCGGCGTCCTGACCGCCGGTGAACTCTTCGGACGGCGGCTGTCCGTGCCCGGCCCCGGCCGGGGTTGCCTGAACGGTGTGCTGGACAGTTGGCTGGACGGTTGCTTCGCCGGTTGCACCGGAGGTCGCCCCCATGCTCGGCGGTCAGAGGCGTCCGGGCAGGTCAGCTCTGGTGGGCAAGCCGGTCGGCCGGAGCGACACCTCTTCCCACGCAATAGCGCTGGGAAGAGGCCTTCGCATCCGTCGGCCCGGGCCTGGCACGGCACGGCACCGGCCGCTCAGATGCCGGAAGGCCGCCACCAGGGTGACGGCCTTCCAATGCCTTCTCGGGGCACCCGCAGCGTACAGCCGGACACGGACACACCGGACCCGAGCGGGGCCGGACCTACCAGGCCACCCCGAGGGCCTCCAGCTGCCCGAGTTGCTCCGGGCTGAGCTTGTCCCGCCTTGCCTTCTGGTTGTTCAACCAGGTGCCCAGCGACGTCCCGTCCTCCTTGTGGGTGCGCGGGACCCGAGCGTGCCCCTCGCGCTCGACGAAGGCCGCCAGCGCCGCCAGGCCGGCACCGAACCGGTCCGCGCGGGAGACACCTTCGGCTTCGCCGCGGCCGCCCGCGCGGCGGCCAGCTTCTGGTCCTCCCCGATCCCGAGCGCCGCCAGCAGGTCCCGCTGCTCCTGGTCCAGCTCGGCGAAGCCGGCCCGCTGCGCCCGCACCCACCGGCCGAGCTGCTCGCCCTCGAACGCGGTCTCCACCGGCAGGCCGGCCCAGTCGACCCGGCCGTCAGATTCCAGCCACCACTGCCGGGCAACGGCGTACGAGCGCTGCCAGACGATCGGCCGGGCCGGGCACCACCACGGGTCGATCTCCTCCAGCGCGGCCCGCCGCTGCGGGTCGAGCGCCCCCGGCTCGCCCTCGGGCACCTCGGCCGCCGCCCGCAGCCCCGCCAGCCAGGCCCCGATCGCGTACCCGCCGACCGCCGCCCGCGCCGGCGCCGCCAGCGAACCGCCGTGCCCCTTCGCCCACACCCGCGCCCAGTCCAACCCGGCCTCGAACCGCGCATCGCTCACGGACCAGATCATGCCGAGCTGCTCCAGCATCTCCACCCGGTGGCGCGCCAATTCACCGTTCGCAAATTCAACTCGCCTCTGAGTGAGCCTTTCGAGCCTGCCCACCGACGCCATCGCCGACCAGCTCCAGGAACTGGCCTCCCGCTGACCCACCCGCCCGCCGATCCCCGCCCGCGCCGAACTGGCGCGGGCGGACCCCACCCGAACGGAGACGCCGATGTCCCCCGCCTACGACCCCGCCGCCATTGCCCTGGCCACCTCGGCCACCGGCTACCTGCTCACCCTCACCGCCCTCGCGCTCACCGCCATCACCGCCCCCAACCCCGCCCGCCGCCGCGAAGCCCGCACCCTCCTCGCCCTGCTGCTCAACCGCAGGCCCTGACCGCGCTGCCCGGCTGGCCGGCGTTCAACGAGGTCCCAGCACACCTGGGCGAGCGCAGGGGCCTCGGCCCATCGCTGGAGCCACCTTGTTCGGAGTGAGATCGGCTCAACCTCAGTGGTGGACGTGCTCGTTGAACGACTTGATGTTCAGTATCGCCTTGACGACCCCTGCTGCCAGTCGTCGGGGTGAGACGAGCTCTTGGATGGCTTCCTCACCACCGTCGGCTTCCTGCGACGTGGTCCGCAACCAGTTCTGCACAGCGTTGAGCTGGTCTTCTGGAAGGTTCTCCATGACCAGGTAGACGTCCTCGGGGTGACGAGCGAGCTGGAGGACCATCGCGTACACCCCGCCCTGCTGGAGGTGATACAGGTAGAATGTGATCTTACTTGCCTGGATGTCGCGTGGCTCCTTGCGCGCCGCAGCGTCGGCGCGGAGAACATCGATGGCTGCGCGATTCAACACCGCCACATATTCGAAGTCCTCGACCTTCTCACGCATCTTCGTCAGCGTCGCCAGCTTCGCCGAGACACTGGCATGGCTGGCATCGGCCGCTGCCATGTACAGCGTCACTGCGCCCGGGAGGTCGCCGGCTTCCTCGAGTAGCTCCGACAGCTCGGTCAGAGTGTGCACGTGGCCGACCGCGTCCGCCAGGCGGTACCACCACTGCGGGTTGCCGATCGAGTGGGCCAGGCCGACCAGCTTCCGGGCGGCGTTCTCACGCTCGGCCGCAGTCAGGTCGGGACGCTCGGCGAGGGATAGCAGCTCGATGATGCGCCGGATGTTGTCGGCCCGCTCCGGTGTGGTGCGCGCCCGCAGCTGACGGGCGCCCTTAGACCCGAGTGAGGACCGTTCCAGCAGCGCTTCGAAGTCCTGGTCGTCATCCACGGTGACCACGCTCCTCTTCTCGCTTGGCCTTCGTTCTCCACCGGTAGAGCAGTCCCTCGATGGCCCGGACGGTCTTGGCGTCCAGAACCTCCCGGATCTCCTCCTGCGTGTAGCCGTCGATGGTCATTGCCACGGCGGCTCGCACCCGCGGGTCATCGAGTCCCTTGATGTCGGCTACCACGCGCAGGTTGCCGAGAACTTCGTCGGCGACGCTCACGGTGCGGACCGGTTCCTCGTAGACGGCCTGCTGGCGGCGGAGCGCCAGGGACTGGCGTCGTTCGCTGGTGCGCCACAGGCGGAACTCGTTGGGGAAGTCGTAGGCGCAGGCGCCCATGAAGTAGGTGGTGATGCTGGCGCCGCCGTCGAAGCGCCATCCGCCTTCAACGAACGCCTGACGGCGGAAGCGCGGCAGGGCGCGCGCGATGGTCATGCTGGCCAGTTCCTCCCGCAGGTCGCTGTTGCGGTGCAGTTCTTCCAGCTCCAGCTCGTGCGGGCTGAGACCGAAGCCGCGCTGCGCGACGAGCTTGAAGATGTACCCGGAGTGCATCCAGGCCCGCAGCACGGCGATCCCGTAGCGGACGAGCTCGGTGACGAACCTGTCGTACTGCTCGCCCTCGAAATTCCTCTCTGTCAGCAACTGGACGATGCGCTGGTCGGCCATCCGCCGGTCGATGCTCTCCTGCAGCTTCTGCGCCTCCTGGCCGGGGCGGGACTCCTTGGCCAGGAAGACGTCCGACGACAGGGGCGCGCCAAGATCTGTTTTATGTGACCGGCCTTCGGGTTGTAGGTCCCGGGCGCGCGCGGCCGCGAACTGCCCGCCCGCGTCGTCGCCCTGCATCGCCTCCCCTTTCGGTCGTCTCCTCGGCCCGTTCAGAGTGAAAGGGGCCGAAGTCGGCCCCGGCCCACCCCGCTCGCAAGCTCCCAGGCTGCGCCGAAACCGAGTTCGCCCCCTTGTAAGTGGCCCTACCCCTGGTACCCCACGGACTTTTTTCTAGATCTTTTAGAGCGGCTCCGGGTGAAATCGACCGTGGGGTACCTGGCCCGGCGAGACGTAGAAGCGGGCGTCTGAATTACCGACAAGACCATGGAGGAGACAGTGACTTCGTCCGCCCCGCCCCCGCAGTCCCAGCCGGATCCTGGGCCGTTCCTGACTATGCACGCCGCCATTGTCCTCCTCGCGGCGGCCTTCATCGGCATGATCGTCGGCGGGCTGACTTTCCTGAGCGGCGGGCCGGCCGCAGGCGCGGTCCTCGCTGGTCTGACCGGTCTGGGAGTCAGCGTCCCCGTGCTGAACAAGCTGATCCGCTGAGCCTCACGGGGAAGGCTGCAGAGCCAGGCCTGCGCGACAGGTGTCTGCCGGATTTGCGCGACACGCAGGCCCTGGCCCTCGCAAGCGCCGCCCCAGCGTTTGAATAGGAATGCCTGTTCGATTTACCGTGGGGTTGTGACCAGCGCAGTTCCGTTCTCCCGCTCCCACCCCGGCCACCCGGAGCACCAGCCCGGCGACGCCGAGCGGGCGCCGCGCGAGCTGATGTCCGGGCCCGGCCGGTGCTGGGACGCCGAGCCCCGCTGGCGGTGGGTGCAGATCCGCCTCGGCGGCCGTTGGCGGCCTGGCAGGGTGGAGAGTTGGCGCCTGCACCAGGGCTCCACCACCTGGGTCGCACTGGTCCGCTGGGGCGCAGGGTTCGACGACTGGGGCTGGTATCTCCACCACCCCAACGCGATCCGCCAGAGCCCGGAGCCGACCGACCCCCACGGCTCGGCGAGCTGGTGAACACCGACAACGACAGCGAGGCGGCCGCCACCGACCTCGCCGACGCCCTGGAGACCTTCGCCGACCGCGCCGCCGCACCCGGCACGGGCGCCGCCGCCGACGTCTGGCTGACCATCGGCACCCCGTACGAAATCGAACAGCGCACCGTGCGCCTCCCCGCCGGCGTCGCCGACTGGATCACCGAGCTGCTCCGCGATGAGACCCAGGCGCTGCAAGCTGGCCACCAGGTCGCTGGCCGCGGCCAAGACGACGACCAGGACGCCGACGTCGAACCGGCCTGGTGGTGAGCCGGGGAGGGAAAAGTACGAGCGCCCGGCCATGCTGGCGGAGGAGGATAGGCGGCCCCGGGCGCGCCTCCGACACGAGGACGCCGCCGACGAAGCCACGCTGGAGATGGTGTTGAGTAGCCTCCTGGACCCCCTGGACGAACCGCAGTCCCTCCTGGTGAACACGATCTGGAAGTCGTTCCAGCAAGGCCAGCGGTTCCCGGTCTACGCCTACGTCGAGTACGTGATGCGCCGCGCCGGTCACAACGCCGCAGCCGTGCTGCACAGCTTCCCGACCCTCGGACGCCATCTGCGCGCCGGCGGGGACGGGTACGGCGCGGTCGGCTGGCACCATCAGGGCACACATATCCCGCCGGAAGCGGAGGTGTGGCTGACCGTCGCCGGCCTCCACCATGCCGACGGGGACATTGCGGTCGGGATCACCCGCGCGCTGCTCGCCTACATGCGCGCCCTGACGAAGGCGCAGGAAGAGATCCTGCGACACCCCTTCGACGTGCCCAACCTCAACATGGGCCTCGCGGAAGCGATTCATGGCTCTGGCGACGATGGCGGCTCCATCTACCTTCCCTGGGCAGCCGCCGTGGCCGAACACGAATGGCCGGGCCTGCGCTTCTCCCGTTCCCCCGGCGCGGGCACCGGTAACGCCACACTGGGCTACCTCTCCGCCGCAGACTTCCACACCACCGACGACTACCTCACGGCCGTCTCGGCCGCCCTCGCCCAGCCCGAGCCCCTGGCCACGTTGCCGTACGGGGATCCCCGGGCTCTGCTGCGCGCGGCCAACTTCCTCGACGTCACCCACGAACTGGTCGTCGGCACCTCGATGGTGGACCGCCCGCCGATGGACCGTTCCAGCCGCCTCGCCCTGCCCGCGGCCACCGAAGCCGACTTCCACACCGGCGTGACCGTTCTCGCTGAGCTCCTCGGCAAGCTCAAGGTCCCGGGCAAAAACCCGCCGCACGCCCTCGGCCGACTCGAACAACACCTGGTCGCCCAACTGCCCGCCATCGACCAGAACGTCGTCCGCGAAGCCGTGCACACCCTGGACCAGATACGCCACTTGCGGAACTCCACCATCCACACCAAGCCGGCCCCCGCCCTGCTCCAAGCGCACGAGCACCTCGGCCTCGACTTCCCCATCACCGACTTCACCACCGCGTGGGACAGCGTGCGGGCCCACGCCGAGCAGGCCTTCGCCGCGCTGCAGGAGGCGATCCAGGCCGCCCGGCCCACTCAGGCTGAGGACGGGAGCACGGCGAACGCGGCGACCACTGTCTGAAGGAAGACGACTTTTGGCGTGCCTGGCGCCAGCAACGCCTGGAGGCCGCCACCCACAGCAGGGTGACGGCCTCCAACGCCTTCTCGGGGCCGAAGCAGCGTACAGGCCAGCCGTACCCGCCGACCCCGGCGGGTACGGCTCTACCAGGCCACCCCAAGGGCCTCCAACTGCCCACGCTGCTCCTCACTCAGCTTGTCCCGCCGGGCCTTCTGGTTGTTGAGCCAGGTGCCCAGCGACGTGCCGCCCTCCTTGTGCGTGCGCGGTACCTTCGCGTGGCCCTCGCGCTCGACGAAGGCCGCCAGCGCCGCGAGGCCGGCGCCGAACCGGTCGGCGCGCGACACCTTAGGCTTGGTCGCGGCCGCAGCCCGTGCGGTGGCGAGCTCCTGGTCCTCCTCGATGCCGATCGCGGCGAGCAGGCCCTGCTGGTCTTCCTCCAGGCCGGGCCAGCCGGCCCGCTGCGCCCGCACCCAGCGGCCGAGCTGCTCACCCTCGTACACGGTCTCCAGCGGCAGCGACGGCCAGTCGACGCGGCCGTCGGCCTCCAGCCACCACAACCTGGCGACCGCGTACGCGCGCTGCCAGGTGATCGGCCACACCGGGCACCAGAAGGGGTCGATCTCCTCCAGCGCCCGGCGCCGCTCCGGCGCGAGCGCGCCCGGCTCCCCGGTCGGCACCTGCGCGGCGGCCCGCAGCTCGGACAGCCACGTGCCGACCGCGTACCCGCCGACCGACGCCCGCGCCGGCGCGGCCAGCGAACCGCCGTGCTCCTTCGCCCAGACCCGGGCCCAGTCGAGACCGGCCTCGAAACGGGCGTCGGAGACCGACCAGATCATCCCGAGCGCATCGAGCATGTCGACCCGGTGGCGCGCCAATTCACCACGAGAATGCTCACAACGCCTATCAGAAACCCATTTTCCAAGCGGAAACTTTCCCTCTTCCCCGACCATCGCGGAATAGGGAACATCGAGTCCTCCGGTCTCCTCGAACCACCGGCGGGCGTGGTTGATCCCCTCCCGCCAGAACTGGTTCTCACCCGTCAGCACCCGCGAGGCGATGAACAGCGCCAACACGTTCTCATCCACCGGCGACTGGAACCGCACCGGCAACGTGAACGCCCCACCACCACCCGCACCAACCTCACCAGACCAGCTCTCACCAGGACCTGAGACAGCCTCCGCGCTACGCCCCTTCGTACGCTTGCCCGACTTCTGCGGCACCGCGAGGGCCTCCACCACCCGTGCGTCATGCGACCTCAAAGCCGTCAAAATACGAACCAGCGGACCATAACTGTCCGACTCCAGAATATCCCCGGGCTCCTCTCCGGGCTTGAGGAAGACCGGCACGATCAGGCTCGCTGTCTTTCCCTGGCCGGGCTTCATGCGAAGGGCCCGGCCGATGGCCTGGACGATATCCACCATGCTTCCCCGGCCTTGCAGGAGAACAGAATCAGCGTCCGGGATATCCACTCCCTCGCCGAGCACCCTGCACTGAGCAACAATCCGGTGCCGCAGACCGTCCTCCTCACCGCTGCCCCCGAATTCGGCGATGACCTCCTTGCGGAAATCCACGTCGTGCTCACCGGAGAGCCACTGAACCCAGAATTCCTCCGGATATTTCTTCGGATTGTCGAAGTGCAGCTTCTCGACGGTCTGGTTCAGCGTCTCCGCGAAGTAGCGGGCCTCGATCGTGCGGTTGTGGAACGTGATGCACCGCTCCAGGCCCCGTTCGACCATCGTCTTGACGAGCCCGGCCTGGATCGCCGCGATCCGCTCGGCCGGCACCTCGTCCTCACTCCCGTCCAGCGCCTCACCCACGCCCGGTCCCCACGGCACGCCCTGCCGCTCGGCGGCCTTCCGGTCGCCGAGGGGGTCGCGCAGCTCCAGGACCACGACCTCGAACGGCGCCAGCAGCTTGCGGTCGATCGCCTCAGCGAGCCCCAGGGAGTAGACGTGAGGGCCGTAGATCCGCTGGTCGTCCATCGACACCGCCAGCTCCTCCGGCAGCGGCTGCAGGGCATCCTCACGCCGCCGCATGGCACTGCTGGGCGGCGCCCAGATCCGCGGCGTCGCCGTCATGTACAGCCGCCGCTCCGCCGGAATCTCCCCCTGCTCGTGCACCACCGTCCACGTCTTCTCCACGCTCCCCGAGGACCGGTGCGCCTCGTCACAGACCATCAGGGCGAGCGGCGGCAGCACCTCACCCTCCGAACCCGCCCGCTGCGCCCAGTAGGCGTAGGCGTCGGCAACCGCGCCGACCGAGGTGTAGGTGGCGAACAGGGTGGTGGGCCGGCGGTGCTTGGCCGCGTGGGACAGCCACATGCCGATCATCAGCGGGCTCGTGGTCGCCATCACCCCGTACGGCAGCTCGGAGTCGATCAGCGAGCAGACGGCGTGCATGTCCCCGGAGCGGCCCGCGGCCCGCCACGAGCCGATCATCTGCACCAGCAGGTCCAAGGTCGGGACGACCACCAGCACCGTCCCACGCGGGGCGAGCTTCTGCCCGGCCGCGGCCCCGACGTACGACTTCCCGGAGCCGGTGGCCATCTGCACCGTCACCCGCAGCCCACCCGGGGTCAGGTGCCCCGGACGGGGCGTCAGGCCCCGCACGATGGCCTCCAGAGCCTCCTCCTGGTGCCCGCGCAGCGAGATGCCGGCGGCGGACTGAGCGGCCATCAGGCCAGGCTTCACGACGTTCACGAAGACGTGTCTCCCCTCACCCATTCCCGAGCCCACACCAGGGACCACGCGGGAAATGCTGACAGTGCCGTACTGATACATTCGACGGATCGGACCGGGAATCGAGACGACCGGAAATCAAGCCCGATAGAAGCGACCATCCGGCAGGATATCAGTCCCCGGTCACGAATTCCGGCGAACACTCGAAAACACGGATCCGGACCCCGCATCCGGCGGGATCACCTGACACTTCAAGACTGATACACCGAGGATCGTTGCTCACCCTTCGAGGGTAGCGCACACCGGACCCCCGAGGGGTCGAAACAGTGGACTGGACCACGGTCTAGACCAATCTGGTAGAAGTGAAGCCGACCCGCACGCGCCCCAGCGCGGCACCCATCACCCCAGTCAGCCCGTTGTGAGATCAGCCAAAAGACCAGCTCAATGACTTGAGCAGGCATTAGCCACGGGCATCATGGAGCGAAGCGGAGTGATGCCAGCCCGAGCGCGAAGCGCCGGGCCCACCCGGGCGAAGCCCGGGTGCGGACACGCGGAGCGGGTCCGCCGATCGCCCAGCGGGCGATCGCGAACGGAGGCCCAACGGGCCGTAGGGACCCGCTCCGCGGG